>NZ_QHCU01000004.1:0-35000 GCF_003545925.1 Leptospira yasudae | reverse complement strand
TGCGTCTGTAAACTATAAGCAATTATCGTACCATTGGAATGAAATCGGATGATTTCCGAAAAAAAGGGAGGAATTCCCTTCTTCTCTCCGATTGCGGGACGAATCCGGAATCAAAGTAAAATTCCTTGAAAGGCAGGCAAGCCCTAAAATACACTGCGGTAGCAGATTTTATCTTTTTTCCAATCCGATTGGCAACTAGCTTAATTTTCGTACAGAGACAGTACTGATAATTTACATTCTGCATAAATATTATTCAGCGTTTGAGAAATCCATGAGACAAATTCATTTTCTTACCGAAGCGGAGTTAAAACGAAGACTGGATCGCGAAACCTTCACGATCTTATTCGAAACATCCGAACCGACCGAAGCCGCTTTGAAAGAATTTTTTGCCCAATTGAAAACTTGGGCCGAAGAACAAAACGCGAAGTATTGCATCGCGTTTTCGGAATCTTGGTTTGAACGCTTCGAACTCTTGGAAACGGAAGAATCCCCCGCTCGTTCGATTACGAATCTATCGAAGATCGTCGATCCGCCGTTTGCCGGAGTTCCGTCCAAATTCTTTCCCGCATTCGTATGGGGAGAATCTCTCTAT
The DNA here is from genome assembly GCF_003545925.1 of Leptospira yasudae. Taxonomy (NCBI): domain Bacteria; kingdom Pseudomonadati; phylum Spirochaetota; class Leptospiria; order Leptospirales; family Leptospiraceae; genus Leptospira; species Leptospira yasudae. The sequence continues at coordinate 34,408 of NZ_QHCU01000004.1, read as the reverse complement.
TTCCCTTTTGCAAGCGAAGAATCCACACTCTCCTCCAAGATCGCAATGATGGAAGAAAAGATCGAAGTCGAAGCAAAGCAGAAAACGAAATCAACTCGGAACGCTTCGATCTATCGGTTAGAATTTCAAATCTTAGCCGGGGATTCTTTCGGACTCGAACAAATTCTGGATTTGGACATTCCCGCAAGTCTTGTCGAAAAAATCATCGAACGCGACGGAGAATTCTTTCTGCTCACTCCGAAATTAAACGGAACCCGCGCCCTTTTTGCGATTTATCTTTTGTCCGCGATCTTCGAAAAAATCGAATTCAATTTTTCTAAAGTAACGATCGATCTGAGCTCCGATCGCGCTGTTCTTCCGATTTGGTTCAAACGTTCCGGAGCGGCGTTAGCGGGAATCGATGCGGAGAATTCTCCCGGTTTCCAATCCGGAAATTTTCCTTCCTTGGAGATTGCCGCTTCTCCGTGGCTGAGCGCTTCGTTTTTGTTTTTGATATTGAATTCTTCCTTTTTGGATGCATGGGAGAATGCGGGAACGAATGAGTCGGTTATGGGTGGCGCCGCGAGTGAAACGAGCGGCGGCGGTTTTGAAACTCGTTTGCCTAAGGATTTGCAAACGGAAACGATCACTTCGTTTCCGCGTTCAGGAAGAAACGAATCTTGGAGAGATCTTACCGAACATCGGTTCGCATCCCGAGTTTCCAGGCACGCAGGTGAAGAGGAGAATTTCTATTACACTCTACTTCAAAAAGAATACGAAACTTCCAAGAACATTCTCGATTCGACTTTAGAATCTCGTAAGGAAGAATTGGAGGAATTCGAAATTCCGGAATTGCTCGATCGATTGAAAGCCGTTCAGGATTCTTCCCAAACGATTTCATTTCACGAAGCCGCCCGCGAAGATTGGAAAACGATCCAGTCCGAAATCATGAATTCGGTTTTAGAACGATGGAAGGAACGCAAGGAAGTGACGACGAAAAAAATCGAGGAAATCTCATCGGCTTCCGCATGGAAAAATCTGATCGAAATCTGGAAGTCTTAGGTTAGAAGGAAACCTTGACAGGGTGATTCCCCTGAAAAAAATAGCACTGGAACCGATTTTATCGGGTCCAAACAAAGCGGCGACGTAGCTCAGCTGGTTAGAGCAACGGAATCATAATCCGCAGGTCCGGGGTTCGAATCCCTGCGTCGCTAATCGTTTCAAAGGAGAAGACGTTGAAACATCTCTTTCTATTGATTCTTTCTTTCTTCCTTCTGGCAGGTTCCTTGTCAGCTCAATCGGCTACTTGTAACGAAGTTTGCGGTTTTTACTCCGGCTGTGTGGAACAAAATGCTCCAAGAAAACTCAGCGCCGATGAAAAAACGAAAGTAAAAGCGGGTTGCTTGAACTCCTGCAAAAAACATACCGCGGCAGTCGCAGCTTGTTTCGAAAACCACAAGTCTCAGTGTAAACCGTTCAACGATTGTATCGTAAACGCATACAACGCGAACAAAAAATAAATCTTAGAATCAATCGAGTTTCCTTCAAAGTAGAACTTTGAACGCGAAAAACGAAAAGAGCGGGAAGAAAAACCCGCTCTTTTTTTTTGCGGAAAGGAAAAGCCGTGAAAACAACCTGCCGGCTATAAGCTGCAAAGCGTCGGTTCCGTTCCGTCCAATTTTAGGTTTTTCTTCACTCCAATAAAGCGCGGTCGAAGTCTTTAAAGACGGGATCTAATCCGCGCGCTCTGAGCGTGGTCAATAATTCGGGAATCGTTCGGTTGTCCTCGATTTCGAATTGTTTGAGCGCGCCTGAATCGGAATAACCGCCAGGTTCCGTTTTGGATTCCACGGACATGTGCGTAATCCCGAGTTCGCAAAGATGATCCCTGAGTTTTGGGGATTCTCTCGTGGAAAGAACGAGACCCACGTCGGGAAAGGAAATCCGAAACGCAAACAGATAACGCGCGAAATCTTTGTCGCCGATCGGAATGATTTTTTGGAAATCCCCGGCCGCAGGCCGCATTCTAGGAAGAGAAACCTGGAAGGAAGTTCTCCAGTATTCTTTCATTAGGTATTTTGCATGTTCTCCGAGCTTATACAATTCTCCGAGAGGATTGGAAAGCCCAAGAAGAGCGCCGAGTCCGATGCGTCTAAATCCCGCCTTCCCTCCCCGATCCGGGGCCTCGAGACGATAACGCATGTTCTTTTTGATTCCGCGATAATGATTCTCCGCATAAACGATCGGATCGTATGTTTCTTGATAAACGATGAGCGCTTCCGCCCCCGACCCGATCAAAGATTCGTACGGTTCTTGATCGAGCGGATAGATTTCGATCGCGATGGAATCGAAGGATTTTTTTAGAATCGACACCGCGTTTCGAATGTATTCCAAATTCGTTTTACTGTAATCCTCTCCCGTCAATACTACAAGGTGGCGGATCCCTTTCGACTTGAGGACTCGCGCTTCCCGCTCGATCTCTTCTTCGCTTAACGTTTTGCGCGGAATTTTATTCTCGTAGCTGAATCCGCAGTAAAGACAGGAAGAGCGGCATTCATTGGAAAGGTACAAGGGCATGTAGAGCTGGATCGTGTTTCCAAAACGTTCTTTTTTGATTTGTTTCGAAAGAATTGCCATCGGCTCCAAATACCCGGATGCCGCTGGAGATATAAGAGAAACATAATCTTCGAATGTAACCGATTGCCTGGACGAAGATTTATGAAGCGCGCTTTCTACGTCGTTTTTCGTTTTGGAACGGACGATTTCGACCGCGTCCTCGAACGAAGTCCCGTCAAAGAGATCCGTGTACATCTCTTTCTTCTTCGTTTAAAAAACCGGTTAAAGGACTGGAAGCCGAAGCCTCTAATTTGAATTTTGCCCCCGTTCCACCGTAGAGCTTTGCGAGACGTCCCGCTTCGGTCGCAAGTCTAAACGCTCTTGCCACTGCGGAAGGATTCTTTGCAATTGCGATCGCGGTATTGACGAGAACCGCGTCTGCACCGAGTTCCATCGCCTCCGCAGCGTGGGAAGGAAGACCCAGTCCCGCGTCGACCACTACGGGAATTTTGGATTGAGCAATGATGATTTCAAGATTCGCTTTTGTACGGATTCCGAGATTGGAACCGATCGGAGAACCGAGCGGCATTACCGTTGCGCAACCGGCTTCTTCCAAATGCTTGCAAAGAATCGGATCTGCGTTGATGTAAGGGAGAACCTTGAATCCTTCTTTGACGAGAACCTCGGCGGCCTTTAAAGTTTCGATCGGATCGGGTAACAAGTAAACCGGATCAGGGGTCACCTCGAGTTTCACCCAATCACCGGCTCCGAGTTCTCGCGCCAGTTTCGCCAGTCGAATCGCTTCTTCCGCGTTTCTCGCACCGCTCGTATTTGCCAAAAGGAGAATTTTGTTTCGATCGATTCTGGAAAGAATATCGTCTTCAGGGGCTTCCAGATCGACTCGTCTAAGTGCGACGGTTACGACTTCCGTTTCGGAAGCGAGGATCGCCTTTTGCATCGCTTCGCCCGAAGAAAACTTGCCGGTTCCAAGGAAGAGTCTGGATTGAAACGTTTTACCTGCAATGACAAGAGGATCGCGGTTTGTGTCGGAAGAAGAAGTCATTCTACTGTAGAAATCTTCGGAGAGGGCCGCGCCGTCAAGAAGAGAAGATTCGAAGAAGAAATTGGAAGCGAGTTTTCGATTTCGTTTTGAATTCCGTCTTCGTTTTCCGCTTCGGTTTAAACAAAGGATTCCGATTCTGGAGTTTGTTTTTGATTCGATTGGATTTTTTTTTCTTTCGCCTTCTTCGAAGGAAGGATACGGAACCGTACGGGTATGGCAGGAATTTATATCGACATCGATCAGAAGATTCAATCCGGTTTGGTTTCATCCAGATCGAACGTGGAAACTCTTCTTTTTCCGGAAAGCTACCTCAACTCGTTGAGCGCAGAAAAACGAAAGGCTTTGCCTAAACGAATTCTTCCGTTGTTGCGTAAATATCAAAAGTTTCTTCTTTCCAAACGGAGAATCAATCGAAATGCGCAGAAAACCTTGTATCAGAGGGATGTCGGGAAACTAGTCCGTTTGAATATGAGAGTGGATACCGGAGTTTGGGCGATCTTAGGTGTAATCGCCGCCGCTCACGGAGTGTCTCGATGTTTTTTGGTGAATTATATGATTTGGTTGGATGATTCCGGCGTCGGAGATTCTATCGAAGAAAAATTAAATGTGGGATCTCCAACCTTCCAAAACTCTTACGGTTACCTCTGGCACTTAGACCTACTTAACAACCGTATCACGAAAAGTCTTGAATTTCGACCAAATCCGATTTGGTTCTTAACCCCGGAGGATATTCCACCTCAGTTTGGATCAACGTAGAAGCAAACCGTTCTTAAAGAAACTCAAAACAGAAGAACAGATACCGAAGTCGGACGAAAATACCTTGAAAAGAACCGAAGGTTAGGTCGATGGAATTGAATGAATTCTGCGAATTAGGTGCGCTCAAAAAAAACGCATCCAAAATCACCTAACAACGATTAGTCGCTAAAGTCGCGAACCTAACCTATACTTCTCCCGTTTAAACGGAACGCGATCTACGCAAGATTAAACGGCCGCTTCGGTAACTTTCTCCGCGATCGAAGCGGCTTCATCGAGCTTCAAAGAGAGAATTCTCGAGATCCCCGGTTCCTCATTCGTAACTCCGAACAAAGAATTCGCACGATTGATCGTGGATTGCGCGTGCGTGATCACGATAAACTGGGACTTATCCTTGAACTTATCCAAGATTTGACAAAAGCGAAGTTTGTTCGCCTCGTCCAGAGCCGCGTCGATCTCATCCAGAAAACAGAATGGAGAAGGTTTCACCATGTAAATCGCAAAGAGAAGCGCGATCGCGGTCATCGATTTTTCACCGCCCGATAGTAAACGTAAATTCTGAACGTGTTTGCCCGGCGGCTCGGCCATAATTTCGATTCCGGCGTTTAAGCTATCCTCGTTCTCGGTGAGTTCCAACATCGCACGTCCGCCGTTAAACAGGGTGGAAAACGTTTCTTGAAAATTCTCACGAATCTTCTCAAAGGTTTCGCGGAATAATTTCTCGGATTCTTCGTTGATTCGATTGAGAACGTCCTCCACATCAGCTTTTGATTTTTCGATGTCCTCTTTTTGAACGCGATGGTGTTCGTAGATTTCCTTCACGCTTCTATATTCTTCGATGGAAAGAGGGTTGATCGAACCGAGCATTTGGATGTCTGACTTGAGCCTCTTCAGTTTGACTTCTTCTTTGGTTCGTTCCAAATTACGGTTTTGAAACTCCGCGACGAGTTCTTGTTCCGAAATGGAATAATCGTTGTACAATTCTTCCGTAAAAGAATCGATCTGAACTTTCAAACCGGAAACCGTTCTTTCCTTTTCGGTCAACACGGGAATCAGATTTTTAAAATCGTCCTGATTCTTTTGAATATCGTGTTTGAGATTTTGAATCTCTTTTAAGATATTCCGCAGAGATTCCTTTTCGGATTCGAGAGCGCGGCTCATATCCAAGAATTCGTTGTAGCTCGACTCGATCTGCTGTTCGAGTTCGGAAACCTCTCGTTCAAATTCCTGTTTTTTGGAGATTACGTTCTGGATTCCATCCTTCGCGTTTTGAATTCTCTTTTCGATCTCTTCCTTACGGAGCCCGATCGCCTTTGCGGCTTCCAGTCTTGAATTTCTTTCGGAACCGAGTTCCAAAACTTTTTTTTCCAAGAATACCGTTTGTTCCTTGTTGGCTTCCAGATTCTCGCGCAAGGATTCGATCTTTAAACCGGAATCCTTGATGCTTCTCGTAAGATTTTCGTTATCCAAGATCAAGTCTTCGATCTGTTGATCCAACGTTTCTTTTCTGGATAAGAATCCGTCCCGATCGAAAAGAATGTTACGGATCATGTCTTCGAGGTGAACGAATTCTTCTAGTTTGGATTGAACATCGCCTAAGTTCAGTTTTTCAAGAACGGAAGCGATCTTGGACTTTTCGGAAAGCTCCCAATTCTCCCTTAGCTCCGCAATCTCGCGCGCGTATTCGGACATCTTAGAAAGAAGAAACTCTTTCAGTTCCTTTCTTCTGTTTTCCGTATCGATCGCTTCTTTCTTTCTGGATTCAAGTTGGCTGATCAACTCAAAGATGACTTCTTTGAGCTTCTCGCGAAGTTCGTTGTGGGCCTTATCGTTGGAAGCGATCTTGGATTCCTTTTCCAAAACGGCCGCGTTCTCGTCTTCGATTTGTTTTTCGAGAACGAGTTTGGAATCTTTCAGCTTTTGGATTTCTTCCTGAAGAAGTTCGATTTCACCTTCGAGTTCGGCGCATTCTCTTTGAATTCTTTCCAAATCGATTACGAGCAAACTCAAAGAAGATTCCTCTCCGTTCAGAGTTTCCGTCATCTCGGAGATTCTTTCCTCGTATTCGAGTATGATCTGTTTGTTCTTTTCGATCTTCTCTTTTTGAATCTTCGTTTGAGAAAGGTGATCGTATAATTTCTTGTCGATTTCGGAAACCCGCTTTTCGATTTCCGATTTATCTTTTTCTAATACTTCGATTCGACCGGTTTCCTCGCTGATCGTATCGAGCAGGGTTTGATTCTTATCCTTAATGCCTTGCAGTTCTTCTTCCGAAGCTTTCAGCTTTTTGGTAAGAGTGGAGAATTTCAGATAACGTATGATTTTGTCGGTTTCGTCCAACTCCGCCTTGAGTTTGAAATAGGCCTCCGCTTTTTCGGCCTGCTTTTCCTTGACTTCCATTTCCTTCTTCATGGAATTCATGATGTCTTGGATGCGGAGAAGATTTTGTTTCGTGTCGTCCAGACGCTTCAGCGCTTCTTGACGTTCCAGTTTGAATCTGGAAATTCCGGCGGCTTCTTCGAAGATCAGTCTTCGTTCTTCCGGTTTGGAATGAAGAATCCGGTCGACCTTTCCCTGTTCCATGATCGAGTAAGAAGACTTACCGATCCCCGTATCCATCAGAAGTTTTTCGATGTCCTTTCTTTGAACTCGAGAATCGTTGATGCAGTATTCGTTGTTCCCGTCCATGTAAAGACGGCGAGTCATCTTAACGGACGGATAATCCATCTTAATCAATCGAGAAGAATTATCGAAGATGACGGAAACTTCCGCATAACCCGCAGGCTTGCGCGCTTCGGAACCGTGAAAGATCACGTCGTCCATCTTGTCTCCGCGAAGTCCCTTCGCGGACTTTTCACCGAAGACCCATTTTACGGCGTCAACGATGTTCGACTTACCGCTACCATTCGGGCCGACAACGGCGGTAAATCCCGGATCGAGAAGAATTTCGGTCTCGTCCGCGAACGTTTTGAATCCAACAATATTCAGACTTTTTAAATACATAGTTTTTGTGTTTTTCGTTTCCGATTGATCCGGAAAGATGTTTCCAATTGACCAGATTTGGGCAGGGATTAGAATGCACCTGGGTTATTATGTCTCACAATCTCTCTGAAAAGACAAGAGAAATATTCGGGAAAAAGCCGTACTTATCTCTCTATTTCCAACGAGAACCCGACTCGAATTTACATTTCGCTCTGAAACCCGCTAAAAATCCGAAAGAGAGATTTTTAGAGTTGGGCGGACGCGCTCTTGCGAGCGCGGTGGCCCCTCTTACCCAAGCACGGCGAATTCTTCAGACGCAAAAAATAACACCGACCGATCTTGTTGCCGTCATCGGCCTCGGAAATCCGCATCTCATCGAAGAAGTTCACGGAAACATGGAGCCGGGTCAGATTCTTCTTCTCGTGGACGAACATCCCGAACTCATCTTTCCTCTTTGGGAAGAAGTTCTCGAGCCCGTGATGGATGTTCCGGGTCGACATTTGTTCTTAGGTCTTTCCGCACTCAATCTTCTATGGAATTATTTGGAATCTCTTCCGGTGGAACGTGTTTCGGGAATTCGGGTTTTTAGAAACGCCGCAAGCACCGCGCTCAACGAAGCGTATTACGGAGAATTGGAAATCAAGATCCGTAAAATTCTTTCCTCCAAGATGAGCGATCTTTTGACCAAGTTCGAGTTCGAAAGAATCTGGGTTCGCAATACGTTCGTCAACACCGCGAACTTTCCCGATCCGAACAATCCACGCACTCGGGTAGAACTCTTAAAGGAAAAATTCGCGAACACACCGGCGATGCTCGTTTCCGCGGGACCGTCTCTTCGAAGTCAATGCGAATGGATTTCCAAAATCAGAGACAAGGTCTTTCTCTTTTCCTGCGACACTTCCCTCAAAGCCCTTTTGAAATTCGGAATCGTTCCCGATGGCGTGATCACCCTCGACGCGCAAACCCATTCCTTTTTTCATTTTATGGGAGCGGAATCGTCTAACGTTCCTTTGTTCGCCGACTTGGTGAGTTCTCCTCCGATTTTACGATCTCAAAAATTCACCAAGATCGTTCATTCGTTAACCGCAAAGTACATCGTCGACGCAAGCGGAGAATTAAAACGGGAAGTCACCGCCGGTTCCAAAACCGCTGAAAAACTTTTGGGTCCGATCGGAGACGTTCAATCCGGAGGAAGCGTCGCAACAACCGCGTTCGATCTGCTCCGCAATCTCGGCTGCAGACCGATCTTTTTAGTCGGGCAGGATCTCGCGTATTCCGGAAGAGAAATCCATTCCACGGGAACGCATCACAACGAGAAATGGCTCACGTTGGTTCGCAGAACGCAGAGCCTCGAAAAGATCAACGAAATGATCATCCGCAAACGGGACACGCGCCTGGTTCCTTCCGCGGGCGGCGGAGAAGTTTTGACCGATTACGTATTGGATTTATACAGACATTGGTTCGAGGAATCGTTTAAGACCCTCGACTTTCCCGTTTACAACGTGAATGCGCGCGGCGCTAAAATCGAAAATTGCGAAAACGTTTCCTTGGAAGAAGCGGACAAGATTCTTTCTTCGTTTCCGAAACACGGTTATTATTGGAAAGAATTTCTTCCTTGGAAGATCGACGGAGAGAACGAGAGCGGCAAATCCTCCGGCGAACCGGGGGAAATCAGCGTCGAGGCCGCGGAAGAATTCCGATCGAACCTTCTCCAGAAAATCCAATCCATCCTCAAAATCTTTTCCGATCCTTCCATCCGGGAAGAATCCTACGATTCCGTTCTTTCCCGATTCCGTTCGGAAATCGCCCAATGGGAAGACTTAGGTTATCTCGTCCGTAAAACGGAAATCTACATTCTCAGGCACAGGGACACGTTAGACGAAACTAGAAAAAAAAATCTTTTGATCGGAGCCGTGTTAAAAGAATTCACCGGACTCAAACGAAAACTTCTCGCGGGCTCGGCGAATTAAAATTCTCCCGCTCCATAAAAGACGAACACTTAAAAACCGGAACCGAAGGAAGGAGTCCCTATAAAATAATCGGCCGCTACTTATCGTAATACGTTCCTGCAGGAAATCGGTCTCGACACGGAACTTCCATCGGAATACGAAATCTCCGAACACGAACGAATTCGAAATCGGGTATCCTTAGGTTTTCGAATATAATAAATCTCTAAAGCCGGAATATTTCCCGAAGGTTGCGTTTTTGCAAAAACGATTTGGGTATTGCCCCGTTTTTTTTCCGTAATCTGCAAAGCGACGGTTGAAAGCGTAAGACAGAATTCTCCGGAGGCGGAAGGTTGCAGCAAAAATCTTTCCGAATTTTTGGAAGGAGTTACGTCCACGACCCAAAAACTTCCCGAAAACCGAATCGCCTCATGGATCCGCACGTTTTCGTCGTTCAGTCCTTGCGTTCCGTAAACGCTTTCGATAAATCCGTTTACGGAAGAATAACAGTTTCCGACGATCGGTTCTTCCGCCCCGATTCCCGTATACGCCAATAAAACGACGAAGACAAACCTCAATCAGAAAATCCGCCGAATCATTTTTACAAATCCGCAATCGATTGTATAAGCACCGATATAAACGTAAACAGTAAAAGCAAGGCGCAAAAGAACGCCATCGAACCGATAAGAAAAAAACAAAATCCGAACATACGAGCGATCGGTTTCGGCATCGGAAAGGAAATAAACAAAATCATCTGCGCCAATTCACCGGAACGGATCACGTTGATTCCCATTGAGGTAGAAAGAAGAAGACCGCCGAAAAAAAGAATCACAAAGCCGCACGCGGAAACGACGTGTTTCGTTATCCATTCGTTTTCTTTCAAATCGGGTACGAAGACGATTAGGATGAGAATGCTCGCGGCTGCGGAAGCGATGATTCCGGAAATGTTTCCGATTTTTTCTAGACGATCGTAATTCACTGGGGAGCCTCGGCGTATCCATCCATTCGATCGGATAACCGAGGAAATCGTATTTTTTTGCGGAATAAAAAATTCAGGCGTTTAAATCGATGAGATAACCGCGGCGGATCGCTTGATCGTCCGTATTGACTCCTACCTTCGCCATGTTTCTCGCGCCGGAATTTACGTTTTCCATTTCGGAAAGAGGATGAAGACGATCGGGCATATTACGAATGGTGAATTCGGACTTGGAAAATTGTCTGGCCCCCGTGGAAGCCTGAAGTGCAAAATTTATTTCTTTCATCATGGCTGCGAATTTCCTTTTTGTTCAACCTAACACGAAATTTGCCCGTTTGTAAAGCAGAATTGAAACGCTCCTCTTACAAACCGTCGAAATTGAAATTGGACGTATCCTCTTCCGTTTCCGATTCTTCCGAATGGGATCCGCCCGATCCCGGATGAGAATCGTAACCCGGATCGTATTGAAAATCTCCGTGAGATTCCCGAGCGTGTCTTTTCTGAGCGACCGCGGGCTCGTCTTCGGATACGAACGCGCTTTCCTGTTTCGGCAATGCGAGTTCCGGTTCCCCTTCCTCTTTCATTTTCATCAAAAGGGAGAATCCCTTCGGCTCTTTGACGAACTCGGGAAAGTATTCGTAAAACAATTTTGCGGATACGACTCTGAATTTGTACGGATACGCGTTCTTGTATGTTTCGGAAGGTTCGACGTCGGGAAGCTGCTGGAACCCGATCCGATCCTCGAAATCGTTGAATTCCTGTTTGGTGAAGACCGGCATTCTTTCCGTGATCAGATCCTTTAGAATGATCCAATCCAATTTGAACCTCATCCGATACCCCTGAAACGCGGAGGATCTCTGAATCAGGTTGACGAGCCTTTTTAAAGGATAGTCCCTCTTTGCGTATGGCGTGAGATAAATAAGAAGATATCTCTGCGAAAATCCGAGAGGTTCCCAGACGCGTTCCGGATATAATTTTCCTTCTTCCGATTTTAGATCGTCGATGATCGATTGTAACTCGGGAACCATTTCGGTCTGTTCCGTATAGAATTCCTGTTTTTCGATCTCACCGAATTCTCCATAGTAAAGCCATTTGTATAGGTCGGCTATTTCAAAGACGGGATGATAGATTAAGAATCGATCGAGAAAGTCGATCTTTTCTTCGCGGGTTTTGTTATCGTCGATTTCTCTCTGAATCATCGCTTGGATCCTCGTCTTTGACCGCAAACAACTCGGACTGATTTAAAATCCGAAGGATATTCTCCCGATGCGTTAAAATGATTCCGAAAGAGATGAAGATCATGGTCCCCAAAACCCAATACGAAATTTCTTCGTGCAAAAGAAGAACCGAGGAAAAAGCATAAACGAGAGGAAGCGTAAGGGAAGCAAAAATTGATCCCAAAGAAACGAATTTAAAAAATTTATAAACCGCCAAAAAAACCAAGACCGCGCCCAAACAAGCGATCGGAGTCAAAACCAAAAATACGCCTAACGTAGTCGCTACGCCCTTTCCGCCTCGAAACCCGAGAAAGGGAGAGAACATGTGACCCGTTACGGAAAGAACTCCGCAAGCCAACTGAAACGGAATTTCACCCTCGGGCACGTAGACGCCCGCAAGATATACGGGCAGCATTCCCTTTGCCACGTCGAGAAGCAGCACGGGAAATCCGAACTTCCATCCGATGAGACGGCCCACGTTCGTCGCTCCGATATTCTTGCTTCCGAATTTGCGGATATCCATTCCCGCAAACCGGAGAGCGATCCAATAACCGAACGGGATCGAACCCGCTCCAAAACTGAGCAAAGCAAAAATCGCGTAGTTCATTTTCGATCCGATCGAAACTCCAGTCGAACCGGGATTCCCTGCAACTCATAGGTCTCGGTGAGTTTCTTTTTGAGGAAGGAAACCAGATTGGATTTAAAGTATTCCACATGGTTTACGAAGAGAATCAGATGAAACGGAGAAGTCGAAACCTGAGTGCAATAGAGCATCTTCGGCGGTTGATGCGCGGAAAAGGATCTTCCCGCCTGCCCCATCCACAACTTTAGATTTTTATTGAGTTCGGAAGTGCTGACCTTTCTGTGCGATCTCGACGCGAGATCGAAGGAAAGATCCATGAGTTTTTGAACCCGCAGTCTTTCGGTCGCGCTGATCGTGATGATAGGCACTTCGCTTAACAAAGGAAAACGGCTGTAGAGTTTTTCCTTGTATTCCTTGAAGGTTTTATCGGTCTTATCCTCGATGGAATCCCACTTGTTGACCGCGATCAAAAACGGCTTTCCTTTTTCCTGAAGAAGCGCCGTGATCTTTTTGTCGAAATCGCCGAATCCTTTTTTCGCGTCCAAAAGATGGATCACGAGATCGCTCGATTCGATCGCCTTCAAGGTTCTTTGATACGAATAAAATTCGAGGGCTTCGGCGGATTTGCTTCCTCTTCGGATTCCCGCCGTGTCCGTCAAGAGCAGACGTCTATCACCGAATTCTAATAAAGTGTCCACGGAATCCCGAGTCGTTCCCGCGACGTCGCTCACGACCGCGCGTTCGTAACCGCAGATCGCGTTCAATAGACTGGATTTTCCGGAGTTCGGTTTTCCCACGATCGCGAGACGGAACTCGTAGTCTTCTTCCGCGAGAGGGAGGGGCTGCGCGTCCTTCTTTTTGGAAGCGGAGATTTTTTCGATCCAGACCTTGCCGGGTTTATCGCTTAAGAAAAACTTAATTTTCTCGAGTAGAAGCCCGAGATTCTTTCTGCCGATCGCGGATATGGGAAGAACTTCCGCCAACCCCATCCGATAGAATTCCTCGAGATCGAATTCGTCGAGTTCCTTGTCCGCTTTGTTGACGCAGTAGATGATCGGTTTGTTCGCGACGGACGGTTCCCTTCTCAAGTAGCCGAGAAGACTGTGGTCGGCGGCGGTGATCAGATTCTTATCCAAAAGAAAGATGATGACGTCCGATTCCTTCAATTGTCTATAAGCGGCTTCTAATATGGATTGCGAAAGAGTATCCGGATTTTCGATATCGAGTCCCGGGGTGTCGCAGAGATAAAAGTCGAGATCCTTTTCTTCCTGATAGATTCTCGCGGAAAGAACGTCGCGCGTAACGCCGGGATAATCCTCGGTGATCGCAAGTTTCTTTTTCAACAGGGAATTGAAGAGCGTGGACTTGCCCACGTTCTGACGGCCCACGATCGAGACGACTGGAATTTTTTCTCCGGGTTCTTTGCGGGGAGCTTTTACCGGAACGACTTCGTCCGATTCTGCGGTTTCTTTTTTTCCGGCTTTAGCCATTTGGTCCTAACTTTGTCGCGACTCATTCGTAGCGATTGGATGATTTCATTGCGCGTGCGATTTCCTGCTGCGCGTCTTTTTTCTGCATGTCGTCGCGTTTATCGTGAATCTTTTTCGGTTTTGCGACGGCGATCTCCACTTTTACTCTGAGATTATTCTTAAAGTAAACCTTGGTTGCGACAAGAACGAGTCCCTTCTCTTTTACCTGACGATCCAGCTTTTCGATTTCCCTCTTATGAAGAAGGAGCTTTCTCGGACGGATTTCGGGATGATTTGCGTAACCTCCGTTTTTATACGGGGTGATGGAGAAGTTTTCCAGAAAGACTTCCCCGTTTTTGATCTTGGCGAACGCGTCGGTGAGATTTCCCTTTTTTTCGCGGAGACTTTTGACTTCGGATCCGGACAAAACGATCCCCGCTTCGAGGAACGAAATCAACTCGAAGTTGAATTTGGCCTTTTTATTGACCAACGGAGAATGTCCGGATTCTTCTTTCTTGTCTGCCATCTTACTTTTTAAACCGACTTCGTGGCCGGTCCTTCTGTTTCCTTTCGATCGCCGAGAAATTTACGATCGATCGATCAAACGACCGATTCGTTTCGCAAATCCGTCTTTCGAGGGCTCCGAATCGTTCGGAACCGCTCGACTGCGGATCAATTTCTCATGCTGTGATTCGTGAGAATCAATCTTCCCAGTTCGGTTCCGATCAGGTTCGGCATATTGTAAAAATTATCCGAAGTGATCTGAATGGAATCCTGGAACAGATGTTCCGCGATGTATCTTCTTCCGAGTCCGACTCCCAAGAAGACGTAGTTCCGATTTTGATTCTTTAAAATTTCGGCGTGGAGTTTGCGGTTGTCCCGGGAATTGATTTCGTCCGAAACTTCCGCCTTTCCTCTTTGCCCCCGAAAATCGGAGATCATTACCACGATTTTCGTCTGTGCCTCCGGCGAAAAGTACGATTCTACTTTTTCGAGAAGCTGATATTCTTCGACGGAATCGCCTTGCCAATCGGTTCGAAGATAATTGAACATCTCCTCTTCCTTGGCTTCGTCGTATTCCTCGTCCAGACGTTTGATCGGAATCAGATCGATCCGATCCTTTTTGTTGTTTCGGTCCGAATATGCGTGAATGGAAAAATCCACCTCGTGTTCGTTGAGGATATACGCCGAAGACAACATCGCGGAGATCACGGCGACTGCGTATTCGAAGTTGAAGATCCTTCTGGATTTGGAAACGAGAAAGGCGACTTCCACACCTTTGAGTTTTTCCTCGTTCTTATCGATGATCGTGCGGTCGAAAACCTTGGAATCCCCTCTTCCCGAAAGAAAGGAAATATATTTCCGGGTGTCGATTCGGTTTCCTTCGGTCCGATACATTCTCGTGATATCGATTTCCGGGTCGAAAAGACGATCGAGGTTGAGTTCGATGTCCTCGAGACTTTGTCCGAAAACTTCTTTGAATTCTTTCAAAGAAACTTGGATCGTGTATTCCCAGAGAATCTTGCGTTTGGCAAGAAATTGTTTATAAAGTTCTTCCGTGCGGTAACCCCAAGCGCCGCCCCCGCCCGCGGGTTCGCCTTGTCCCTTGTTGCCGCGCGTATCCTGACCGTACCAAGCGTCCGCGCCTTCCTTCATCTGACCGCCGGTTTCCGGCGTATCGATTTCGATTCCTCGTTTGAGAGGATTGCCCGAGTTGAGAAGTTTGGCCTTTCCGGTTAACGCTTCCCGCTTATGAAGTTCCGGATTCCACCAGCGTTTCTTTTCAATGTCGGTGGCCGTTGTCAGAGTTTTTTTTTTCTTATCCTCAAGAACCTTGAAGAAATCCGATTCGACTTCGATGCCGGACATTTGAAAGTCTAAGATCTTTTCGAGTTCCATTCTTTCTTTCGGATCGGCGATCTGATTCGTATAAGCGATCTTGCCGCCTCGAACCGCGGTTTCTTTCAGTCCCGCCTCTCCCGCACCCGAGTCCGCATAACGCAGGATATGATCCTTCCAGAAAAGAAGATTCGAAAGTCCGAACAGATACGGCAGCAAATTCGCGGAACCGATCGTGCGTTTTTTCGCGAGATCGCGGATCTTCATGTGGAAGTTCACCATTCTCAGGATGAGGCTGTTGCCCGGAAGATAAAAGGAAAGAATTTCGGTTAACGTGGATTCGTCTTCGAGATCCGGAAACAACACGCTCGTAAAACGGTTTCGGAACGCTCTCGAAATCGTCGCGGTCGATTTGGATTTACGGAAAAGTTTCAACGCGAAGATGCGCGAATCGTCCGTGAGTTGCACTGGTTCGTTGTTTCCGCTTTCGGGCGGAAGCGTAAGAGAACGCGCGTCGTCCGTAAGCATATTCAATTTTTCCACGAGTTCGGCCCCGGCGGCTTCGAGGTTCGTGATGAGAATGTTTCCGCCTTCTCGGATTCCTCTCGTAAGCGGTCCGTCCACCCAATCCACTTTGGAACCGTCGATCGGCTTCAAAGCTCCGATGATATCGGAAGTATGAATTCCCTTGCAAAGACTCACCGTTTCCAAAGGCAAACCCGAGATCTCGGTGAACAAAGGAAGAAGGATCTGAGGATCTTGCTCCTCCGAATATTCGATCAGAACGTTTTCCTGAAACTGAACCGCGGTGAAGATCTTCTCGGAGAACTCGCGGAGTTTCAGAGGCATAGGCACTTCGCTTAACAATTGCTTCGCCTTGTTTTCGTCGCGGACGGAAATCGCCTTATCGTTGCAGTATAAGAATCCTTTGTGGACTTGAAAGCTCGGTTCCGGAAGTTCGGGCGCTACTTTCAAACCGGATTCGCTTAACAAAAGATCGATCTGAAGATCGCGGTCCTCTTTTTTGCGGAACGGCTCCACGTAAAAGTTCCAGAATTCTCGGAACTGAAGTTCGCTCGTATCCGCCTTTAAACCCAAGAGACGGTTGCAGAGTTTTTTCAAATTCCGAATGTTGAAGTGATATTTTTCCAGATCCCCTTTTCCGAGTTTACCCGTAACGACTCTGGTTTCCGTTTCCATCGAAATTCGAATGCAGGATTGAAGCAAAGATTCGCTGAGAGCCGGATAGAGTTTCTTTAAGATAAAAAGAATTTCGTCCGGAGTATGTTGGTCGATGAACACGACCGAGAAAAAACGGGTGATGTCGAACGGAAGGGGTTTTCTTCCTTCGAAACCTTCGGACGGATTTTGTGTTCCGATAAAGTTGAATCCTTCTCCGCAGGAAATTCTCGAGCCGTTTCCTTCGATTAACTCCAAATAGGCGGACTCGTATACGGTGGAGAATCGTTTGATGATATGCGGCGGACAAAGATTCATCTCGTCGGCTACAAAGCTGTGACCCGAACGGATCGCGGAAGTAAGCGGTCCGTCCGACCAAGCAAACCCTCTTCCGTCCATGAGAATCCGATACGAGCCGATCAGGTCTTCCGGAAGAGTGTCTTCGTTGAAACTGAATCTTGCGGTCGGATGTTTTCTCTTATAATTGATGTAATAGATCAGAGCGTTTTTACCGACGCCCGCATCTCCTACGAGAAGCACGGGTTTGCCTTCGAGCAAAGGGTAAAGAATATTGGATAGATTGCGAACGGTCGAATCCGTCTCAACGAGATCGGAACCGAGGTTTCCGGGATTGATACCGGATTTCGAAACGGGAACATTGAGTCCGGCGATTTTTACGGTTTCCATAACTCAAAGTTCACCCCCTCGAATCCTCTGGCAACCTCAATTCCTTCCAAACTGTAACTTGAATGGTTTGACATTCAAATTAACTTTTCGAGAAGATTCTTTTTAGAAAGAAGTTTTGCAGTGGTTCTCCATGACAGGAATTTCAAAAAGGATTTAGTATGAGTCAGAGTACTTTAGAATATGTTTTAGCCAATCGTATCCAAGGACTGGATACTTCCGCCATCCGCAAAGCGTTCGAACTTGCAGGCACGTTGAAAAACCCGATCAATCTTTCCATCGGTCAACCGCACTTCCCTTGTCCTCCCAATATCATCGAAGCCGGTTGTAAGGCTTTAAAAGACGGTAAAACCGCTTATACTCTTACCGGAGGAATTCCGGAACTAAAGAGCGCTCTCGCCGAAAAATACAAAAACGGGAACGGGATTTCGTACGCGACTCCCGAAAGAATCCTCGTCACTTCCGGAATCAGCTCCGCGTTCCTTCTTCTGTTTAACGCATTGTTAAACGAAGGAGACGAATGCCTCGTCGTCACTCCGCACTTCCTCATGTATCCCGCGTATATCAAAATCTACGGCGGAAAAATGCACTCGGTTCACGAATCCTTCGAGCCGGAAGCGCTGAAGGAATTCTCGAATAAAAAACTCAAGATCATCATCTATTCTTCCCCTTCCAATCCTACGGGAAAAATCCTTTCCCGCAAACAGCTGGAAGCGTTAGCCGATCTCGCGGAAAAAACGGGAGCCTATCTGATTTCGGACGAGATCTACGAGCTGTTCGACTACGATAAGAAATTCATCTCCGTCGGTTCCTTTTACGAAAAGGCGATCACCCTTTCCGGTTTTTCAAAAACCTACAGCATGACCGGACTTCGTTTGGCCTCGATTCTCGCGCCGGAACCCATTACAAAAGCGTTAACTACTCTCCAGCAATACACTTTGGTCTGCGCTCCTTCGGTCACCCAGTGGATGGGACTCGAAGCCTTGAAAACGGATATGAGTCCTTACATCGCGGACTATAAAGAAAAACGCGACTTCGTCTACGATTCGTTAAAGGATCACTACGAGGTGACAAAAAGCGAAGGCGCGTTTTACTTCTTCATCAAGATCAAGGAGAAGGACGACGATTTTATCGTAAAAGCGGTCAAGGAAAAGGAATTGATTCTGGTTCCGGGTTATATCTTCACCTCGTCCAGAGATTACATCCGGATCAGCTTCGCTTCTGAATGGGAGAATCTCAAACGGGGAATCTCCGCTCTTGTCGAGCTTGCCTGAGTTTCTGTTTTGGATCGTTTTGTGTTTCGGAAGTTTAGGGGCCGCTTCCTTGGGAAGCTTTTACGTGACCCTGGGCTTTCGAATCCTCGACGTTTATTACGGCAAACATAGAAAGTCTCTTTCGTTTTCCCAAAAATGGAAACGGATTTTCACGCACCCGAGTTCCTGCGATCACTGCGGAAAAGAAATCCGTTATCCGCAGCTTCTTCCCGTGATCGGATATTTCATCTCGCGGGGTAAATGCAAGTTTTGTAATGGAAGAATCCGTTTTCTTTTTCCGTCGATCGAATTCGCTTTTGTCTGCGTCTTTCTCTTCTGTTTTTCTTTGACCCGCAATCCCGCGTTCAGCTTCGTGTTTTTATTTTTATGCGGACATCTTTTGATTTCCTGTCTGACGGACGCCTTTCATTTCTCTTTGGATTACGAAAATCTTCCGTGGATTCTATTGTTCGGTCTTTTATCCGCGTTTTTGTTAAACGAAAAGCTTCCCGGCATGAACGAACTCTACGTATTCGGCGGATTCTTTCTTGCGTTTTTGATTTTGTTTTTTTTCTTTCCGGGCGGGATCGGATTCGGAGACGTATTGTTCGCTCCGGTTTACGCGTTCATCGCAGGTCATCCCTGGTGGATGTTCTTTTTAAACGCTTCCTACATTCCCGCGGTATTATTTACGATCGTATTGCGGGAAAGAGGAAAGAGTATACGCAAAACTCCGATCCCCATGGGTTTGTATTTCGGGATCGGTTTGATTTTGACTTTTTTGAGTAGAATTCTCTTCGATTCGAAACTTCTTCCATTCACAATATTTTCCGAATATTCCGATAACTGAATCTACTAATTCGAACCCTTCTTTAACGATAATCCCTGGAAAAACGTTTCGGCCGCGTCCGGCTATGTCGGACCGGGCTCTCCGCTTCGGTCGCTCCGGTTTTTTCGCGCAAAACCGGGTTTCACAAAACTTTGGAGCGACCCCGCATCGATCCCTCGCGGTTCATTTTTCGAAAAACGAAGGATCAAACCGGATAAAACGCGAGACCCGCAAAGAACAAGATCAGCCAAAATCCGGTTTCGATCGTTTCGCTCAACGGTTGAATTCTTCGAATTCCCCCGTACGCATGAACCACAACCATCAAGCCGAAACAACCGAGCAGAATGTTGAAATAGAACGGCTGCACGCCCCGATCTCCGGCCGCCACGAAACCCATATAACACAAAACGCATAATACGCTCGCGAGACAACGTCCGTAATACGTGGACAAATTGCTTTGTCCGGGAATTTCCCATCCCAAGGTCGCCGCCCAACGAAGAGGCGCCAAAAACATCGGCAAAGCAAACGCAAAAAACGTTCCCGCCACGAGAGCATACAAAAACAAACTCGAGAGTGATCCCCACATTCCGAACATACCCGACCTTCTCCAAAAAATAATTTAGGATGCGATCTATAAATCAGAATGCGATCGCATCGTTAAACAACCCTTCGCCCCGTATCGCAAAAGGTTACTGAATAGGAAGGAATTTCTTTTCGAACGTTAGAATGTTCTAAAATCGAAAAATTGCGAACCGCAAAGCGAATTCACATTTTTGAATGTATTTTTTACGGAATTTTTGTAACCTTTTGGGAATCGACTCGATCGTCAAACGCGACTCCTCTGCCGTTTTTATCCGACGAAAAAACAAAGGCGCCGATTCTTTCGGGCCGATACTGAGTTTTTGTTCGTGTCTCTTCTTTAAAAATAGACGACTCTTAAATCCATGCCTCCGTGGGTCACATGAATCGTGTCGGTTTTGATTCCCATGTTTCGGATCAGAATCGACCAAGAAGCCTCGTCCGGACAAAGCACAAATCCGCTGATTTCGCAGGGAAGTTCCCACCAATGCGTAAGACGTTCGCCCAGTTTTTTATAAAAGCTCGCGGAAGAGCCCGCTTCCATACGCAGACCGTACGGAGGATTGAGAGGCATCCAAATCCGTTTCGGTTCGCCGATCGATTCCCAAACCGTCTTAGGCGACAATGCGAAAAAATCGCCTTCGTTTTTGGAAAATCGGATCGAATCGGAATATCCCGATCCTTTTAGAAAATCATGATATACATCCATTCGTTTTTCGGAATATACGAAGGTTTCGCGGTTGAGTTCGTTCCACCAGACTCCGATCGAACTTCCTCCGCCGTTGTTTAAAATCTTCTTTTTCAAGAATTCCCATGTCGCTTCCGGAAATTCCTCCATCTCCTGAAACAGATACGTTCTGGAATAATGCGGGAAACCGATTCCCAGAATGGAATCCACCGATTCGCGGATCAAGGTTCCCGTTCCGGCAAACGGAACGAAAACCGCATCCGGGTTCGGGAGAATTTTATGCATTCTTTGTATTAGAAATCTTGCAAGGTCTTCGCGGATCGGAGCCGATTTTGCCAGAGGTTTAAAACTTCCGCGTTGATTTAAGGGTTCTCCCGAAAGACTGATGTTCAAAATGATCTCGTCTTCCAAAAGAAGCGCGCTGAGTTCCGTCGTTTTTTCCGCCGAATCCTCGGAGATTTCCGCCGTTTCCCAAAGTCGGTTTAAATCCTCGGTCGTCCAATCGGTCTCTCCCTTGATTTGAGGGCGAAAGCGGAGGCCCCAGTCTTCGGGAAGAATTTTCGATTTTCGCAACGCGGTTTCGAATTCCTGAAAGGAAAAGGAACGTTTGAACGGAACCATTCCCAAATTTAAACGGAAATCGCGGACCCAAGGAATTCTTACCAAAAGCTCGAGAGCTTGGCGGAAGTTCGCGTTTTCCAAAAGGATCTTTCCGGGAAGCGTTTTTAAAAACGGAACCTGCGTCTTGGGAAGATACGAATCGGAGACGATCTTCTTCGCGATTTGTTCCGTTTCCTTGGAAGAGCCGGTGGGCAACAGATATTCCCAGCGTCTCGATTGTCCCGCTTTGAACTTGGGAAACTTCCAGTGCATAAACGTAGAATCGGAGACGGGACTTTTAAAGCCTATCTTAAAAAGTTTCCCGCGTAAATTTACAGCGAGTCCCAAAATTAAAATACTTTGCTTGAAAGGCAAGCTGCAAGGTTCGGTCCCTGACGCTACCATAGAGAGCAGTGTCATTGAGTTTTCTTTGGGACCGGTTCTTATGCGTCGTTCGTCGAATTCAGCGGGCCGCCTTTCCGTTTTTTCGGGACGCCTCGAACTCTTTCAACGAAACGACCTGCCCGTCCACAAGATGGATCTGGCGTTTCGTTCTCGATGCGAAGTCCGGATCGTGCGTCACCACAAGGATCGTGGTCTTGGTCTCGCGATTCACTTTTTCCAAAATGTTCATCACCACCTTTGTGTTAGCCGAATCCAAGGCGCCCGTGGGTTCGTCCGCAAAAATGTATTTCGGATTCATCACGAGTGCGCGGGCGATCGCGACCCTTTGCGCTTGCCCCCCGGACAAACGGTTGATTCTGTAGTCCATTCTATCTTTGAGATCGAATTCCTCCAAAAGATGCTCGGCATAACTTTGGCTGTCTTTTAAAAGACCTGCTTTGCGCGCGGGCATCAGCACGTTTTCCAGAGCCGTGAATTCGGGAAGAAGATAGTGAAATTGAAAGATAAATCCCATTCGTTTGTTTCTGAATTCATGGATCTCCTCCTCTTTCATTTTGTAGATATTCTTTCCGTCGATCTCGATGCCGCCGGAAGTCGGAGGGTCGAGAGAACTGATCATATACAAAAGAGTACTCTTTCCAGAACCGGATTTTCCGGTGAGAGAAACATAGTCTCCGTCTTCTATGTCGATGCTGACTCCTTTAATGATCTCGCTGTTGCCGAAGGTCTTGCGGAGATTGTGAACGGAGATTCCGGTTTGCGATTGGCTGTGCATCCTATTCTCCTCGTATGATTTCGATCGGCGAAAGTTTTCCTGCGGATCTCGCGGGTATCCAGCTCGCAATTAAGGTTGCGACCATGGATTGAGCGAACGCCTGAAGATAGATCGACGGCGCGAACGAAATCACCATAGTGCTGGCTCCGGCGGAAAAAAGCGGATTGGTGAACGGAAGGGATTCGATCCGAAGACAGATCAAAAATCCGATCAACATGCCTAAAATCCCCCCGATCACTCCGAGAATTACTCCCTGCATCAGAAAGATCAGCAGAACCTCGTTGGGCTTGTAACCGATGGATCGGAGAATCGCGATCTCCCGTTTTTTCTGATTGATAATCACATTCAAAATATTGTATATTCCAAATCCTGCGACCGTTAGAATCGCGGCGGTCATGGAGTAACGGATCGCGTCCTGGAGTTTGAAGATCGCGAAAAAACTAGTGTTCGCCTCCTGCCAGCTGAGAACCTTCTCGTCTCCCATGGTTCTCCATTCCTCCGCCTTGGAAAGAGAACGGTTTACGTCCTTGAGACGGACGGCGATGTCGGTTATCATTCCGGATTGCCCCGTCAACAACTGGATTTCGCTTAACAAACCGTAGGCAACGCTGTCGTCCAGAGCCTTGTTTCCGGAACGGAAAATTCCCGAAATACGGAACGGAGTCTTCTCCTGAAGCCCCGAAGTCACCCAAACGGTTTTGTTCACGCCGAGTCCGAGCAATTTTGCAAGACCGTCTCCGAGAACGATCCTGTTTCCGGCCGACAACGATTCTACGCTTCCTTCGGTGATATAATCCGCAAGAGGAGTAATCTGCACTTGTCTGGAAGGAATGATTCCGATGATCTTTCCGGCTTCCTGATTGGAACCGGAAAAAAGAAAAATTCTTCCGCTCACCTGAGGAGAATACGCCTCCACTTCCTTATCCCGATCGAGACGTTCGTACCATAGACTTGCGTTGTTTAAATGTGTGGAGCCTCTTTTTCCCGAAGGAGGAGAAAGCCAGAACACGTTCTCACCCGGAAACAAATCGTCCATGGAATTCGGTTGAATGATTTCTTGTCTCGGACTGATGCGGACATGACAGTCCGCGTTGATCAACTGATCGATCAAATATCCCCGAAAACCGAGCAGAACGCCGGAGATGATGATAAACGCCGCGGTTCCCAAAACGATTCCCGAAAGAGTCGTCAGGGTTTGTTTGCCTCGGACGAGCATTTGTCTGACGGCGATGAACAACATTAGGGAACCTCTGAGAGTTTATCTCCGGCTTGGATATCCCCTTCCTTAACCTCGATGAACAACTCCGATTTAAGGCCGGGTTTAAAGGAAACCGGAATCGATTTACCGTTTCTGAATATTAAGATTTTCTGTTTCTTCTCGTATTTTCTAGGAACGAGAACCGCGTTTTCCTTGGTTCCGATTTCGATCGCGACGTCCGCAGTCATCCCGGGAAGAACTCCGTCCGGAAAACGGGCGCCTTCGATTCTCGCATAAAACTGGCCTGCGTGCGAAAACGTTCCCTGAACTCTTCCTTGAATGACTTCGTTCGGCTTCCCTTCAAAGCGGATCAAGGCCCTTTGTCCTTTGCGGATCGAAAGAAGAATCTGTTCGTCCAGCGCGACGATGAGATATTTGGAACCGACTCCCAGAACTTCGACGGCGAGAAGATTCTGAAACGCGACTTCGCCTTCATGATAACCTACGTCCGAAACGATTCCGTGAATTGGCGAACGCACGACCGTCATTCCTTCCAATTGAAGAAGTCCCTGTCCCGGCACGACCTCGTCTCCTTCCAGCACAAAAACTTTCGTGATTTTTGTCGGAACTCCGACACGAAACCGAAACGTATCGAGAGAATGCACGGTTCCAAGTCCGTACGCCTTTTCCGCAATCGGTCCTAGAACGGCCACGTCTTGAACCGTATTCTTTCCCTTCGTGGAAAGAATGAAAAACAAAACCGCAATCGGAAGAACCGGAAAGAGAATCCGAAACGGAAGACGCAAGGACCAGTAAACCGCGATCCAAGATTTTATCGTATTGATTACAAAATTCATACCAACTCCTGATGGGAACCGCGCGTTACGATTTCTTTTTTTTCTTCTTTGCCTGTGCGGCTTTTTTGGGGTTTGATTTCGATTTCTTGAGAAGGGTTTGTCTGTTTTTCGTATTTATTTTTGTTTTAGAGACGACGACGGTCTCCGCTTTTTTGGGAGCAAGTCCTCCGGCGATGAACTCGATCGTACGTTTCATTTCGGCTTCCCTATCCCATCCGTCTTCGGTCTTCGGCTGATAGAAAATTTCCGTGAGCATCATATAACCGGCGAGGTTGGTCGCGATCAAACGGAACGCGGTGTCGAGAGGAATGTCCGCGATCAATCCTCTTTCCTGAAACTTACGAAGTCGCTCTTTGATGAGAGGCGCGAGTCTTTCTTTGAAAACTCGCTCCAATACGCCTTGAATGTCCGGATTGATGAACGCTTCCTGAAGAATGATCCGAAGCAGATTTCGGTTTTTTGCGATGAACGCGATTCTTTCCTCGAAAACCGCGTTCAGGAATTGTTCCAAGCTGGAGAATTCCTGCGAAAAAATAACATTCAATCTTCTTAATGTGATGGGCGCGATGAATCCTTCCATGATCGGCATGGCGAGACGGAGCAGAAGCTCCTTCTTGCTTTTGAAGTGCTTAAAGATCAAACCTTCGGCGACCCCGGCCTTTTTTGCGATTTCCACCGTGGTCGCGGCGGAGAATCCTTTTTGGGCGAAAATTTCGACGGCCGCCAAAAAGATCTTTTTTTGACCTTCGGGCCAATCCGGGTCGAGTTCGATACTATCCTTCATTTCTTCCATTGGTTGTTCCGTGGTGAGTGATTACTCACTCATTATTTAGAAAAATAGGAGTTCTGTCAAGACTCAAAAGCGGATTTTTGGTGAGCTACGATCAAAAAATAGAACTTTTTTTGGAAAGAAATTTATAGACCAAACTGATTCTTGCCTGCGGCGGAGGGGGTTCGGACGGAGTTCCGTCCGCTCTTTGCCGATCGGATTTCGTCTTGAATTCGTTTGCAGTTTGTAATCCGCAAACGATCCCGCCCTTCGTAATTTTCCCTTTTTTTGACTTGAGCGCGCACTCGTTCTTGGCCTACTATTCAATTAAGGATTCCAAACGGATTCGAGTTTCCTCACATACCAGTAATGAAAGAGTCAGAATGTTTCATCGGATACCCACTCACTTAAAACTCATCTTAAGCTACGTACTCTACTTCGCCCTCATCCTTCTTTTATACAAGATCGTATTTTTATCGGTCTATTCCTACCGGCTCCAGGGAGTTCCGATCGAGGAAATCGCAATCGCTTTCGTTCTCGGATTTCGGTTCGACCTCGTAGTGATCGGAATGACTCTCGGTCTCTTCGCGCTTCTCTCCGTTCTTCCTTACATGAATCGTTTCAAATTGTATCGATTCTTCTGGGGATACACTCCGCTTCTTCTCGGGATTTGGATGATCGCACACTTGATCGCGGACATCATCTACTTTGAAAACGCAAACAAACATATCGGTTACGAAGGCTTCGTATTTATCGGAAAAGACTTGGGAGTGATCTTAAAATCGGCTCTCGAACAGAACACCGTCACGTTTGTGATCGGAGTGGTTTTCCTTCTCGTATTTCTTCCAGTTTCCACTTGGCTCTTTCTCAAATACAACCCGTATCAATATAAGGAAGAATCCTGGAAGTCGGTGGCGATCCAGATCGCCGTCGTCCTCATCGTCACGATCGTAGCGATCCGAGGAGGAATCCAGGAATCGCCGATAAGAGCGACTAACGCGATCGTATCGGGAAACAACTTCGTCAACAACATTGCGCTCAACGGCGTTTTCACGTCCATCATGGATTTGAAAAGCCAATCCATTCCTAAATTTCTAAAGCTCGAAACGGAAGAAGCGGTCGGAATCGTTCGAAAAGAAATCTCCTATCCGGGCGCGGAATTCATCAGCGAAAAATATCCGATCCTCCGCGTTCAGAAAGAAACCAATCCGGGAACTCCTCCGAACGTAGTTCTCATTATGTTGGAAAACTGGACGGGAAAATTCATCCGTCCGATTTCCAACGGACTTGTGGAAGGAAAGGAAGTGACTCCTTACTTCAATCAGCTCTTAAAAAAAGGAAGATTCTACAATCGTTTTATCGCGTCGGGAGGAAGAACGACCAACGGAATGATGTCGATTCTTACCGGAATCCCCGATCGTCCTGGTTTGACGGTTGTACGGACGCATCAGGTTCTCGGAAATTTTTCGGGGATCGGCAACATCTTCAAACGGATGGGATACGAAACCTACTTCGTCACAGGAGGCGATCTGAACTTCGACAACAAGAGCACTCTGATGCCTCACTGGGGTTTTGACACCGTGCTCGGCGAAAAGGAAATCGCAAAACTCGGAAGATTCAAGCTCGGCGCCTGGGGATACGACGACGCGGACGTATTACAATTATTGCATGAACGGATTTCCTCGTCCAAAAAACCGATCCTCGGTCTGGCCTTGACGTTGACCACGCACTATCCATACCGGACCCCTTCGGAGAAATTCAGGATCTTTGATCCTTCCACGAGGGATTACGACTTCTTAAACGTATACAATTACGCGGATTGGGCGGTTCACAACTTCATCACGCAGGCGGAAAAGTCAGGCTATTTTAAGAATACGATTTTCGTATTCGTGGCCGATCACACGCACCACCGATATCTCGACTACTACGAGGATAGAAACGTTCCGTTTTTGATCTACGCTCCGGGCCGAGTCGCACCTGCGTTAGACGAAACCATCGCTTCCCAATTGGATATCATTCCCACAATCTTAGGGCTCGTGGGAAAGAAGGCGGTTTTTTCCTCCATGGGAAGAAACCTCCTCGCTCCGGGGAGAACGCAGACTGCCTATTTCGCTTACGGAAATTTGTTCGGCTGGATCGAAAACGATCTTTTTTATCTGCGCTTCTTTGACGGAAAAGAGGATCTTTCCTACAATATCACCCCTCCGCGTCAAAAGAATAATTTCTGCGAAAAGGACCCGATCGTATGCGACGAGATGAGCAAGAAGGCGAAGGCGTATTTGAATCTAAGCTACGAGTTATTGAATAAGAATATCGTATTCCCCTCGGAAGCGGAACTGCTGAAAGAGATCAAACCGTAAGGAACAATTCGCTTACAATCAAAAAGAATTTCGATTCCATCCCGTCAACCGCGGCGATTGCGCCGCGCCATTCTTCGATCGGATCAAAGGAGCGGCAAAATTCTCAGAGTTTAACGCCGGAAGCGGAATAGAGATCCTGGCAAAGGCTGCAACCGTCGAGTTGTTTACGAATTTCTAATTTTCTTTCGCGATCCAAACTCGGCCAAAGATTTTTCTTTTCGATCGGATCGGCTTGGATGTCGTACGCCTCTTCGTCCGGAGGAAACGAATTCAGACGAAGCATATAATGCAGGTTTCCTTGAATATAACTCATCCCGACCCGATACAAAGAAGTCTCGTTGTTGTTTGCGATAAAAATTCTCCGGTTTGGCGCAAGATTGGAAAGAAGCGATCTTCCTTCAAGCCGGGAAAGATAACTCTTCACCTCGGGTTGGTTGGCGATCCCCAATAGATCCGCAACCGTCGGAATCAGATCCGTGTTGGAAACGTTCCGTTCGGCATTCTTCTTCAAACGTTCCGTAAAAGAATTCTGACGCATCGAGTTCGGAATAAAAAACAGCATCGGAATCGCGACCGTTTCGATATGATTGCTTTCGATATGTCCGATATAATCGTGCTCAAATAAGGCCTCTCCGTGATCCGAAGTGAAGATCACGAGAGTATTTTCGGTCAGTTTTTCTTCATTCAAAAATTGGAATACTTCTTCCAATAGACCGTCGAGATAACGGACCGAATTGTCGTACGGAGCGTATGTGTCTTTGCCGATCGGAAAATACATCGCTTCTTCCGGAATGATATACGGAAAATGATTCGTGTTTAAATGCAGAACTCCCGCGAAATTCTCCCCTTTACCCTTGAGAAGTTTGACCCGATCCTTGAACTCGGCGACGGTTTTGCGATCGTCGATCCCGATATCGTTGAACACACCGAAACCGCTGATCTCCTTATTCCATAGAAAATCGATTCCCGCGTTTTTAAAAAAGCCGGTGAAGTTATTCCAACGGAAACTATGACTCGAAATATAAAACGTGGAAAGCCCCGCCGCCTTTCCGTATTCCCAAAAAAGCGGAGAATTGTGAGTCATCGATACGGGTTGAATCGGAGATACGCCGGACAACAAACTCGGAACGGAAATCAAAGTGGAGCTGGAATTTGAAAACGCCTGTCGAAACACGACGACGGATCCGTTCTGCGGATTGGCGGTCCATCGGTTTAAAAAAGGAGTCGTATCTTTTTCGTAACCGTACAGAGCCATGCTCTTTCTGCGAAGACTCTCGCTCAAAATAAGAAGAACGTTTTTTCGAAACGGATTCGGGCTTGGATTTAGGATCGGTTTGTTTCTGGATTGCAAGCCCGCAGAACCGAGACGATCGCCCGTAACCAGATTATATAGATTCCGATTGATAAACGAAATCGAATTCGTATCCGCCACATAAATCTGATCGTTAAAGCGGGTGTTATTGTGAAAGAAAGCGGTCAACGTAAAAATACTAAACAAAAGGATTCCGTAGACGGTCTTCGTAAACCGCGCCGGTCTGAAGTCGGAGGATGCGATTCTCAAACTTAAGAAAAGAAGAAGGAAAAGAAAAAAGAAACCGATCAAACTCCAAACGGTGAGGCCGCCCCGAAAGATCGTCCAACTGTTGAACGGTTCTTGAAAGATATACGAAAACACGAAAAAGTTCGGCATAATTCCCGCGTATAAGAAATATCCATAAGAACCGATCACGCAGATCGAATAACCGAACGATGCGAACGCCAAAATTCCCCAGTAGGGTTTGGTCTTCGAATTCGAAGAAAGAAGATCGAGAGAAAAAAGAAGCAACGAATAAATCAAAATCGAATAGAGAAACGAAAGCAGATAATACGACCACTGCAAAGTCTCCATTTGACTGAGAATTTTCCAGCGTAACCCGAGATCCGCAAAGAGGATCAAAGCGGGAACGAGGAGTAAAAATAAAAATCTGAATTTGGAAGCCGAAATTCTGAAATTAAAATCGTTCCATTTCTGTACTAAAGAGGAAAACAAAAAACACCCCGTCTTGTTCAAATGAACCATGTCTGTTTGGTGCTGGTTTTTTGAGTTCTTCAGATCATAAACTGAAAGAAATCACCAAACTTTATATAGTAAGCAATTGCTTACATGTGTATTTTTGAATGCCCCTACAGATCAAGTTTTTTTCGCAACCGTATTGAAAAATAACCCTTCTTCCGCTCGAAAACCGAAAGCGGGGCCGAACATCCATAGCCCCTTCTCCCGAACTCAAAATCCACCTAACAACGATTAGGTTTGAAATCAGACTTGGGCCGGGAACCGCAACGAGTCCGCTTGCCAACTGCGAACGGCCCCGTCTCGAAACTTCGACTCAAATGGAATGGACAAAAAACCGTTTTTTTCGAGGATAGGACCGTGTTCTTAGAGTCCCTTTCCAATCCTGGCATTCTTACAGGTATGATTACTCCGGCAGTGATGATCACCGCCTGCGCGAGTTTGATTTTTTCCACTGCAAACCGTTTGGGAAGAATTTTTGATCGAGTCAATCTTCTCAAAGCCGAAGTGGAAGGGGTTTTAGGCGGGAAGCTGCTCTATCCCAAAGAAAGAATGGATAACCTTGAAAAACAGCTCCGGGTCCAAAGGATTCGCGCAATTCTCATCCAGAGATCCATGGCCTTCCTCTATACGGCGACTTCCCTGTTTGTTCTTTCCAGTCTGGGATTTGCGTTCACGAATTTTCTCCAAAATTATGCTTGGATCGCGACCCTCAGCGCGCTGATCGGTGGATTTTTTCTCTTTATGGCGAGCGTCTTTTTACTCTACGAAAGCAGATACAATTTAAAATTCATCAAAGGCCTCATCGACCTTACGGAATTTCTGGGCAGTAAAATTCCAAAGGAAGAATCCGCGTCGAAGTAAACTTCGATGTCTTCTTTCGGAAAGGTAAGTGCCGGAGTTCCGTCCAAACCGTTTCCTTGGCGGCAAGGTCTGCCCAGGAAACGGATTCATTCTCGGTTCCCCGGTTCTTCCTTCCTTGCGGTGATACGTTCTATTAGGTTTTCGTTCCTTCGTTGTTCGGTTTGCTTTCAAGGCGCTAATTCTTCCGGTTGTTCGCGAAAGATTTAAAATCCCTCCTCCTTTCTCCCATCACTTAAAAAAACTCCGATCCTTTCTAATTTTAAATTTGCCGTAAAAAAAATCGCACTTTTCGCTGAAACCGGGTCTAAAAAGTATGTAAGCAGTTACTTACTTTTTTATGAAAAGAACACTAAAACTGATTCTTACCATTCCCATTCTCATCATTCTTTTAGACCTTTGGCCGGCTATTTCCGACTTGGAAGCTTTCGGTCCGTCCGGTTCTTTTAATCATATTCGAATTTTAAAGGAATCCTTTCGCGAATTTACCGATGAAACCGGATACGAAATCAGGGCAGATTGTCAGGAGATGATCGTTCATGGAAATCTTCGTTCCGACTCGGAACTGATGAATGCGGAAGCCTTTCACTGCGATAACAACAATATATTCGGTTGCGGGATCGAACTTAGAAATTTAAGAACGAAATCCGAAAAGGCGGCCTTCTTTTATGATTCGATGAAGGAGATCGGACATGCGACTCATATCATCCAGGATTTTTACGCCCATAGCAATTGGGCGGAAAATCATCCGAACCGGATCGAGGTCGCTCCTCTCGAAGAACCTTGGAAACTTCTTTCGATGCCGAATATCCAAACCGGGTACTACGATCTTTCTCCGATCATAAATCATGAAGAAGAAGCGTTGGAATGTCTGGAACTTTCTCCGAACGAAATGAAACTTTTTCAGCCCTTTGCGACTCATATTTGTCTCAACAAGGATTCCGAAAAAAGCGTTCGAGGCGGAAATACCCTCGAAAGATCACCTAACGTCAATTTTCACGAATGGGCCGGTCAACACGCGGTCGAACATACAAAGAAATTTCTGGTGGACGCATTCAACAGCAATCATAAGAATCTGAATCTTTGTCTGATTCCGAAAAAAGCGAGCTTTTCCTGCAACAATGCGGTTTTTAAACTGAGGACCGAATAATCCTATTTTTAGAATATTCAATAAACTAAAAGTATTCCGTTTAAAAACCGAACGCTTCCAACCGTCCTAGGATTCGGAATCCGTAAAACTACGTATAAAACGTTCCGACCTCCGTAGTTCCCGATATTCCTACTTATAAAATACTATAGTATCCTGTAAGTCCTAGACATAAAACCAAATCGAAAACTTATCAGGAGCATCCTGCCATGAAAAAGACGATCGCATTCCTTAGCGCGTCCTTATTCCTAATTTCGTTCTTCAATTGCAAAAAGGGAGAATCGGAGGATCCGTTCACGAATCTTCTGCTTCTTTATACGATCACGAGCGCGGAATCCATTGCGGACTTTTACCCGGATCGAGGATTTCCAGGAAGCACGACAACGATTACGAGCGATAGTTTTCCCGGAACTGCGGCCGATTATTCGATTACGATCGGAGGGACCGGTGTAACCGGGATTGCGATCGTTGATTCAAAAACGCTTACGTTTACGATGCCTACCTTAGCGAGCGTCAGCGTGAATACAACCGTTCCGATCGTCGTAACCCGATCGGGGGCCACACTCCTTTCAAAGACGATCCGCTATCGACCGGCGCCTGTAATCGCACTCAATCAGCCGAATTCGTTAACGGGAAGAGTTTCGAGCATTGATACGAGTGCGTTTTATACGTTTACCGCAACGGCCAATACGGCGCATCTCTTCAACGTCTTCGGTTACGCCGGCTCCAATTTGGATCTCTTCTATTATTCTTCTCCGACCTCCGCGGCGACTACGATCGCTACCGGATCTTCTCAAACTTCCGAATTCGATAGAGCGACTTTAACCGCAGGAACGTATATTCTTCAGATAAAGCATATCTCCGGTTTGGTGACCAACTTCAAAACCAATCTCACCGACGGGGCTGTAGTTCCGACTTCGACCTCGAACGAAGCGAACACGTATCGGAGATGTTATGACTTCTTAGGTTCGAATCCGACCGCGAACGTTGCGAACGGTTGCGAAGCGACCAACCCGCCCACAGCTCCGAACCTTACACGCACGGGAAGATGTTCCTATCCGGGTGAATCGGGGATCACGACAAGAAGTTACTATATCAGCATGGACGGTTACGGTTTCGTTACGGGGTATGCGCAGGTGACCTGTCTGCAGCCGGGATACGATTCGCCGAATCCGGATAAGGCGATCTTTACTGCGAACTGATTTTTTTACGAAATAAGGAGAACATGCCGGTTCGATCAAAACGGCGTGTTTTTTAAGAAGAATCGAGAGAATTCTTCGGTGATCCCTTTCGCAATCGAGAGAATCACTTCCCTTCTACGATCCATAAATCCCTAATAAAACGCTCATTTCAAGTCCGGGAGGAAATCCGCAACAGGGTTCCTCCCGGAACCATTTTTTCGAATAACGGGAAATGGCCGTTTCGCCAAGTCGGATCGATTTTTCCCAAAGCCGACAAATCGAAATCCGGAGAGGATTCTTCAAAAATAATATAAAAAAATAAACCATTAGAATGTTGTACTATTCTGAAATTCTAAACGATTTTGGAAAAGGACGACCGAATGAACCAAAACGGAACGAAAGAATCCTACCGACCGAAGGAACTTCCCTATTCTCGAGAAGTTTTGAAACGAATCTTGAAACAAAGTGAAATCGGTTTTCCTGAAATCGAAAAAACGGAGACCGAGAACGCGAAAATTCCCGCCCGATTCTCCACGCATCCGTATCATTCCGAGAATGTCTTTTTATCCGAAAAAGAAGAATTTGCGACCTATCCGGTTCCATTCGGTTTTAACGGTCAATTATCAGAAAGCGGAGATCATCTCGTCTGCGAATTCGGAGATCGTCAGTTTTTCGTTTTGAAAGACAGGGAGGAAACTTTAAGAGCATATTATAATTCCTGCATTCACCGCGGAACCAGGCTGCTTTCGGAAACGAAAAGCAAACCTCTTAAAAAAATCGTATGTCCATATCACAGCTGGACGTACGATCTCGACGGACAACTTCTAACCGCGGATTGTCCGGTAAAGGAAACGGCTTTAAAAGAAATTTCGGTGAAGAATATTGCGGGAACATTGTTTGCCGAATTTCAGGAGGGCGCTCTGAATCGCCTGAATCCGGTTTTAGAAGAGCTCCAAAATTTCGAATTGGATTCTTACGTTCCGTTTATCGTGGAAAAAAGCGTCGGAGACTATAACTGGAAAGTCGGAATCGAAATTTTCATAGAGAGCTATCATATCTCTACGGTTCATAAAAATTCAGTAGCTCGTGTGATCGCAAAAAACGCATCGATCTTCGATCCTATTGCGGAACACGGGAGAATTCTAATCCCGAATCGCTCCTTTCAACACGTTCCCATACCGACGAGAAAAGACCTCATCATCAGCTATTTTTTGTTTCCATTTACGATTCTTGTCCTCTTTCGGGATCATTTCGGAATCGTTTTCTTTCATCCCATTTCCGCGGAAAAAACTCTTTGTACAAAAGCGATTCTGATTCCGGAAAAACCAAAAGGTCCCAGAGCGATTCGTTTTTGGGAAAACAATGCCGCATTTTTTTTGAAAACGATTTCGGAAGATCTTTTTTTAGCGCCTGAGATTCAGCGTGGTTTGAAACAAAGAGAGTTTATTTATCCTAGCGCCTTTGAGCCTGGAATTTTACACTTTCATACTTCTCTAAACAGGCTTTGGCAATAAAAAAGCCCGGTGTTGAAACCGAGCTTTTAGTTAAGAGAGTTGATAACAGAAAAAGTAGCGTGACCTAACACCCTCGGGACTTTCTTTCGAAAGCCCCGAGTTTTTGTCGTTGCTCC
>NZ_QHCU01000003.1:170000-267500 GCF_003545925.1 Leptospira yasudae | reverse complement strand
GAGATCCACGTAAGGAACGATCTTCTCAACCGGTTTGCGGATACAGTTTAAGGAAGTCATCGCGACTCCCGCGCCCATGAGTTTTAAAAAGGATTTACGATCGAATTCTCCGGATTTGATTCTCGCGATCAAAGGATCGGGAGAAGTGAAGAATTCGGATTTCTGCATCTCTTTGACTTCTTCGTCTTTGTCTCTAAGATCGTAAGACAGCCAGTGAGCCTTCTTTTCTTTTTGGAAATTTTTTTGATCCATGTTAAGTATTACTCCCGGTTATCTGTGGCAGGTGGAACAATCTGTCGGAGCGTTGTTCTCTCTGTGACAATCCACGCAGTATCCCATGTTTAAGGATGCTACCTGTTTTACTTTCACCATCTCCGCTACGTTACCGTGACACTGAGAACAATCCACTCCTCTCGAAATGTGACGAGAGTGATTGAACTGAACGTGATCTGGCATGTCATGAACCTTAATCCATTCGATCGGCTTATTGTCGTTATACGACTTAGCGAGTTTCTTGATCAGAGGTTTGGAGGTTGCAACGAGAGAGTGGCAGTTCATGCAAGTGGAAGAGGATGGGACTGTGGCGTGTGCTGAGGTTTCTACCCCGGTGTGACAGTATTTACAGTCTATCTTATTGTCTCCGGCATGTATCTTGTGATTAAAGGGTATAGGCTGATCGGGCGCATACCCAACATACTTGGAGGGAGAGAAAATCAGATACGCTACGGCCGCGAGGGCAATGAGCGGTACCGAAAGTTTCAGTGCTCTGTTATTCATTCGTATGAAGTCCCTATGAATCCAATATTGGTATTGGAAACAGGATTTTTGGCTCTGTGAAAAATTGCAAGTAAACGAAGATCTGAGGCCTTTTCCTTTACGTTTATTTTGAAGTCTATTTGAGAATAGGTATCAATTAGGAAAGTTTCATAAATGAAAAATTAATTTTCAAAAAGTTCGAAAAAAATTTTGAAATCAATGCAAGAAAGTTCGAGTTAGGGCTTACATTTTGCCGGAAGAACGGTTAAAAAAACGGAAACCGTTCCATCAAGGTCCGTCTAAGGAGAATTTTTTTACGATGCAAAAAAGCTTCCTCTCATTCTTAGGGAGAATTCTTCCGTATCTTCTTCTTTTTTTTGCACCGCTCCTTACTGCGGAACCGCTCAAGGAACACAATTTTCATCTGAGAATCGCGAGTTTCAACGCGATGTTTCTCTATGATGAGATCGGAGACGAGAAAAAATCGCCGAAAGGAAGAATTCCTAGAAAAGAATCCGACTTCGAAAAAATCAAAACGCACCTTTCCAAGATCGATCCCGATGTAATCGCGCTCCAAGAAGTGGAAAACGAAGAAGCGATCCGAAAAATTCTCCCTGCTTCCTTCTCCTGTTCCCTATCAAAGAAAATCTCAGGATACGATCAAAGGGTCGGAGTCTGCTGGAAAAACAAATTTCGCGTAACGGATGCGGCCCACTACTCCGCTCTTTCCCTAAAGCCCGGATTGAGGAGCGGAGTGGAAGTGACTCTTTCCATCGGAAAGAAAGATTATTCCTTTCTGAGCGTTCATCTCAAAGCCGGAAATTCCAAGAGAGACAAAAATCTTAGATCGAAACAACTGCTCGTCTTAAACGAAATTTTAAAAACAAAAGAGAACTATTTTCTTCTGGGGGATATGAATTCTCCCCTCGGAACGGATCATCGATCCTGGAATCTTCTATCCCAAGGTCTGAATTTGAAGAATCCGGGACGTTATGCGAAACAGAGATGCTGGGATCACAAGGATTTGATCGATTTGATCTTAACGGACGTTTCGATCGGAGATTCGAAATTGGTTCCGGTTCCGTTTGCGGAAGACGACGGAGCGTTCGACGGAGTTCCCGCAAACGAAAGCGGCCTGTCCGATCATTGTCCGGTTGTATTGGACGTTAAGTTGGAAGGATAGAATCCGGAGATGGACGCGTGGATTGCGAGTTAGTGCGAGTTTAGACGACATGCGTGAAAGCGAGGTTTATGCGACATGCGTATAGTCTTATTTGCACAGCATTCGCTGAAAGGAATCGAGATTTCGGATGAATTTATGCGACATGCAACGATTTTGAGTTTGCGCGATTTATGCGACTGCCGGATATCCATGCACAAAGAAAGTTTGAATGTAAAAGTTGGATGTTTATACGACATGCGCCGATTCCCAATTTAAACTAACTTGCAAAACGAAATTTATGCGACGGTCGTCTCAATCGATTTCATACCTTCTCAATAGGCACTTGCAAAACTAGTATTACTTGCAATTTCTGCGACATTCTAATAAATTTACGTTAGTCGAAACTTTCATTTTCATACAAACGCATCTTCAAATAACGAGCGCTCCAGGAAACGCTTTCTTATGATAAAAAACAATTCCATCTTACCATTTACAATTCGAATTCCGGACGAGGAAATTCAATTCCTAAAAACCCGTTTAACACAAACTCGTTGGGCGCCTCCTATAGAAAAAAACGATTGGGTGGATGGAACGGACGCATCCTATCTCAAAGAACTGATCGACTACTGGGCCAAAGATTACGATTGGCGTTCACGCGAAACGATCCTCAATCGTTTCGATCACTTCGTCGCAACGATTGATGGAACCAAAATACATTTTATTTATGCGAAAGGGAAAGGAAAGAATCCAGTTCCGCTTCTACTGCTCCAAGGTTGGCCGAGCAGCTTCATTCAAATGTTGGATATCATCCCGCTCCTTACGGAAGCGAGAGACGACGAAACTCCGACCTTTGACGTAGTAGCGGCTTCTTTGCCGGGATATTTATTTTCAGAGATTCCCGCTCAACACGGAATGAGTTTCGCGACCATCGCGGATCTTATGCATAAACTGATGACCGAAGAACTCGGTTATCAAAAATACGCCGCGCGTGGTTCGGATCAAGGCGCTTTAGTTCAGCAACAGCTCGGATTAAAATATCCGAAGAATTTAATCGGATTGCATAGAACCGGAATCACCCCGTTTTTAAATCCGTTACCCGAAGATCTTTCCGAAGAAGAAATCGTTTATCAGCAAAAAGTTTCTTCCTGGGCGAGAATGGAAACCGCCTATGCAAGTCTGCAAGCGTTGCGTCCGGAAACGTTGACTCCGGCCTTGGCGGATTCTCCTGTCGCCTTAGCAAGTTGGGTCATCGAGAAATTCCAGAGATGGGGAGATTGTAACGGGAATCCGGATCAACATTTTGGAAGAGATAGACTACTCGATAATCTTTCGCTTCATTGGTTCAACGGCGCAGGCGCCGCTTCGATTCGACTCTATCGAGAAGCCGTTAGAAATCCGGGATTGAGCGGAAAAGTCGAAGTACCGACAGCGATTCTTATGCCGCTGCGAGACGGAATCACGGTACCGGCGCCAAAAAGATGGGCAGAACGTTTTTATAATATTCAACGCTGGACGATCATGGAACACGGCGGTCACTTCGCAGAATGGGAAGCTCCGAAAGAAGTGGCCAACGATATACGCCGTTTCTTTCAGTCGATCCTGTGATTTAGAATTTCAATCTGGAAATCGAAACGTTAAGTTTTAGACGACATGCAATCATCGTTCGCGGTTGAACAACATGTCGCTCAACTGTAAGGCGAGCAATAAAGCGCAACGTGCCTCAAACGTTAGGCGCTCATCCAACTCGGAAATACATACCTCTTCATAACCGTTTTTTGTAATGAAGAGCGGTGGTGCCGGATGGAAAGACTTCCGAGTCAAGAAAGTCAAGCTTCATCGTTTCCTCTAACCTCGCCGTATCAAATAATCGCGGCCCCTTTCCGGCAATAACCGGATGGACCACAAAACGATACTCGTCGATCAAATGACGCTCCGTAAGTTGAGACGCTATGCTCAAACTGCCTACGGCAATGTCTTTTCCAGGTTGTTGCTTCAACGAGAGAACTTCTTCGATAAGATTCGCGTGAACGAGCCTTGTCTTTGCTTCGGGCGCTTGCTTCAATGTAGTGGAAAATAAAACCTTTTCGAGAGAATCGAACACGCGCGCAAACTCGTTGGTTGCTTCCGACTCCGATTGACTTTTAGCGATATCGGGCCAATAAGGAACCATGAGTTGATACGTGATCCTGCCATAAAGTATAACGCCTATATTACGCAAAAGATCGGCAAAGTATTTGTGCACTTTCTCATCAGCGATCATTCCTGTGTGGCTGCAATACCCGTCGGTGGTTATATTGATGGCGAAAATAATTTTTCTCATAGACCTTCTTATAGAATATTGTCCGAAACGTTCAAGCACCAATTGATCTGTTTTTTTATCCAAAATCATCGGACTGAATCGAATGTAAGATTACGATTTAGACGACCGTGCATGGATACGACTGTCGCAGAAACACAACGGAAAGCTGAAACAAGCTATGATTTACGGCACTCTCCTGCTCCATCCCTCGCAATCCCCAAACTATGGCAGCGAACTGAGAAAAATAGAATCAACACCTGCTTCATAATAAAAAAATCGAAAAGAGGACAAAACAAGTATTAAACCAAACAGTTTAATACTTGACTATAAAAACGTTCTCCATATTTTCAACTAAATGGTTGAATTGTTAAAAAAGGAACAGAAACTCGACCGGGTATTTGCCGCGCTCTCGGACCATTCTAGGCGCCAAATGCTGGTACGTTTACGAAAAGGTTCGCTCACCATCTCGGAACTTGCGGAGCCCTTCTCTATGTCCTTTGCGGGCGTTGCAAAGCATATCGATGTTCTGGCAGCCGCAGGACTTGTCCGCAAGGTGCGCACGCCGGAAGACGGGCGAAGCATTCGATTGGAATTGCAAAACCGTTCTCTTTCGGACGCGTTCGCTTGGCTTACCTATCATCAGGAATTCTGGAACAACAAATTGGATAAATTGGAAGCATTCATAAAGGAGCAAGACGATGACCACACCCGTCCTAAAAATAGAAAAAAAAATTAGCGCAGAGCCTATTCGACTCTTTCGAGCCTGGTTGCAGGAGAAAGAATTTTCGAGCTGGTTCCTATCCGGCGATGAAATCGGAATCGAATCGGTAACGATCGATCCGCGACCGGGCGGAAAGTTCCGTATCGACATGACTCTGGACGGCAAAGTCTTACCTCACGAAGGGGAATACATCACGATCGATGAACCAACGAAGCTCGTTTTCACGTGGCGGTCGCACGCGACAGGCCATCGTGAAACGTTAGTCACCGTTACATTCACCGCATTGCCGTCCGTGACGATTACCGGTCCGAACGGCGTGAAAAACAAACCGCAGACTCTGGTTACACTGACTCACGAACGACTAGCGGATCGAAAAGAAATTGAAATGCATCACGGAGGTTGGACGAGCATTCTAAACGGCCTTGAACTTTGGCACGTGAGCAAAGATTAAAACAAAGTCTTTATCGGTAAAACCGAAAGAAAACAAAAAGGAGAATCGTATGAATGGAATTTACCACAAAGTCGGAATTCGGGCCGGAGCAAACGAAGTCGTCCAAGCGCTGACTACGCAAAGCGGTCTTGCGAACTGGTGGACAAGACAAGTGGAAGGTGCGTTTTCGGGAGGAGTTTCGGCGGTCGGAGAGGCGATTCGTTTTACGTTTGGAGAGAAAGGTTTCTTTGATATGAAAGTTCAAGAATCGACTCCGGCCCGTGTGCTATGGGAATGCGTCAATGGACCGGAAGATTGGGTCGGCTCGCATATTGATTTCAATCTGCGCGCAGGCACTGCCCCGGATGGAGCGGCGATGACCCTCATACACTTTCGACATCAAGACTGGAAAACAGAAAGCGAATTCACCGCACACTGCAGCATGAAATGGGCGGTCTTTCTTTTGAGTCTTAAAAGTCTGATCGAAAACGGCAAAGGCCAACCTGCACCCGATGACATTAAGATCGACGATATGAATTGATTTCCGATTTCGCGCGGATTGTTAAACGACAACCGCGCATTTTGAGAAAATGCTCGCGCCAGAGCATCGTTGTTATCTAATATATCTTTTACACCTTAATTCAGATTTTTAAAGTTCCCGAAAATCAAGTAAAAGCGAGTGCATAACTTGTTTACCATTAAGCGCGTTCGGATGATCGCTTATAGAAGCCAATCTTGGTTTCCATTGCCTTTCAGGTAAAGCGTCCCGGATTGCAGACAGCTTTCTCAATATTTGGAAAAAGCCGAGGTTTTCTTATGGAGGGAGAATCTCGACTAAACCCCGTAGAGTTTCTTTTTTTTAAACTTTGGATCTACGTTTCTTCTCAACGCAAATCTTAGATTTCTCTTCTTAAGAATAACATCTTCCCTTTGAAGGTCATAACCACTTCTCCTTTTTGATTGAACAGTTCGTTCTTTCCCATTACAAGTCCCAGATTGGCTCTAAATTTACTCTTTTCTAATATACTAAATCTTCCCTGCAAGGTGTCGCCTGCAAAAACGGGACGTTTCCATTTCAACTCCTCCAAACCCGGAGATCCCATTCCATGCGCTCGATTCATTAGATTTTCGACAAAAAGCTTCATATAAACCGCGGTCGTTTGCCAACCGGAAGCGATCAAAGCTCCGTATATGGATTCTTTCGCTTTCTCTTCGTCGATATGAAACGGCTGCGGATCGTATTTGGTTGCGAATTCCAAAATTTCATCCTTCGATAAGGTATAACTTCCCAGTTCGAAAGTTTCCCCCACTTGCAAATCCTCGAAATATTTCATAGCTTCTCCTATTCAGGTAATCAAAGACGGATCTTTCCTAATCCAACAATCGAAACGTTTTCATAGAGCTTATAATTTTATATAAAACTATTTCAATCCAAAAAAAATTTAATCCGGTGATCGTTTAAGATACGGTTGGAGAGAGGCATTCGAAAGGATCCATCGAAAAAAAATCGCAGCAGTTCGGTTGAAAGAAATCGGATGTGTTCACTAAAGATAAATTCTACCGGCAAAAACCAAACCGAGATCGGCGCCTCCCCTTCCGAGGAAAAAAACATTCAGATAAACTTCCCCGGATAACTCGAATTTCTTATCCTGCGATCTCCAAGACAAACCGACAGGCAAGCGAGCGCCGAAAGAAGTTTCATAACCCTCGGTCTCAATAAATCTTCCTCGCCCTACCTTTTCTTTTTCCCGATACCGTTTTTCTTCGACCACGCCGCCTATGCCGCCATAAAAACCTACCGATTCGCTCAGAGAAGCGAAGTTATAAAGAAAAACTCCATGAAAGTGAAATCTTCCGTTACCGAACACACTAAATCCAAGGCCGGCTTCGAAAGATTTTTTGTCGTCAATCCAATACTTGCCGGTTAAGCCGGTTGGTCCGAATAAACTGATTCCGATCCCGAATTTACCGGGAGCGGAGTTGGTTTCGGAACCTTTATTTTCTTCTCCATATACGGAAGCTGTGAAAGAGAAAACGATTAGTGAAAGAAAGAGAAGGGATTTTAAAAAATATATCATTCTAGCTACATCGCATATCTATACGACCAGTTCACACTATTAGGCAAATCATATTTTTCAAGTTTAAATAAAACAATATCAACGATCGAACATTTTGAGAAATTCTATGCTGAGAATAAATCGATATCGAAAAAAGCATGAAGATCGTAAAAGTTCAAAAACTATTTAAAATATTTTCCGAACTTTTTAGAAAGAAGTTCCGCTCGTTTATCAACGGACAATTCACCCGAATTGGAAGTCAGGTCATAGTCTTGAATCAGTATTTCCTTCGTAATTGCGGCTTTTTCTTTCGAACTCTTTTGGATAAATCGCATTGGATCAAGCCTGGCTAAAATTCTTAAAAAGCCCCAGGAGGCGGCTTTATTGATCAAAGGGACATCGGCGCCTTCTATAATTTTAGCTTTAATCTGAAAGGCATCAAAGTGCAATACTGCAACCCCCCAAAGAAGACAAGAAACCAATAATCCGATCGACGAAAGCCACGGTTTAAAAACCCCAAAAAGCGGAAGAATATAAACGAAGAATGCAGTGCTATGTAAAGCCAGTATCGCACCAATGAGGATAAAAAAAAGCCTAACTTTAAAATCACCTCTCTTTGTAAGCATTTTACGGGAAACTTCGAAAATCGAAAGTACGGTCCAAAATACCAGATAAAAAACGTATAAATGATAATTTACGTTTATCTCATAAATGAAGCTTTCCGGATCTTTCATATTTGCCATTCTTTGCGTTAAACAGTTGAAGGCGAAATAACCTAACCCCACAAAGGCGATGATCGATGCCCAGATCGGGATCTTACTTTCCGAGGCTTCCATTTTTTTACAAAGAACATAAAGTGTAAATGGAACAAAAGATATAGGTATAAAATTCAGATTCAGGGCTAAATTACGATATTCGAGTGGAACCAAAACTCGAAGGCCCTGAATCAATAGCCATAAGGATAATTCAAGATTTAAAAGGAGAAAATAATTCTGAACTATACGATTCCCTTTTAATCGGAACGCATAAACGCCGAATAAAAGGTGAAGCAATCCCGTCGATATTGACAGTAAATTACTGAGACCCACGGCCAAAATCTAAGAGATTCTATTTCGAAGTATAGTTTTTTTTCCAAACTAAATCGTTGGATCGGATTTTCTTTTTTTATACTTTCTTAAAACCTGCAATCGCATTTTTTTCAGCAAAAGATCAACAAATTGATGATCAAAACCGCGCTAAAAAAAGAATATGGCATTTCTTATTCAAAAGAAGGAGACTAAATAAAGAAATTTGAATATTACGTATGTTATGGGAAAAACGAATCGCAATTTGGCCTCCCCTGAACGATAACGAAGGAAAAGCAGTCCCCGGTTTTACCCAGGGACCAAAACCAAACCAGGCTCACAATTTAGCCTAATTTATTTTTCGGGAGAAAGTCGAAATTCCCCGCACGTTTTTTCTAAAACATTTATCGTTTCTGGGAATTTTTTAAAGTGGCCTTCATCAAAATCACCTTACCGACCACCTTCTCTCTTTGTGCTTTCAAAAAGAATTTTCCTTCCGGAGTCGCGACCTTATAGGAAGGAAATTCACGAACGGTTTCAAATTGTACGTCCTTACCGAAGAACTCATCCATTTTCGGAACCCATTTGTCTTGAACGATCAGATAACGTTGTCCGTCTTTTTGAATCGCTTCAACCAAAATTGCGGGATCGAAGAGGGTTCTCGAAATTCTTTGCGAATAATACGCGTAAGACCGTTTCGAAGCCGGAACTCCGAAAAGAAATAATTTTTCCTTACCGGATTCGTTTTCCCGAATGAAGGTTCCGATCTCTTTCGAAGGCTGGTAGGAAGTCAACATCGGATAGAGATATAAACTCACGATCGAGAAGAACAACGAGACCGGAAAGATCCACGAAGCGAGCAATCGTCCTTCTTTGCCGGATTGAAAATAAACCCAGAGAAATACCGCGAGATAAATCAAAGGAAGAATCAAATATTCCCACCCGACTTGAATGCTGATCGAAGGTAAAATAAAGACGGTCGCTAAAAACGCCCCCGCCGTGAACAAAAGCAAGGCCTGACCGACCTTAACGACCGCTCCACCCTCTTTTCGATCCTCAAAACCGATCAAAAGCGATTCGAAAAATCCGGAGCCGATCACTGCGGCCGCCGGAAGACACCAATAGATGTACTGAGGAAGTTGATATCTGGAAAAGCTGATCAGAAACAGAAATAAAAACAGCCAAAAACCGGGAACAAAATCGCCGTCCTTATATTCATTTTTTAGAATATTCTGAAATACGGTTTTTCCGTTTCCATCCTTGAAAAATTTCCGAACGCGGTCGAAAACGAACCCGACGAAAGGAAGAATAAAAACGCCGAACGCCCAGGAAAAATTGGAATAGAAGAACAGAGGATTGAACTTCTGGTTGTACATCTTCACGTAAAAACGACCGAACGATTGAATCCACAAAAAGAAATACGGACCGTACGTCTGAAATTCGAGATACAGCGGGATCGACCATAAAAGCGGAGGAAGAATCGCAAGCAGCGCGCCCGGAAACAGTTTCATCTCCAGAAGACGTTTCCAATC
The DNA here is from genome assembly GCF_003545925.1 of Leptospira yasudae. Classification (NCBI taxonomy): domain Bacteria; kingdom Pseudomonadati; phylum Spirochaetota; class Leptospiria; order Leptospirales; family Leptospiraceae; genus Leptospira; species Leptospira yasudae. Next base: position 257,479 of record NZ_QHCU01000003.1, on the reverse strand, counting down.
CCTTCTGAATAAAATATCGCCTCCGATAGAAAGGCCGGGAATCACCATCGCGATCGGACCTTTCGTGATAAAACCGAGGCCCATGGCGAAATACATTAGATAATAGTAATTTTTATTCTTCTTAAATCCGAGATAATAAAACGCGTGAACGAGAATCAGATACGGAGTCAGATATACGTCGATTTTCGGATCGACGACCATCGAATAAAGACCGGGCGAAAGCGCGTATAAGAACGTCGCGATCCATGCACGCAAACGGCTTCCCGAATATGACTCGGTCAGCTTGAACATTCCCCATAAGGAAAGAAATGTGAACAAAAGAGCGGGAAGACGAAACGCGAAATTTTGATAACCGAACACGAGAAAGGAAAGGGAAATCTTCCAGAACGTAAGGATCGGCTTATCCAGATATCTTCTCCCGTTGTCCCGGATAAAGAACGGATTTCCTCCCTCGACCATCTCCCTCGAAATTTCCGCGTATTGGGAAGAATCGATGTCGATCACGTCGAGAGGAAGAGTAAAGAGCAGAGGAAGAACGGAAACGATCAATAAAACGAAAAGGACGCGAATGGAAATCGGTTGTTTGTTGTCGGCTGCGATCTGATTCATAAGAACTCCTTTCAATCCATAAATCCGGATTCCATCACGCAAGTATTAAAACCTTTGCATGTGGTTTCGGATTCGAAACACGGAAGAACGAAACTTTGTTCGCGGATGCATCCGCTTTCGCAATCGATCATCGCCTGATTTTTTTCCGCGTCCGTAACCTTCACGTCCTTGAACGTGGTTACCGCGCACTGAACGAAAAATTTACACGCGGAACTGCATTTCTGCTGAACGTATTCCTGACAGGAAACAAAAAATAGAATGGATAGAAAAAGAAGAATTCTTTTTAGATTCATTGCCCCATTTTTCAGAAACGAAAGCTGAGGTCAACTTTTTGAGGCGAGCATTCCGCAGGCGCCGAAGATATCTTTGCCCGGAGATCTTCGGTTGAGAATCGGAACTCCGGCGGGTTCGAGAAGCGCGATGAATTCCGCGACCTCGTCCCTTGTGGGTCTTCTCCATCCGAAAAATTCCGTGTTGAGAGGAATGACGTTGATCTTGCAATCCAGAGATCTTGCGATCTTAACGAGCTTATTCGCGTTTTCCGTTCCCATGTTAACGCCGGGAATCATCACGTATTCAAACGTGATTCTTCGTTTTAATTCTCTCGTAAAATCCTTGGCGGCTTGTAAAAGTTCGGGAAGGGAGAATTTCTCTTCGATGTCCATGATCTCGAGTCTTCCGCTCGGATCGGGATGATTGAGCGAAATCGCGAAGTTATACGGTTCCTTGTTTTCGATAAAGCGGCGGATTCCGTTTACGACTCCGGAAGTAGAAATCGTGATTCGTTTCGCGCCGAGATTGAGAGCGTCCGGATCGTGAAGAATCGACGCGGCGCGGATCACGTTGAAATAGTTGTGGAAAGGTTCTCCCATTCCCATAAAAACAACGTTAGTCGCTCTATCGCCTACGATTTTTTCCACCTGGAGAATCTGATCGACGATCTCATGCGCCTTTAGATTTCCTTGAAATTCTAATTTAGCCGTCGCGCAGAATTTACAATTGAGAGTGCAGCCGACCTGCGAAGAGATGCAGATCGTTTTTCGTCCGCCGTCTCCCGAAGGAATCCATACGGCTTCGAATTCTTTTCCGTTACCGGGTTCGGATGAGAACGTAAACTTCTGCGTTCCGTCGACGGACTTGAGATGTTTGACAACGTGAAGGCGAGTTAGAGTACAAAGTTCTTCGAGTTTTTCTTTGAGGGCTTTGGAGAATGTCGTGAATTGTTCCCAAGACTCGTAGCGATTCACGTATAAACCGTGATACACTTGTTTGGCGCGGAACGGTTTTTCCCCGAGCGAAACCATAATCTCCGAAAGTTCCTTTAAGGTTCTTCCTTTTAACGGAATCTTACCGGTTTGAATTTCTCCGAGGGTTTCTTGAGTCATGGGAATGCCTTCTCAGGTCGATTTTTTTGCAGTAGCGGTTACGGGATAGTCTTTTCAATCGATCGTTTCGAATTCTACCCCCCGTGCGCTGACTCGGGCCTTGTCTTATGTTCCCCTATGCTTGAAATCGTTCGTAAAACCAATACGGTGCAAAAGCGGTCTTATTAATTATAATAGTTCGTATTTCTTTTTAAACTGACTATTGGGGGTGTTCGGATTATTTTTTTCCTGAAGTTCCGGCAATATACCGTTTACGAAATACATTTTTATTTTGCCTTTATTTTTAGCTTCTACTAATCCGCGATACTCACAATCGAAAAAGTCTTTAACGAGTTCAAAGGTAGCTCCGGAAATATTTATCTTTCCAGAAACTCCGGAAGATTCGCATCTACTGGCGGTATTGACAGTGTCACTCCAAACATCATAGGCGAACTTTTTATCTCCGATGACTCCTGCGATCACCTCGCCGGAATGTATCCCAAGTCTTAATTCCCAATAAGGTAAGTTTTGAGATTTCTTAATATCTTTCATTTGGCTCATAAATCCCTGGATTTCGATAGCCGCTAAGACACAATCTACCGCATGGGTTTTATTTTCCGTAGGTAATCCTCCCACGAACATATAGCTATCACCGATTGTCTTTAGCTTTTCAAGATTGTAATGACCCATTACGCTATCGAAGTATGAAAAGCACCGATCCAATTCGGCGACCAGTTCTTTCGGTTCCATAGTCTCCGTAATACTTGTAAAACCTTCAAAATCGGTAAAACAAATAGTCGCGGAATTAAAATGCCTCGGCGCACTGGATCCTTTCTGTTTTAATTCTTCGACTACTTCTTTCGGAATTATATTCAGTAATAACTTTTCCGACTTTTCATGCTCTTGAGTTAACTTTGCTTCTGCCATGTCTACGGCCTTCACAAATTGATAAATAATCAAGACCATTAAAATACATGCTAGTATAAGAGGCGGCATAAGATACTCGGCCGGCACGACCCATTTGGGCGGACCGAATATCGCATTTCCTCCTAAGACTCTATAATAATACTGACTAGAAATATAAAGGCCTAACGGCAAAATAGACATTAAAAAGCGAATGCGATTATATTTTTTCGAGATCATTAAGAATGACAAGATCGAAGTAATTAGAAACCCTAAAGGAGCGGGGTCATCCGCTTGAGCTAACGTTAGCGCTCCAAGATGATAATTAACGGCAACCAACGTAATCACAGCGGATAAATTATAATAACGCAATCGGAGCAAATAATGGGCAAATAGTAACGGGATAATAAGAAGGAAATAGTGTATAAAAGAGAATAGATGCGTCTCCGGAGGTTCGTTATAATATATAGAGACTGTTAACAATGAGGGTATCACAAACAGACTAAACTGCGTATACAATGTTGTATGAACGGACCTGGATTCGGATTCCGTCAGACCGCTCGTGATTTTTTTAAATTGAAACCATTCTCGGATTGTGAAAAGCATAGCTTTTTCTTTTTTCATACCGACATTTACCTTCTTTCTATCTTTAAGAAATTCGACGCAAGACTCGTATCAACTTCAAAGAGCAGCGTCCAACAAACGAGAACTTCATTCCTCTTTATATATTTACGCAAGCTATCTCATATAGGGAAACGTAGTATAAACACGGCTTGTCTTTAGGCAAGAAAAAGTTTCTTAAAAAGAATGGCTTTTTAAAGACGATTAAAGAATCGATAAAACAAAAAAGGAGCTGTCCCAATCCAGACTAAGAAAAGAATCCAGAGTTCGCCCTGAAAAACATCGTGTGCGTGAAAAAATACGGAAATCGGTTTTTTGGACCAAACGACGATCATCGAAAATTCAAAGACTTCGGTTAACAAAACCCAGAGCAATCCGACGCGCACCGCTTGTTCGGAATTCTTTAAAGGTTTCAACTTGAGAATGAGCCAAATCGGCAAGGACAAAAGAATCATTCCCGTAAAGACGGAGATCTGGTGGGACAAGAACTCTCCCGTCGATTCTTTATACGTCAGTTCGCGGATCGCCGCATTGACGAAGGCGAAGACTAAAAGTAAAAACCAACTCAACGCATAAACGATCATGTATTATCTCCGCGTTAAAGCGTATCGGATTTTGCGTCGTTTGTAAAGGACGTATTTGAAAATACGAACGCGTTCGTTTACGGAAGAAGAATTACTTTAGGGTCAAGTTTTATTTTGTGCGAGTAGTTTGTCGGAACAAATATACGAGGCGATCAAAAGAGCTTGCAAATTCTTTTTTGAAATACGTATCGTCGCGTTACATCTTTCTTATACCTACGCGGAAATTTAAAGAAAAACTTCAGATTATAAGAACATGAATTTCAGATTCGGAAAATTCTTGCAAATCCTGTGAAAATGATTATAAACCGCCTTAGGAAAAATTTAAATCTATGAATCTGTTTACGGAAAAATTAAAAGAACTTTTAAACGATGCGAACCAAAATTCGGTCAGTCGTCCTTACTCGGAACGTCTTCAAAGGATCGATTGGGATACTCATGCGGATACCATTGCGAAAAGTCTGCGCGATGCGTATCAAATTGCGATCGATTCCGAAGAGAAGGTTTCCGGTTGTTTGCTGTATATGTCCGGAGAAACGGCAAACGGATTTCGTCTTTCCGAAATTTCTTTTGCGGAAGAGGAAGACGATCCGGGTTATCAATCCGGTCCCGTACACGACGAGGCGCATTTCAACATAGAAGAACCGGGGAAGATCCTACACGAAGCTTCTAAAAAATACTTCGACGAAGACAAGAAGGCGTATCATTTGATTTGGGACGCGGCCATGACTCTATTCGCGCATACGGTCGCGGTGGCGGCCGAAAAATCGAAAGAGACCGAAGAATTCAAAACCTTAAACAAAACAAAAAAATTCAAGGTCGCGGTTGCGTTTCACGATTCCTGGGGATGCGACATCGAAGAGGGGGAAGGTCTTGTTTGGGAATCGAATTCTTAGGATATCTGCAACTTAAAACAAATTCGATTTTTTTGTATGAGTTCCCTCGAACGAACATTGTAGGAACTCATACAAATTGAAAAGTACACGGAGAAAAATGTCTCTTTCGGATTCGCGTTACTTAAAACAAATCCAGCCAAGCCTTGTGGATATCCGGCTTTTCCATAAAGTAGGTTCCGATCAACGCGGCATCCACGAGTCTGCGGAAAGCATCCAGATCGGCTCGACTCTTAACACCGGACTCTCCCACCTTGATGATGTTAGGTGGCAAAAATGCGGAAACCTCTTCGACCAAATTCGGATGAATCTGAAACGTATCCAAATCTCTCGTATTGATTCCTATGATTTCCGCCCCGCAATCCAAAGCGATCTTCGCCTCTTCCGCCGTGTGAACTTCCACGAGACAATCCATTCCCAGCGAGGCTGCGGACTTTAAAAAGCCTTTGATCTGATCGGGAGTTAAAATTCTCACGATCAAAAGAATCGCGGAAGCGCCGAAGGCTCTCCCCTCTCGAATTTGAGATTCATCCAAAATAAAATCTTTTCTTAAAACGGGAATTCTCAAAAGAGAAGAAACATTCTTTAGATCCTCTAAAGAACCGCCGAAATAATTTCGATCCGTTAAAACGGAAACCGCGGAAGCTCCGGAATCCTCGTACGTCTTTGCGATTTTAACGGGATCATAATCGGCGCGAATTTCACCGGCGGAAGGACTCTTGCGTTTACACTCGGCGATGATGGAGAAGTTTCTGCTTCGCAGAGATTCTCCAAGCCCAAGCCCTTGATAAGGAGCCGGGTCGTATTTCCCGATTTCCTTAATTTCGTTTTGTTTGGTGGCGATGATTTCCCGGAGAACCCGGTGTAATTGAGCGGAGGACATCGAGGCTTAGAAGGATTTCAAAGCCTCGTCTTCGGTTTCGCGAATGTCAAAGAGAGAAGTGAGTTCGATAACGTCGAAGATCCGCTTTACCGCAGGTTTGATATTACTAATTTTTAATGCACCCTCTTTGGAGTTCAACTTTCTCAGGGTGGAGATACAAGCTCTAAAACCGGACGAGGACATATAATCCACTTCCTGCATATTCAGAATCACTTTTTTATGACCTTGATTGTCGATCAGGTCATTCAGATTTTCCTCAACCTCATTGGCGATGGAAACGTCCAAACGTCCTTTGAGATAAACAATCAAAACACCGTCGCGTACTTTGTGATCGAGCAAGGGAATATCCTTCGTTTTTGCTACTGACAACTATCGGGGGTGAAAATAACCTGTCAATCACTGTTCACCGGTCTAAAAATGAAATTTCCCGAGTCCCTGAAAGGGCTAAAGACTCTCGTTCTTGGCGGAGGAATCTCCGGCAACTCGGCTCTTGAACTTCTGATTCACGAACAAGCGAACCCTATTCTCTGCGACCGCAATCGTCCCGAGTCTCTGCAAGTTCCGTATCTTCCGGACAACGTCGATCCTTCTTCCCTTACCGATATCGCGCTGATCGTCAAGTCGCCCGGCATTCTGCCCACGCATCCGATTCTCGACTACGCTATCGAAAAAAAAATTCCGGTCGTTTCGGAGATCGATCTCGGCAGACATTTTTTTAAAGGGAGAATCATCGGCGTAACCGGAACGGACGGAAAATCGACGACGACTTCTCTGACGGCACATCTCTTAAGAGAAGATTTTTCCGATCTTCAAGAAGGGGGAAATCTCGGGATTCCGTTTACTTCTTTTTGTAAGAAACCGATTTCACTCGCGGTGCTGGAACTTTCCAGTTATCAACTCGACGACTCTTCTCCGTTGGGTTTAAACGTTTCCGTTTTTTTAAATCTCGCTCCCGATCATCTTGAAAGACACAAGACGATGGAGAATTATTTCCAAGCGAAGCTGAAAGTAGCCGATCTTTCCAACGCCAATCATTCCCTAATCGTTTCCGAAAAAATCAAAGAAAGAATCCTAAGCTCTTCGGTTTCGTATCAATGCAAGCTTTTGAGTTTCGGAAGAAGTCCGCAATCGGACGCGTTCGTGGATGAAAATTCTCAAACGATCAAGACAGCGCGGCACGTTTACGACATCTCGCAATTTTATCTTCCGGGAACGCACAACCGGGAGAATCTCGCGGCTTCCATTCTTGCGGCGGAAGCGATCGGAGGAAAACCGGAATCGATCCAAGCGCAGATTCCCCGTTTTAAAGGACTTCCCCACCGTTTTCAGATCGCGGGAGAAAAATTCGGCCTTTCCTTTATCAACGATTCCAAATCCACGAACCTTCACAGCATGCTCGCCGGAATGGCTACTTGGAAGAATCTTCCGCAAACTTGTCTGATTCTCGGAGGAAGACCGAAACAGGAAGACCCGAAACCGCTTTATGATTTCCTAATAAAAGGAATCGGCTCCGTAATTTTAATCGGAGAGGCGAGATCCGTATGGGAAAACGGAGTTCGAGAACTCATCGGAGATCGACTTTTCTCCGTTGAAACATTGAACGACGCGTTTGAAATATTCAAAAAAGGAAATATGATTTCAAAACCTTTCGTAGCGTCGGCGCCCGTTTCTTCTCGATCGCCTTCCGCTTCGAAAACAGTTTCCGATAACAAAAACCAAGCCGTTTCTAAAGGAATCCATTTGTCCAACGGCGCGGAAATCGGTGCGGTGGTTTTTTCACCGGCCTGCGCAAGCTTCGATCAATATAAGAATTTCGAGGAACGAGGAAATCATTTCCTTTCCTTGGTCGAAAAATTCTTAAATGGGATCTCGTAAAAAAAAACGGTTACGAATCAAAAACCGGTTTTTCGTGTTAGGGATGTGGAGCGTGCGCAGCAGTCGTCCAGCAAGGACGACCGAAGGCGTAAAGCCGAAGCGCGGAACAAGCCCGGTCCGCGCCGACTTTCCAAAAGCTTTGTTTCACAATCAAACGGCGCGGAAACACCCTGCGTAACGCGCCTTTCGTAGATTCAAAAATACTAATATATGTGTCCGAACGCGGATATTCTAAAATCGGCGGAAAGTTTTAAATCCTTAAAAATCGCGTTACGATTCAGGATCAACCCGTCCTTTAATAATTCTTTTTCCGTTCGAGTTTCGTTTTCTATGGGGTTCAAATACGAATGATCCAAAAGAATATTCTCCTCAAGATCGCCCGATATTTCCGGCATCGAAAACGAAAAATCACCCGGATTGTATCGCAAGAATTGGATTTTATCTTCCTGATTGTATCGATCCGGATAGTTGTCCTGATATTTTTTCAACGTTCTCTGAAATTCTTCCTCGGAATTTGCAACCAATCGACTTCCGTCGATTCCAAAAACATAGAAGGTTTTTTCCTTATGATTTTGCGCAAACATACGAACGGCATTTGCCCAACGATTCAATACTTGTTTCACTTTTTCCAAATCCACGAAATAATACGGCGACTTCGGTTTTCCACTTCGAGCCGAAGTCAACATGCCTAAAAACAAAGGATTGGATTCCGCGCTATCGAACGCCGAACCGTATTTTCCTTTTCGACTGGGATCGGCTCCATAAGAAAGAAGTAGAAAAACCATTTTAGGATTTCGGTTTCCTACGGCCAATTGCAACGGAGTTTGATCTTTCGTTCCGATGTCGGGTAATATGCCCGCTCGAAGCAGCGCCTCGGTCTGTTCTAGATATTCGTCTTCCGAAGCGAAAGAATACAAAACGTTTTCCTGTTCTTCTACACTCGAATTTTCAAGAATCATCTTCGTAATCTCGGAGGAACCTTTATATTTCGCTTCTGCAATCGCTGCCAATCGAAGGGGCGACGCGCCAAATCCATCCGGTGTAATCAAGGTGATTTTTTCAAAACCGGCTCCGGATCGAATATAGTCGGCTATAACATTTACGCTTCCGGAAAGGATCGCTTGAGTGAGCTGTTCTTGAATCGATGGAGACATATAAAACTAACCTAATAGAATCTTATTCTGTAAAATTGAAAATCATATGATGGCTGAATACCACAAAAACTAAACTTACATCCAAAACTATTGAGTTTAGTAGTTGGGAAGGAAAACGAATCGATCGTTTTAAACTCTGATTGTCGTGTTAGGGATGTGCGGAGCGTATGAAGCAGTCGTTGTGCACGAAGCCTGGAAAATTTCGTCTAACGTAAGTAACCGGAATTATTCAATCGTTCGTAGACTTTCCCTTCGATGAAGATTTTCAAAAGATCCTGATCCACGTGATTCTCCCTCGCCTCCATTTGCAGAATATCCAATGCTCTTTCAACGGGGACCGCGCGTTTATAAGGACGATCTTTGTCCGTAAGAGCGTCGTAGATATCGGAGATCGTCATGATTCTGGATTGAACGGGGATCGAATCTCCGGCAAGACCTCGCGGGTAACCGGTTCCGTCGAGTTTTTCATGATGGGCGTGCGCGATCGAAGGAATCAGCTTCAGATCTCCGGTCCAAGGGATCTTGCTCAAAAACTGAAAGGTGTGTTCCACGTGTGATTCGATCTCCTTTCGTTCGGCGAAATCGAGAGATCCTTTTTTGATCGTCAAAAATCCGAACTCGTACGGCGAAATCAAATGCAGACTATCGCCTCCGGTGGTGGAATAATTCACCTTAGCGATTTCTTCGAGCATTTGAAAATTAGATTCTTCTAATATGGACGGCTCATTCGAGTTGACGACGATCTGAAACATCTGATCGAGCTTTTGATATTCGACTTTCAGTTCGAACTCGAGAGCCGTTTCGTAGTCAGCAAAACCCGCCGTTCCGTGTTTTTTTAAATAGTCCGTTTTTTTCTGAAGGATTCTGGATTCGATGTCTTTTTTGATGTAATCGAATCGCCAGCGGATCAATTCAAGTTCGTAGTCTTCGAGTTTTTTGGATTTTACCAAAACCTTCTCGCGAACCCCTACTTTTCCGAAGTCATGAAGCAAAGACGCATAACGTATCTCTTTGATTTGTTCTTTTGAGAACTTAGTCTCGGCGTATTTTCCGTGTCCGACCCCGTCCACCGTTTCGGCCAATCCTACCGTTAAAAGCGCCACACGAAACGAATGACCGCTCGTCGTAGGGTCTCGGGATTCGATCGCGTTTACCGAAGCCGTTACGAATCCTTCAAAGAGGGTTTCGATTTCCTGTAAAAGATTGTTGTTCTGAATCGCCACGGCGGCTTGTCCGGCGACGCTCATCACGAGTTGTGCGGAATAATCGTCGAAGGGAAGAACGTCCTTCCCTTTCATCTGTTCCACGGTCAGCTTCTGGTTGAAGTTTCTTTTTTTGTTGATGAGCTGAATGACCCCCACGACCTCGTTTCTATGATTCTTCATGGGAACGACGAGCATGGATTTCGTATGATAATTCGATAATACGTCGAAGTTGCTGTTGAACGTATATTCCGCGTCTTCCGCAAGATCATACACGTCCGGTATATTCAGAATTTTTCCCGTGGCGGCGACGTAACCGGCGATACTGGATTTGTTGATCGGAAGGAGGAATTCTTCCGTATCGATATCCATCGAGGAGATTTTAAACCGAAGATTGCGGATAAAACCCAGCTCGTCTTTTTCCACGAGATACAAAGAACCGGAATCCGCGACGGCGATCTCTCTCGCGCTGAAAATAATCTCCCGGAGCAGTTTGTTGAAATCCTTTTCGTCCGCGAGGCTGATTCCGATCCGAGTGAGTTTGGAAATCTCATACTTGGTCGTGTTGACCTTGTGCTGCAGATCGAACTGATCGGTGATCATCTGCAATTGAGTGAACGCATTGAGAAACGTTTTGTTCAAAATCAGATCGGAAGAAGACTCGGGAAGAACGGAAAAAATCAGGTCTTCTTCGATTTTCAATTCTTCCGAATGAACGTAATCCATACCGTCGTTCAAAATAAAACGGCTCAGGATCAAAGGATTGCTCTGAAACTGTTTGTGAATTTCCCTTTGCGTTTCTATGAGTTTCGGAATGGTGAGATAGAAGATAACGTTTAAAAATCCGATGGAATCGCGGATATTTTCGGACTGAAAGAATTCGGAGAGATCTAAAAATTGGACTTCTAAGCGAAGGGCGAGCGGGTTCAGTCTTTTTGCGATGGAACGGGAGTCCGTAACTATGTATTTAGGAAACTTCTGACTCATCCTACCAGGAACCAATGAAACTGTACTGGAAATATAGTGGAAAGAGAATTTTTCCTCGGATTCGGCAAAAAAAAGAGAACGATTCTATAACTTGAAACTTGCGAAATTCGTCTCCTCTCCGGCTCCATGAATGCGGCCGAAGAGGAAATCAATCAGAGAGATTCTTAACGTTTGAGACCCAGGACTTCCTGAATCATCTGATCGGAAGTCGTGATCGTTCTAGAGTTCGCTTGGAATCCTCTTTGAGTCACGATCATGTCCGTAAACTGATCGGAAAGATCCACGTTAGACATTTCCAAAAGACCCGCGTTGATCTTCCCTCTTCCTTGAACGCCCGCCTCACCGATGTTAGGTTCTCCGGAGTTCATGGAATACGCGAACATTGTGTCTCCCGCCTTGTCCAAACCGGCCGGGTTGTTGAATACCGCGGTCGCAATTCTCGCGAGAGGCTGACGCACCCCGTTTGAGAATACTCCCGTGATCGTTCCGGAGTTGTCTATGGAGAAGGATTCCAGATATCCCATCGTGTAACCGTCTTGTTTCACCGCTTTAGTAGTGAAATCGGAGGAGAATTGAGTGATTCCGTCGACCATTCCCGCTTCGCCGAGATTCAAATCGAAGCTTTGAACCGCAGGATTTCCGGCGATTCGGAAAGAAACCTTCGCGTTCAACTTACCGCTGTTCATCGAGTCCACGCCGTCGGAAACGTAAACGAGTTTTCCGTCCGGAGTGAAACCGAATTCAAGCTCGGTGTTTCCAGGAAGTTGCGTGTTTTGTCCGCCGGTTCCCGAAACGTCCGCCGAAAGCTGAGTCGCATCGGTCATGCTCAAACGAGCCTTCCAAGTGTTATCGCGAACCTTGTAAAATTCCATCTTGAATTCTCTTTGAATCCCTTGGTCGTCGAAGGTCTTAATCGTAGTTACGTGACCTCTTCTCATCTTCGGATCCGGATCGTTGATCATAGCGGTGATCTCTTCTTGAGTCGCGTCCGGAGGAACGGCGGGAGCGGAAGAATTCAAGTTCGATTTGAAATCGATCTGCGAAGTCGCTCTTGCCGGCTCCTTGGAATATACGGGAATGATAATATCTTCGATGGACGCGGACGAATTGATGAACTTGTTTCCTTTGTCGTCGAGTCTTGAATTCCAACCCTGAACCTTGAGACCGTTTGCAGGGTTTACGTAGTAGCCGTTTTTATCGAGGTTAAAAGCTCCGGCTCTCGTATAGAACTGTTTGTCTCCGTCTTTCACGATAAAGAATCCTTCGCCGGACATAGCCACGTCCGTATTCTTACCGGTGGTCTGCAGAGAACCCTGCGTCATGATCTTATCGATCGCCGCGATCAAGGAACCCAAACCGACTTGTTGAGGGTTCACACCTCCGATATTCTCTTTTGGTTCGGAAGCTCCTCTGAGTTCCTGAGAAATCATATCCTGAAACGTAACACGTTCGGTTTTAAAACCGTGAGTGTTCACGTTGGAGATGTTGTTTCCAATGACATCCATTCGGACCTGGTGGTTCTTAAGTCCGGATACACCGGAATAGAGTGACCTCATCATAAAGCTGTTACCTCGATAATCCTTTGTTTATTTATTCGTATGAATTGCTTTTGTCTTTGCCCGGAAATTTCCAGTCCGAAGGTTTTACTTCGGTCGCGGTTTTGTCCTTCAGCTCGGGAGCCTGCTCCGCGTTAGCCGAAACCGATTCGGTTTCCCTCTTTGCGGAGTTCGCGTCCGGAGTCGCCTGAGGTGCGTTAGGCGTCATCTTAGGGGAAGAAGCGGTAGTCGGCATAGATTGCGCCTGCGCTTGATTGTAAGCGGCTTCCTGTTCTTTCAGAACGGTCGGGTCGCTGATTAAGGAAATTTGTTCCACGTCGATCGATCTTCCGTTTACTCGAACGAACGTCTTTCCTTCTCCGTCGAAGAAAAGAGCGCCTGCGATTCCTGCGACGTTCTCGCCGTTGACGAAGTCCGGACCGGAAACGAGTTTCCCGACGAGAGAAAAACTCTGGCGGTTCCCCATCTTTTGAATTCCGGTGGAAATGTTGTTCATCTGTTCGAGAGAGGAGAACTGTGCCATCTGTGCGATGAAGTCCTGATCCTTAACCGGGTTGGTCGGATCCTGGGATGATAATTGCGTGATGAGAAGTTTGAGAAAATCGTCCTTGCCGAGAGACTTTACCGTCGAGCGAATCTCGATTCCTTTGAGACCGTTCTTTTCTTCCCGTTCCAAATTATCCATGTGGTTCCGGATATTGAAACTTCTGTCTCCTTCGAGATAACGATCTCTGGTTGCTTGTTGGCTAACGCCGGCTGCTTCTGGCATGATTTCCTCCGAGGCCTATACTTTCAGATCGAGCAGTTTCTCGGTTTTCCCTTCGGTTTTTTCCGAAAAACCATGAGGCTCGGAAGAATTTTCTTCAAAGGAAAGTTCGTCTTCTTCGTAAAAAGAATTCTTAAAGTCGGAGTTCCATTCCTCTCCGAACGCGGCTTGAAAAGAATGAGGGTCTTTTCCGTTCTTATCGGAATCGCCGTTGAACGCGAACGCTTGCTCCCTTTCCTTGACTTCGATCACGAGCGACTCGAGTTCGAGACCGTTCGCTTTGAGATCCTGTTTCAAACTCGCGAGTTCCGCGACTAACTGCTGTTTGACGGAATCGGATTCCACGAGAAGTTTTCCGCGCACCACGTCCTTGTCCGTGGAAATCGAAAGGGACATTTGTCCGAGGTCTTTCGGATTCATGCGGATGCTCGCTTCCGTTCTTCCGTTTTCCAGGATCTGCACTCTTGCGGAGCGGATCAGATTTTGAAAGTTCTGCTGAATGTCTTTTTTCGATAAAACGCCGGCATCTTTGGAAAGGGAGAATTCTTTGTTGAAGGTTCCGTTGTCTCTCGAAGCGCCGACTCCCGCGGTTCCAACGCCTTTTACAAGAGAAGAATACGAATCCCCTCCTCCGCTGCGGAAGGATTGTTCCTGACCTTGTCCGGATTTTCCGGAAGAATTTTCGGCGAATTGATTGAGGACTGCGGTTTTAATTTCTTCTCTTGCCGCGGTCTTCAAATTCATGTAAGAATCCGTTTTTTTATCGCGGCTGATCTTCCATTTTTCGGAATCCAGTGCGAGTTCTTTGGAAACTTCGATTCTTGTTTCCTCGGTACCTTTGAACTGAACTTCCTTATTGGATGATTTACGATCGTTGTTTTTGATTTCTTTCGTGTTCTCTTCTTGAGAGCGGGAAACCGTCGACGTCGTCGAATCGGAGGATTCGTTTTTTTCTTCGCGAACCGCTTCTTCCCGTTTCGCAGACTGACGTTTGATCTCTTTCGAGTCTTCGTAGAGCGATAAGGATTCTTCGTGTTCTTCCGGCTGAAATGCGGATTCTTCCTCGATTGCGACTTCGCTTAACAATTCTGCCTTTTCTTCGTTTGCAAAAAGCGTTTCGATCAGCTCGCTCGTTGAAACCGGTTTTGATTCGAGGGATTCGGTTACGACTTCTTCCGTGATTTGTGTTTGTAGTTCGTTTATGATTGCGGATTCGATTTCAGGATCGACCGTTTCGTTCGGTTTTGCTTCCGCCACGAGAAACCAAGGCAGCGTGGTTACGTTACCCGCTTCTTCGACGGCTTCGAACTCGTCTTCTTCGCGAACGACTTCTTCGTCTTCCGTTTTAACTTCTTCTTTGGAAGCAACTTCTTCCGTGTCATTTTTGTCGGAAGATTCGATTTTTTCTTCTTGGGGAGCGGGCACTTCCGACTTCGAGAATGCGTTCTGAATTCCGGTCAGAGTTTCGTCCAACCCCTTCTGTGCGGAACCTTGCAGAGACTTCATTACGTCGAGAAAGGAATTCTTTCCGATCAAAGCGCCGCCGAGGGTCGGAAGACCTTGGGTCTGTTCGGTATATTTCTGAGGTTTAAATTCTGTTAGAGGAAGTTCACCGGAAATGTTCATACTGTGCTCCGCAGTATTAAAATCGATCTTTCACGGAATTCCTTGACGGTTTTTTAAATTATCTTCTTCCCTTTTGCGATTATGTCGCGTTGAAGAACGGAGTTTCGCAGGGAGAATGTGGGAACTCCTGCGAGTAAGCGTGATTGCTCGGAAAGATGTGGGAACTCTTACAAATTCTATGTATGTTTTCGTTTCCGAAACGAAGTAGGATCTCCCACAGGCAAATGTATGTAGATCAGAACTATTTCCATGCACGCTCTTAACTTCTCGAATCAGACCGAATCAGTTCCCGCATAAATCGATTTTTCATCGATGTAGGATCTCCCACTTCAACGAAAATTCACTCGAATCGGATTCAACTCCGCCGACAAAACGCAAATCGGGGTTACAAACTTTCCCAAACGAACAAAGACGTTGCGTCGAGTCGAGACCGGAATCCCGTCCACCTCCCGATAATCCGTCGTCAGATGCGCGCCGATCGCCCAAGGTCCGATCACGTCGGCGGTGTAATCGTTGCGCGTTAAAAGACCTTCTTCGTTGAAGTAATAGGATTGTTTGCGGCAATGAGTGTGCATGAATCGCGGGAACTCCGCGTCGATTCGAAAACCGTCGGCCAGCGGAACTTCCCGAACTCCGAATTCCTTCAGTATAAAAGGAACGCTGACGTATTGAGTGATCGCATATCCGAAAAAATACGCGGCATCCAACGGATTCCAGCTTCTGTATTTCCGGAAACCTCGGAACGTTTCCCTGTAATCGGGGACCTCGAATTCGAAATCGGTTTCATGTATATAAAAGATTCCTACTTTACCGTTTTGGAATACGATTTTTTTACCGGTCGAAGGATATTCCAAAAACTCGGCCGTGAACGACTTGGGATAAATTTTCAGAAAGCTCGGTTTCGGAAACGTTTTGCCCAAACCCTTTCGGATAGGAATCGGCGCGCCGAGACGTTTCAACTCGAGTTCGAAGGAATCGATGCGATCCCAGAGTTTCCAACCGCCGTACCGATCGATCGCCTTTTCTAAAAGTCCCATTCCAATCATTTGAGAACGATCCGAAAGACTTTCGATTCATTTTTGGGTTCTTCGATAAAAACCGGCACGATAAAACGGCAAACATCGTTCGCATCCCAGCGAAGAAAAACTACTTACACGACTTTTGTTTTTGGATCATATCCTTTAAACGGGATTCTTCCTCTTGCGCGATGTTGTGTCGTTTTAATACGGCTTCGGCGAGCGTTACCGCACCGGCGTCTTTGTTCGCACATTGGCTGAAGAATTCGATCGCTTCCGCTCTCGTGTTTTGATTCTCTTTCCCGAGACGGATTCGATGCAGCTCCAAACGTTTTTCTTTCGTAGACAAATCCACGATCAAATAATCGGAATAACATTCCTTGATGAGATGATCCGGTAAATCCGTGATCGGACATTTCTTCTTGGAGCCGTTTTGTTTTCCGTTTTCGTGATTCGATTCGTTTACGACGCGATCCACCGCTTTTTGCGCCTCCGAATTCTCCCTTGTGGGATTCGGAATCAAGGCCGCGGTTTTATTTTCTTCGGTTTTGACGGGTTCCGTTTTTTCGGGAAGAATGATTTTGCTTTCCGCAATCGGTTCCTTTTTCAAAAGCCGATCGAAAAAATAGTCTATCATAAAAATGGAATATTTCTGGATCTTATCCTCGTCGTGAAAACTCAGCACCGCTTTCTTCGCGGTTTTGGAAACGTTTAGAATTTCAGCCTTATTCGCCTTGGAAGATTCGAGTTGTTTGACCGTGGAAGCAAGACTTTGATGAAACTTCTTTCGATACGACTGATTCCAATTGAGAGCCGACTCTTTCAAAATATCCTGAAAAAGGGAAAAACTTCGGTCCCTTTCTTTTAATTTCTTTTGAACCATTTCCCGGTAGAGTTTTTTCAAGTCGTCGCTTTCTTTCTTCGGACGTTTTTCCGGAGTGACTACCGGTTGAGGAGGATCTGGTTTTTTCTCCGAATCGAACCAAGTATAAACCGTGTTCAAAACCCCGTCGACCACCGATTGAAAAATATCTCCGATGAGAGAAGTCGGCTTCGCTTTGTGATTCTTATCCGCGACGAGTTTACGATAGATCAATTCATATTCGAGATTTCTACTTTTCTGAAGTTCCTCGTATTTATCCGTAAGATTCTTTTTTAAGATTCTCCAATCCTGATAGAGATCGCCGCTTCGCTTTAAGAAAGGATTCAACCCGGTGACGGGAACGTTCTCCAGAGCGATTTCGTTCTTTTTGAATTCCTCGCGAAAATGATCGAGGGTTTTCGTTTCGATTTCGCGATAATGTTCGCTGATTACGTTCGCGTCCTGGAATTCGGCGGCGACGGGAGTATGATCGGGTGTGATTGCTGGCATGAAATTAATCCTTCCACTTGATGGAACAGCCCATCGAAGGCATTTGATTGATCGGAGCGGGATTTCCCTTTACGAGTTGATGTACCGCGTATTCGAGTTCTTTCCGGGAAACCTGTCTTTCATTCTTCCAGTTGTCGTCCATTCTCCCGTGGTAAAAAAGTTTTTGCTCGCTGTCGTAGAGATAAATATCCGGCGTGCACATGGCTCTCAGTTTTCTCGCGACTTCTTGAGTCTCGTCCACGAGATACGGAAACGGAATTCCCCATTCTTTGATTTTCGTGAGCATCATTTGGGGGGAATCATCCGGATAATCGGGATGAATGTTCGGATTGATCGCGACCGTTCTGACTCCTAAGGAAAGAATCTCGGTGGAAAAACGGATCAGTCTCGGCCAAATCGCCTGCGCATAAGGACAATGATTGCACGTAACGACGAGCAGCAAACCCGTCGCTCCCGAAAGTTTTTCGGAGGAATAAAGCGTTCCGTTCGGGTCGGGAAGCTGGAAGGAAGGAAGCAAACTTCCTAAGGGCACTTTTTCGGATTCAAGAAGAGACATCGTTTTCGTCTTAGAGTGAAATCCTCCACATTTCATGAAATTATTTTTTTATAGAAATCGATAAGATTTTTACAAAAGAATACAAAATTCTTTCGCCAATTTCGTTTTTCCTGATACTCTTCCTTTATGACAAAACGTGCATCTTCGGATTTTTCCCTGATTCCTTCGCACCTAAGCGAAGGACAACCTAACTCGTGTAAGTCGAAAATAAGTCTTGGAAATCGATTCGTAAAAAACCACGTTCGCGAACGTTCGAGTGCCGCCGTGAAACCTTCTCGCTTTCTTTCCGCGTTTTTAATTCTTCTTTTCATCCAATGTACCGGAACCAGACCTATAACCTTAGGGATTCAAAACGGCAAACTCGGGCCTTGTCCGGAAACCCCGAATTGTGTGAGCAGTTTCGCACCGGCATCCGATCAGGAACATTTTATTCAGCCGTTGACCTATTCGGGAAATCCGACCGATGCGAAAGCGAAATTGAAGAACTTGATTCTGGAAACAGCAAGAACCAATCTTATAAAGGAGGAAGACAAATATCTTTACGTTGAATTTACGAGTTTGATCTGGAGATTTGTGGACGATGTGGAATTCGTATTCGACGCAAACGCGCCTTTGATCCACGTTAGATCCGCTTCCCGTCTCGGAAAATCGGATTTAGGGGTCAATCGCAAACGAATCGAAACGATCCGCGCGCAGTTTTCCGGCCCATCGAATTGAGCTTCGAACTCGACCCCAAAGCGCGTCTAACGCTTCCGATTCAAAGGTTCTTCGGCATCGCGTGAATTTCTTGAAGAGAATGGATCGTAAATCCCTTGTTCTTCATCTCCACCATTCCCTTGATGAGCGCTTTCGCCGCGTTAGACGTCGTTAAGCAAGGAACCTTAAATCGGATCGCCGCCTGACGGATCGTAAAACTGTCGTCTCTCGTCACTCTCGAAAGAGGGGTGTTGATGATGAGATGAATCTTATTCTCCCGAATATAATCAAGCGCGGTCGGGAAGACCCCGTCGTAGACCTTGTTGATTTTGGAAGAAAGAATCCCGTTATCGGAAAGAAATTTATGAGTTCCCGAAGTCGCGATCAGATTGAAACCGAGTTCCGAAAGATCCTTGATGTAGGAAAGAAGTTCGGACTTCGTTTTATCGTTGATGCTTACGAAAACGGTTCCTTGCGAAGGAAGTTCGTCTCCCGCCATATACTGCGATTTTAAGAACGCTTCTCCGGCCGTGGAAGCGATTCCCATCACCTCTCCGGTCGAACGCATTTCCGGTCCGAGGATCGTATCCACACCCGGAAACTTATTAAACGGAAGAACGACTTCTTTCACCGAAACCTGAGAGAACGACATTTCTTTCGGAAGCGGAAGGCTCTTCAACGGTTCTCCCATCATGATACGAGTCGCGTATTTTACGATCGGATGTCCGAGCGCTTTGGAAACGAACGGAACCGTTCTGGAAGCTCTCGGATTGACCTCGATGATATATAAAATTTCGTTTTTGACCGCGTATTGAATGTTGATCAGACCTTTGACCTGAAGTTCAAGCGCGAGATCCACGGTCGCTTTGCGGATTTCATCCATCATCTTTTTGGAAAGCGTCTGCGGAGGAAGAACGCAAGCCGAGTCGCCGCTATGAACGCCCGCCTCTTCGATGTGTTCCATGATTCCGGTTACGAACACGTCCTTGCCGTCGCAAAGAGCGTCCACATCCACTTCGATCGCGTCTTCCAGGAAAGAATCGATCAAGAGAGGTCTGTCTTTGGAGATCTCTTCCGCCTTTTCCATATAACGGTCGAGTTCCTTCTCTTCGTTGATGATGAGCATCGCACGTCCGCCGAGAACGTAACTCGGGCGAACCAACACGGGATAAGTGATCTTCGATGCGATCTCTCTCGCCTCTTCCATAGAAGTCGCGATTCCGCTTTCCGGAGAATTCAGTTTCAATTTTTCTAATACTTCAACGAAACGTTTTCTGTCTTCCGCGCGGTCGATCGAATCCGGACTTGTACCGAGAATTTTCACTCCCTTCTTTTCCAGATCCTTCGCGAGTTTTAACGGAGTCTGGCCTCCGAACTGAATGATCACACCTTCGGGTTTTTCGTTTTGATAAATGCGGAACACGTCTTCCAAAGTCAAAGGTTCGAAGTAAAGACGATCGGAAGTGTCGTAGTCCGTTGAAACGGTTTCGGGATTGGAGTTGACCATGATCGACTCGACTCCCAAATCCTGAAGCGCATACGAAGCCTGACAACAGCAATAGTCGAACTCGATTCCCTGGCCGATCCGGTTCGGACCTCCGCCGAGAATCATCACGGACTTGGCCGGAGTTACGTCGGACTCGTCCTCTTCGTCATAGGAAGAATAAAAATAAGGAGTATAAGCTTCGAATTCTCCCGCACATGTATCGATGCGTTTGTAAACGGGAAGAATCTTTTTGGAACCGAGTTCGTCTTCGATCTCGTCTTCGGATTTTTTGAGAAGATTTTGAATTTCGGTTTTTTTCAGATCGACCCGAAGACCGCCGTCGAGCAACTCCAGAATCTGCTTTTTATTCTTCAGAAAAGAAAGCTGTCTGTTGGAAAAACCGGCTTGTTTCATCTTGGAAAGAACGGAATTTCCCTTTTCGGAATATTCTTTCTCCAATTTGAGAAGGTCTTCCATCTGCCACAGGAACCAGCGGTCCACCTTACAGAGGTCGTGAATTTGATCCACGGTATAACCTTCGTCAAAAGCGAGTTTGATGTAAAAGACGCGTTTGTCGTTCGGACGTTTCAGAAAAGAATCGATCCATTCCTTTCTCTGGTCCGGGTTTAAACTTCTTGCATATAATAATTCTTGAAAGTATCCGTCGGAACCGAAACCGTAACGGTCGATTTCGAGGGAACGAAGCGCCTTCTGGAAACTTTCCTTGAAGGTTCTTCCGATCGCCATCGCTTCGCCGACCGCCTTCATCTGAACGCCGAGAGTATCGTCCGTACCCGGAAACTTCTCGAACGCGAAACGGGGAACCTTGGTCACTACGTAATCGATCGAAGGCTCGAAGGAAGCCGGAGTCACGCGGGTGATGTCGTTCTTAATTTCGTCTAACGTATATCCGATGGAAAGAAGAGCGGCGATCTTCGCGATCGGAAATCCCGTCGCCTTCGACGCAAGCGCGGAAGAACGGGAAACTCTCGGATTCATCTCGATTACGATCACGTCTCCGTTGGCCGGATTGACCGCGAACTGAATGTTGGACCCGCCGGTCTCGACTCCGATTTCACGGATGATCGCGATCGACATGTCGCGGAGATTCTGATATTCCTTATCGGAAAGGGTTTGTTGCGGAGCGACGGTGATGGAATCTCCCGTGTGAACTCCCATCGGATCGATGTTTTCGATCGAACAAATGATGACAACGTTGTCCGCAAGGTCGCGCATGACCTCGAGTTCGAATTCTTTCCAACCTAAAACCGATTCTTCTAAAAGAACCTGGCTGATCGGAGAAGCCTTGAGCCCTTTCGAAACGACTTCTTCGAACGTTTCTTCCGTATAAGCGATTCCGCCCCCGGTTCCGCCGAGCGTAAACGCCGGGCGAACGATGAGAGGAAGTCCGAGTCTTTTTTTGATTTCAAACGCGTCTTTGAGATTGTTGGCAAGGCCGGACGCGGGAACTCTCACGCCGATCTTTTCCATCGCCTTTTTGAACAGCTCCCTGTCCTCGGCTTTTTTGATCGCGTCTACTTTGGCGCCGATCAGTTCCACATTGTATTTTTCTAAGAGACCCGCGGTGTTGCAGGCGAGCGCAAGATTGAGAGCGGTCTGACCTCCGACCGTGGGAAGAATCGCGTCCGGTTTTTCTTTCTCAAGAATTTTTTGAACGACTTGAACCGTCATCGGTTCCACATACGTGGCGTCCGCAAGATCGGGGTCGGTCATGATGGTCGCGGGGTTTGAGTTCAGTAAGATAACACGAATCCCTTTTTCTTTCAGGGCTTTGGCGGCTTGAGTTCCCGAATAATCGAATTCACATGCCTGTCCGATTACGATCGGACCGGAACCCAAGATGAGTACAGAGCGAATATCTTCTCTTCTAGGCATACTAAAATACAGGTTTTTAGTTTAGCGCTATCCTTCAAGCATCAATTTGACAAAGGGAGCAAATACTCTCCCGCTTTCTTGAATTTTCCGGACGCAAGAAGAAACGAAACGAGAGAATCCTTTAAGGAGGAACATTCGGAGACGGCGAGCGGTTTCACGTTCCAAGGATCGGCGATTCGATCGTAACAACGCCATTTCACCCCGTCTTCGGAAGGAGCGTAGATGAGCTTGCGGTTCGTATTCTGAAACATTCTATGTTTGGAAACGATCACGCTCTCTTTCGCGTAAGAATCGCCGATCGTAATAAACGGAATCTCCCCGGCTTCGATCGAATGCAAACGAAGAATATTGGGATAGAAAATTCTTTCCTTTTGAAAGAAATGATCTCCCATATCGCTGAACCAAATTCCGGTTTCCCCGTAGATCGAGCGAGAATCCTTCCACGTTTCGGTCCTTAAAGCGACGGATAAATCCCGTCCCGCACGATTTTTCAGTTCGTTTCGAAGCTCGTTTTGAACGGGAGAATTCTCCATCGAATCCGAAACGAAAGAAATCAAGGTCGGAAACAAATCCAAAGAACTGGTGATTCCGGTAAATTTCTTTCCCGCGCCTTTGTTGTTCGGAAATTTAATCAGAAGAGGAATATGAGTCACCCCCTCCCCCCGCAGATGTTCTCCGTGACCGTGACTGTGATCGGCTTCAAAGAGAGCTTCCCCGTGATCGCTCGTCAAAACGATCAATGTCGAATCATACAAGCCCTTTTCTTTGAGATGCGCTACGATCTCGCCGACCGATTCGTCGAAGGAAGCGATCGCGCCTTGAAACAAACCGCGGATCTGTTCCCGATCGGGCGCTTCCAATTCGGAAGAATCGCTCGGGTCCACGAATTTAAAATACTTAAATTTTCCATAATATTCAGGATTTGTAAATTCTTTGTAGTACGGATATTGCGGACTGAACGGAAAATGAGTCACGGAAGAGAAGAAGACCGTAAAAAACGGGTTCTCCTTTTTTTCAAGCGCGGGCCAAAGATCGTCTAGGATTTTAGAATCCTCTCCCAAGCTCGGAATCCCGCGGAGCGCGGCGAAATACGGACCGGACTTGGGCAAGGAACCCGTAACGATCGGAAGCAGAAAGCTCTGCGTTTCCAAAATTCTCTGGGAAGTCAGAGTTCCCGCGTGAAACATCGGAGCCTTTACAGATTGAAATCCCCAATCCGCTCTCGGAAAAATATCTCCCGCAAAAGAAGACACGACCTCGGTCCGATAACCGAGCTGGGATAAAAGTTTCGGAAGCGTACGGGAAGAAGTTCGGTTCAAACCGGATCGATCTTTCAGGTCCGGAAACATATCCTGAATTCCGTGAACGAAACTCGGCTGACCGGAAAGCAGATCGGCCCAAGCGGGAAAGGTTCTCGGAATCGTAGTATGATGATCTTGGAATATTACGGAATCTTGAGATAACGAATCGATGTTCGGAGTAAGCCCGCGTTTTCCGAGCGCATAACCCATCTTGTCATACCGCAGGCTATCGGCGCTTAGGATCAGAATGTTCGGAGCTTTTTGGGAAACCGGAGGAACCTGCGGTTTGACTTCCTGATTTACGTTCCAAGTCAAAAGGATCGCGAACAATGCCGCGACGCTTCCCGCAAAAGCGTTAACTTTTACGTTCGAAACCGTGAACGAAAAAAGATACGCGATCGAGACAAGAAAAATTCCGGGTATACTTCCCAAACGATGAAAACAAATCAAAAGAAAGAAAAATAAAACGAAAGAAACAAGCCGGAAAAAATCGCGGCGCAAAATTAAAGAAATGGAATATTTCACCGTGCAGGCAAGCAGAATCAGAAGAGCCGCCGCCTGCGGAACGATCGGAGGAACCCAATCCGTCAGAAAGAACAAAAAGAAACGCAGAAACGAAAAACGGTAAAAGAAAAATTCTCCGTAGAGCTGCGGATAAAAGATGATCGAGTGACACCAAAGTAAAAAAACGAAAACCCCGAAAATCCAAACTTCTTTGACTCCGGAATTTTCCAATTCGCCGCCGACTCCTTTTTTTCCTTTTTCCGCAAACCAAGGCGAAGATAAAAGAAGACCGATCGCGCCGAACACAATTCCGCTCGATAAGAAAGTTAGAATATAATCTTTTAAGAATAAAGGAAGAAAGGAAACGAACAGGGACTTGAATTCGGAAAGATCCACTCCCATAAACTGAAAGGAAGTGTTCATCAGCAAGGTCGCGAAGGAAATCCCCGTCCCGACGGTAAAAAAGCGAACGTAAACCCGAATCGGTTTTTGCTCTAAGATGAACCCGAATCTGCGAAACATCAATCTTCCGTGTTCGAATTCTCTTCCGACAAGTCGTCGGAATCGTCGGCGTCTTCAGTTTCGGAATCGGAACCGTTCTCCAAATCGGCCGACACTCCTCCGTTCACTCGAAAGTTCAGAAAATTCTTCCCGAATTTGCGGGTTTCAAAATCGGACCAACCCGGATCGATCGGAGACTGAACGAAAACGGCCACGGTCGTCTCTTCGCTTAACAACGCATCCGCCAAGGATTTGATCTTATCCGTCTTCTTTTCCCAAAAGGAATACGGAGGATCCAAAAAGAACACGCGGGATGTTTCCGGAATTTCCAGTTTATCATAAAAACGGAATACGTCTTTGCGATAGATGATGCAGTTGTCCCCTAATTTCGCGAACAACTTCCGCAAACTATCCGATCTCTCCCAAGCCAGTTCGTATAAAACGACTTTGGCGAAGCCCCGGCTCACCGCTTCCAATCCCATTTGACCCGAGCCCGCAAAAAAATCGATAAACGCCGATTCCTCCGGAATCAATCTTCCCTTTAACACCAAGGAACCTATAATATCGAATACGGATTTTTTCAGAATCGCGGGCGTGAAGTTCGTGTTCCCCGCGACGGCCGGAGGCGTTTCGATCGACTTACCTTTGAGTTTTCCGGTTTGTACCTTGAGTACTTTCACGTCTGCGCCTCCGTTTTTTTATCGATGCTCAATTCTAAAATTCGAATTTTCTTATTCAACTTCTCGGCGTTTTTCAATTCCTTGAGCTTGGAAAGAATCTGCTTCGCCTCGGCGAACTTCTCCGCCTCGTAAAGAATGCACGCGTATGTATAAAGACCTTCCGCATAACGCACCGAAGACGATCCGCGTTCCTTGAAAATCTTCCCCCAATAAATTCCGGAAGATTCGTCCTCCAAAACCAGACAACGTTCCAGAAACAAAAACACCGAATTGTAAAAGATTCCGGGATGCGAATCCTTCTTTTCATAAATGCTTCGAAGCGTTTTGTCTATCTCTTCCGGATCTTTTTCCGCGGCGACATACAAAAGAAGAATGCGGTAATCCACTTCTTCCTTGCGGAGAGCCGTGCGGGAAACCTTTACTAAAGTATCATAGTTTCCCTTTTTATAAAAATCATAAACGTCGCTGAAATCGGTGGAAGAAATCGGACTTGAAAGGGATAAATAGAATAGAATGAATGCAGACCCGAAGGACCGGATGGCAAAATTCGATGCGAATCGCCGAACCGGCCGGGTATTTTTCAAAGCTCGATTACTGCAGAGGAACCGCACATCGGACAAATCGCTCCCTCGGGACCGTAGTCTTCCGCTTCGAAAGCGTCCTCTTCCCAACGGTGATCGCAATCCTCACAAGCAAACGTTAAAACTTCTTCGTCCGTGACGTCCTCGTCGTCTCCGGTTTCCAATTCAAAATCTTCGTCAAAATCGTAATCGTACGGCATAGAATCCAACGGAATCAGGGGTGTCCTCAGTGTCAAGTTTTAGGGGTAGAATAGAATCCAAAAAATACGTGAACCCTGAATAGGCGGATAAAAAGTAGACCAAGTATGTTGTATCAATCCGGTCTGAAAAGTTACAAAAAGAAAACCAGTTATAAACCGTACATTTTCTCCGCTCTTCTGCTTCTCTTAGGCGGAACCGGATTTTTTTTCCGCCAAGACATTAAGAATCTGTTTGCCGGCGACCGAAAGATTCTACTCGAAAAGGAAAGAAAGAACGTTCAACAACAGATTCATTCCGGAAATCTGGAAGAAGGTTCCGTGAAAAACTTTCAGAGCGCCGCCAAAGATTACGTCGGCGCCAATCCCACGGACGAACTCGGATACTTTTACAACGCATTAGGAAATTATTATTCGTTTTTACTCAACGGTTTTTCCTTCGACTCGGGGACTCTCGTCAAACTCGCCTATTCGGGGTTCAACGATTTTCTAAAAGAGGACGGCTCGTATCTTCCGATCCTGGAGGAAATGTATCGTAACGCGCTTCGGGCGAAGGCGATCGATCCGGCCATCGCGGAAAATCCGGACAATGAAACGATGATCGCGTTCGGAGAAACGATCAAACAACATCTTTCCAGAAAATCTTTGACCGCGCTTTTGAATTCGATCGCTTACGATAAGATCAGTCCCGAATTCAAGATCGGTTATACCTGGATCGCGATCTTAGGCGCGTCGTTATCGGGCGACACCGAATTTTTAAAACGAAATCTGGCGAGTCCCGAGTCCAGCAGTTCGATTCTTTTAACGGATCGGGAAGCGCATTTTCTTACCGGCCTTTCCGAATTCCGAGCGGGCCAATACGTTTCTTCCTTGAACTATATCCGCAAGGTAAGAAACGAAAACGAAGACTTCATCACGACCGGCTCTTGGATCTTGGAAGCGAAGATTTTCAGACTGCAGAACCTTCATCCGAAATCGATCGTCATTCTCGAAGAACTCTATCCGAAAGCCGAGGATCGAAGAGAAGAAATCATCAAGCTCGCCCGCGAAATCATCGAGGAAAAACCGACGCTGAAAACCAAGCTCAACCTCGAACTCGAATCGGATCAATGAACGAAACGCGGCCGAATCAAATGTTAAACGAAGTAAAGAAGAATCGGATTCTCCGTTACGTTTCAAGAAGATACGCCGCGATCGCGTCTTCTTCGTTTCTCATCCTCTTTGCAGCTTCGTGCGGACTCAAACCGGTCCCTCCTCCCGAAGGAAGATTCTGCGACACCTGGCATAAACCGGTCGAATGTGTGGAATTGGATTTTCGAAAAGGAATCGGCAACTTAGGTCAAGGTTTCGTTCCGATGAAGATGAAAAGCGTCGTAAACTATTCGATTGAAATCGAGAACAAACAAACCGTGCTCGTGGAAGTGCTTCACGAACACAGGGTACGAATCACCTTTCCGGAAAAAGAACCTCGATTGTATCTGAAGATCAAAGACAAAGAGGACCGCAAACGCAGATGGGAAAAAGCGAAAGAAGAATGGAACGAGTTTTTTAAATCGAGCGACCCATAGAGAGCGAGATTGCCAAACGCCGCGAAGCGAAAGCGTTGGTTCCCAACGAAGTTGGGATAGAGAGCGACCCATAGAGAGAAAACTCAACGCAATGCTTCCTATGGGTCGCATTGCGGATTGCCAAACGCCGCGAAGCGAAAGCGTTGACTCCTGACAAAGTCAGGAAATCGAATCGCGACTCAATCGCCGAACGCGCAAATCATATCGGACAGAAAAAATAATTTACCGGATCGAACGGATGTGAAGAATCAGATGGATGGTCGCCGCTCCGGAATCGCCGAAAGAAAGCAAATCCTCTTATTTAGTTTCCATCATAGAGGACAATCGACACACCGCTCTCAATCTCCAAGAACTCCTATCCAAGTCCTCCGATTTTCAATTTCTCAAACACTATCCCAATTCCCAAAAGGCGATCGAACTATTACCGCAGGAAACGCCGGACATCGTCATCTTAGATATCGGACTTCCCGGAAAAAACGGACTCGAATGTCTACTAGAACTCAAGGAAAAAACGCCTAACACGAAATATGTGATCTTCACCGTGTTCGAAGACGAGGAAAAGATCGTGGAAGCGATCCGAGCCGGAGCTTCCGGTTATCTTTTGAAGGACACTTCTCCCGAATTGTTTCTCGCGGAACTCAAAGTCATCACACTCGGAGGAGCGCCTTTGACTCCGAGAATCGCGGATAAGATCATCCGCGAATTTTCGAAAAAAGAAGGAACCAAAAATCCGCCGATCACCAACACGCTCGGATTGACCGAACGGGAAATGCAGATTCTCAACTTAGTCGCGCTCGGTATGACCTTTCCGGATATCGCGGAGGAATTGGATATTTCCAGTCATACGGTCAGCAGACATATCGAGAAGATCTACAAAAAGATGGAAGTTCATTCCAGATCCGAAGCGATCATCCGCGGCAGAAGAATGGGAATCATCCGAGACGTTCCCGGATATCCTTAAAAGAGAATATGAGAATTCTATTTTATTCCATTATCCTAATTTATTGTTCGATAACGGCTTCCTGTTCTCCGGCAGTTTCGTCCAAGGACAGACCTGCGGCGGACAAAGGCGTCATCGATCTCCGCAACTTCGATCTGGCGGAGAGAACAACCGTCCTTGACGGGAACTGGGAATTCTACTGGAAAGAACTGGCGCACGGAAAACAACCGATCGCAAAGAAACCTTCGCATTTTCCCGTTCCCGGAATTTGGAGAGAATACGATCCGGATTTCACTCTCGAAGGATATGCCTCCTATCGTCTGCGCGTGTTATGCGACTTTAAGAATCCGAATTTAAAGGTCCGCATTCCGAGACTTCCCGGAGTTTACGACGTTTATATCGACGATCATAAGGTTTATTCCAACGGTTTCACCGGAGTCGATTCTCTGGATACGGTCTTTGTCGCGCATCCGTTCCTTACGACCGCAAACGTTCCTTCGGGAGATTTTATAATCACGGTCGTGGTTTCCAATTTCAAAGGCAATCACCTCAAAGGAGGAATCCGAAAATCGTTCCAAATCGGCAGCGCCCACGCGATCGATTCGGAGGAACGAAAGGAAGAATGGATGGAAATCGTTTTGATCATCCTCATCTTTTCATTCGGAATTTATCATGTAGTTTTCTTTTTGTCGTATCGCAAAGATCTTGTTCCGCTTTATTTCGCGGCGTTTTGTTTTTTGGTTTCGGGATATTCCTTTATCACTTCCGGGATTCAGTATATGGCGATCCCGAATCTGTCTCTCGATCTGCGGATTCGAATCGAATTCTTTTGCGAAGCCGCTTTTTTTCCGGCGTTTTATAGGATGCTCGGAAAGATGTTTCCGGCCCAGTTCGATCTCAAATGGTTTCGAATCGCGATCGGAACCAGCGCCTTATTCTTTCTGGGAATTTTCTTTTTAAACGAACGGAATCTCGTATCCTTATATTCCTTTTTTATGTATACCCCCCCTTTGTACGGAGTCGTATTGATCGTCGGTACGGTCAAAGCCTATCGCGCCAAAGAGCCGATGTCCAAGTCGATTCTTTTTACCGGGTTCGTTCTGGCGTTCACGATGATGAACGACGTGTTCTACGGTTTATACGAAGTTTATGTTTTATTTCCGTATAGCTTCCCCTTAGGTCTTATCACCTTTGTCGCATTAAATTCCTACATCATTTCCTCGAAGTTCGCGGAGGATTTGGAAAAAGCGAAGGAATTCGCCGAGCTTCAGATCAAATACAACGAACAACTCAAACTGCAGGCTCAGGAAAGAACGCGGATCGCATCGGACATCCATGATTCGATCGGATCGGAGTTGACCGCGATTCTTTTCGAGTTGGAATCGAAGGACAAAAACGATTCGACGCTGAAGAAGTTGAAAACGGAAGTCAGCCATCTGATCTCCAACGTACGGGACATCGTATTTTTGATGCATCATCACGGAAGCAACAAAGAACTCGTAGAGGACGTATTCAGAAGATACGGAGAAAGAATCGGAGGCACTGGAACCATCCAAGTCAAAACGGAAATCGAGGATATTTCCGATTCCATTCATTTGGATCAATGTCTACACGTTCAAAAGATTTTTCTGGAAATCATGTCCAATATTCTGCGACATTCCGAAGCGAAGAATATTCGGATCTGCTGGATTAAGGAGAGCAATCATCTCGCTTTAAAAGTAATCAACGACGGAAAGAAATTCGAATTCAACTCGGAGGAACCTTCCGGAATCGGGATGAGCAGTATTCGAATGCGGGCCGAAAAGCTCGGCGCTCACTATGATTTTCTTTTCAAGAACGAAGAGAATCAATTCGTTCTATATATTCCAATTATTTAATATATAGAAATATTCAGCCTTCCAAAGTCGCTTTCGTCTATAACAGGAAAATCCTCTTACTATAACTTCCTAAGAGTTTCCGGGTTCGTAAAAAGGACGTTAATCCGAATTAGACTGATTGACCCGAGCTTCGACTTCGATCGGACCGGATAGAATCTTGATATTCACGGATCGAATCGAAGGTTCAAAACGATGCAACCGATCGAGTTTCACGAGCAGATCCCGGAGCAATAAAAGGACGACGCGCGAATTAGCGCTTCCGCTCGCAACATTTGCGGAATGTTTCCAAAACGTGCGCGGTTCTTTGATATCCCAATCGTGCATATAAAAGAGTTTTTTAGCGCGGATCGTAAAGGATTCCAAAAGCGCCGAAATCGCTTCTTGATTTCGATCGCTTGCGACGTTCAGCTCCAATACGAACCATTTGTAAAACCCCGACTCGGGATGTTCTAAGATTTCTCGATAGCCGTTTACGGAAATCGTAAGATTTTTAAGAGCGCGTTCGAAAAGAAGCTTCCGAAACCATTCGATACAAAGAATGACGGGCGGAATCAAGGCCAAAGTTTTCACCGTAGGCGATTCGAAAAAATCGGGGACCAAACAAAGGACGTAAAAGGTGGGAAGAGAAAACAAAAGTATAAATATTATAAAACTATAATTTACGATCCAGAAATCCGCGAGGAAAAACCGGAAATAACGTTTGAGTCCGATCCACAACGAAGTTTCCGCGACGAATTCAAAAGAGGACGCGAACGATCGTTTCAATCGCTCCATTCTTTCGGCCCGAGTTTTTCCCCGCAAAACCTCGGAACGTTCGATTTTTTTCAGTTTTTCTCGTTCTTGGAGCGCTTTTTTTATGGGGTCTGTCGTCATCCGAATCTTCCTTTTGCAAGTCCCAAACAAGAATTACATAAGAATTATAGAATATTCAAAAATAATCAATATTTTGCGACTAACGCCGCATCATCGGAAAGATAAAATTGATCCCGAAGATCATGCCCTGGGCTTTCACTTCATCCGGAACCTTTCCGAAATTCTGACCTCGGATGGAATCCATACACGCCTGACTGACTACGTCCTGTCCTTGACTGGAAACGAGTTTCACGTCCAAAACCTGACCGCCGTCGCTTAACATAAAAAGGACTTTGACTTGTCCCGGAAGAATTCCTTCGCGCACCACGGTTCCGGCCATATCGCGATACGCGAAATTTCCTCCGCCCGGAGGAGCGAAACTTCCTTCGATCTGCTTCAACATCCGTTTGAAGTATTCGTAACCGGCGAGTTTCTTTCTCGGAATCGATAAGGCTTGGTTTCCGTCCCATCGAAATAAAAAGTCCTGCTCGAAACGATAGTTGAACGGAATCTTCGTCATTCTTCCGTAGGTTTGCGAACTTTGTTTCGTTTCCTCGGTGGTCGTCGTTTGGACCGGATCGATTTTGTAGATCCCTACTTCAAAGGCCTTCTCGTCGTTCTTCTCTTTAGCTTCCTGTTTTTGAGCCTCGGAAGGCCTGCGAGCCATACTGCCCATGATGAATTCGCGGAACGGACTTGCGGAATGAAATCCTTCCTTCTTCGTAATCCCGCCGGCGCCCGCGGCGTCTACGTTGGAAAGGGCCTTGTATTCGTCCTTGATATTCTTATCCACAAAGTCCTGTTCCAGAAGAACCTCGTAGATCTTTTCCTTTTCCTCGTTGCTTTCCATTTTGACCATGGGCTCGCTGCCGAGAATTTTCCAGAGCATGTTGCGTGTAAGTAGATGTGCGGTAAAAAAGGACGCGAGCGCAAGAACGAGAAAAGATGCGTAGATCATCCTCTTGTCGTCCTCGGGGATTCCGGAATATTCAGAATAAAGTCGGGTCTTGTCCATGGTTTCCGGAAAATTCTTCCAAACGCTTCAGTTGCCGATACGCCTTTTCGGTCGCAACGCGACCGGCGGGTGTTCTGTTGATGAGACCGATCCGAACCATAAAGGATTCATACGTATCTTCAATGGTCTTCTCTTCCTCGCCCACGACGACCGCGATCGCCTTTAAGCCGACAGGGCCGCCCTTATAACGATCGATCATACAACCGAGGATCTGTCTATCCATAGCATCCAGTCCCAGGTCGTCAATCCCCATCTTTTCAAAGGCTTTGAGACAAAGCTCCTTTTTCACGGAAGGATTGCCTTCCACTTCGCTGAAGTCGCGGATTCTTTTTAAAAGATGGTTTGCGATCCGCGGAGTTTTTCGGGAACGTTTTCCGATTTCCAGCGCGGCATCGTCTTCGATCTTCACTCCGAGAATTTTAGAAGAACGCAGAACGATCTCCCTCATTTCTTCGTCTCCGTAATAATCGAGACGAAGTTGAATTCCGAAGCGGCTTTTGAGAGGTTCGCTGATCAGACCGCTGCGGGTGGTAGCGCCTATGAGAGTAAACGGTTTCAAAGGAATCTGAACGGTTTGCGCGGTCACGCCTTCGCCGATCACGAGATCGATCATGTAATTCTCCATTGCCGGATAGAGAATCTCTTCGAGTTTTTTATGAAGAGTATGAATCTCGTCTATGAATAGGATTTCATTTTCACCCATGCTCGTAAGAAGACGGGCCAAGTCCGCCCCTTTGGTAATGACGGGCGCGGACGTTACGGTAAGTCTGGTTCCGAGTTCGTTGGAAACGATTCCCGCAAGAGTCGTCTTTCCGAGACCGGGAGGACCGGAAATCAATACGTGATCGAGTGCGCGTCTGCGGTTCTTTGCCGCTTGAACGTAAACGCTTAGATTTTCGAGGACTTCTTTCTGGCCTATAAATTCGGAAAGAAGAGAAGGGCGTAAACCCGACTCTTCTTCAAATTCTTCTTCCGGATTGAGCGTATGGGATTTTGACAATCAGTTCGGTCTTTCCTTGAGCTGGATCGAAAGTCTCGAAACGTTTCCTTGACGAATGATCGTGATGTTGATCCGATCTCCCACCTTGCTCTTCTTCACCGTGTTGACCACTTCTTCGGGAGAATTGATCTTCACTCCGGAAATTTCGGTGATGATATCCATCAACTGAATCCCGGCACGATCCGCTGGAGAATCGTTCATGATCTGTACCACGACCGCTCCGCCGGAAATTTTCAACTGCTTCGCGTCTTCTTCGTGAAGATAATCCACTCCGACTCCGAGCCAAGCCTGCGCGGGACGTTTGACCTTGCCGGTGGTTTTCAATTCCTCCATGATCGCCTTCGCTTCGTTAATCGGAATCGCGAAACCGATTCCCACCGAACCTCCGCTTTGCGAAGCGATCATACGATTGATTCCGATGACTCGACCGTTGATGTCGAGAAGAGGTCCGCCGGAATTTCCTTGGTTGATGGAAGCGTCCGTTTGCAGATAATGAACGCCGCTGTTGTCGATTCCCGTTCTACCCACGGCGCTCACGATTCCGGCCGTTAAAGATTGTTCGTAACCGAGAGGAGCGCCGATCGCGATCGCCCAGTCCCCTACTTTCACTGCGGAAGAATCGCCGAGTTCGATCGGAACGAGTTCTCCGTCCGGTTTGATTTTTAAAAGTGCAAGGTCGATCACCGCATCGGAACCCACGAGTTCCGCGTTATACGTCTTTCCCGTTTTTAAACGAACGGTGAGTTTATCCATGGAACGAACCACGTGTTCGTTGGTGAGAATATAACCCTGTGTGTTGAGGATGATTCCGGAACCGAGACCGGTTTGTTTTTGTTTCATCACTCTTCCTCCTCCGCCTTGACCTCTTCCGAAGAATTGATCAAAGAAAGGATCTCCGAACGGTCCCGGATGAACGGGAACGTTTTGTGTTCTCTCGGTGGCGATGGAGACTACGCTGGGAGAAGCGGTTTGATACACTTCTTCGAACGCTTGCTGAATCGTGATCGCCTGACGCGTAGCAGGACTCGGTTCCTTGTCGCCTTTTGCGTTGAGAAACAACGGACTACTTTGGCCCGTTCCGCAAAACATAACAGGAGATAAGAATGCCCCGAGTAGAAGTGAAATGCTTACGACCGCAACATACTTCAGTTTTTCCATATTTTTCATTGAATTCTATCCCTCTGAAAATGAATTTCCGCTCGGTACCTGAAAGAATCGGCTCGCTTCGTTGACTGTCAAGTTGGATTTGGAAGCAAGACCTTCGGTACACATTCGGATTTGAAATTGGATTGGGACGAGAGGAAGAATTCTCCCGTCTTTATCACTTAGACCGAAAATCCCCGGAAAGAGTTTCCAATTTTCAGCGAGCAATCGCCCGAGAGAAATTACTAAGCGGAAGTACGATTCTTATTTTTCGCGGCTTCCCGGTTTTTGCGGATCTGAATCTTCGCGTTGATGTATTTTTGGATCGCGGCTTCCCCTTTTTGATGCGTGTAGTAATCCAGCTTCTCGACGGGAACGATGTCTTCGTCCGGAGTTACTTGCAAAATCGCTAAATCGATTCGTTTATCCTGACCGATGACGATCGCTTCGTACGACTTGCCCGATTTTACCCGAACCATGAGATGATCGTGCGACTTGATAACGTGCGCGTTGGTAAGAATATAACCTTGTTTGTTATAGATGATTCCGCTGCCGAGCATCACTAAAATCTTTTCGGAAAGATGTCCTCCCTTGTGGTGAATCGCGGAGGACTTGACCGTCTTTTCGGTGAAGATCGAAACGACACTCGGGGAAGAAGTCGGATACACTTCCTCGAAAATATGATGCACTCGGATTCCGCTTTTGGTATGTTTGGAAGTTTTACCGTCGGCCGGAAGATCGTCGAACTCGCGTTCCAATTCCCGTTCGGGGTCTTCCGAACCGTTCGAGGATTGCGTTTGTGTTTGAACCTGCGTCGCCGCGGAAGAGGAACAGAAGTCCAACATCACGCCGAGAACGACGACGATGGAAAGAAGTTTCAGAATTGAAAATATATGTTTCATAGAGGATTTTTTTTCGTTGGATTCTCCCTTTCGAAAAGAATCCATGTAGTAGAAGAATGATTTCTTAGAAATTCTTCTTTGTCAAGAATTGAACGGGAAACCTTAGAATGAAGATCGAAAAACCTGTGTTCGTAGTTTTTGAAGGAATCGACGGAAGCGGAAAATCCACACTTTGCAAATCATTGACCGAAAAACTCGTAGAAAGAGGAATTCCTTCCGTAGGTTTCACCGAACCGACAAACCTGGAAACGGGAAAGGTTCTTCGAAAATTTCTGCGCGGTGAAATCGAACTCGGAAGAGAAGAACAGATCGAAGCGTTCTTGAACGACAGGGAAGAATCGTTGCAACAAAACATCCTTCCTTCTCTGCAATCCGGGAAAAACGTTCTGCTGGATCGTTATATGTATTCCACCGCCGCCTATCAAAGCGGTGACGACTTATCTCCCGAAGCCATTCTTACCCAAAATTTAAACCGAAACTTTCGAGCGCCGGACCTTCTCTTTTATCTGGATTTGAATCCGGCGACCGCGCTGGAAAGATTGAGCCGAAGAAAAGAGGACAAGGAACGTTTTGAAACCCTTGCACAGCTGAAAAAAGTTCACGCGGCTTACGAGAGAATTCTTCCTAAGGAAGCGATCCGCATCGACGGTGAACGGGGGCCGGACGAGATCGCGCAGGAATGTCTTTCGATTCTTTTAAAACGAATCGAACGTTAAATTAATTTTTTTGAATCAATGACTTTCGATCTGAAATTCTTTGAGGGCGGCTTCGTGGCGTTCCGCTTGGCGATCCAATGAATCCGCCATTTTGAAAAGTTTTTCCTTACGCACGCGTGCCTGGAGAAATTTTTCGCCGCGGGAAAGTTTTGCCAACTCTCTGAGTTCGCTCGCTCTGGCTCGTTTTGCGGTCGCAGTTGCTCTCAGATAATTCGCGATCGCTTGTTTTTGACCGGGCGTAACCGCGCTCTCCAAAAGGGCTTTTTCGAGAAGACGCTCTTCTTCCTCTTCGCTCACTCCAAACGCCGGAGAAACCGACCCGCATACGAGAACTAATATAAAAACGTAAACTACCTTTCGCAGGGAGAATCCTTCCCATCGGTTCAGAATATCAACCTTCATCTCTACCTCTATCTTTTAGGATTAGGATTTCTGGTCCGATTCCTTTTTCAAGGACTTTCCTTTCGATTGTTCCTGCGGTCGATTTGCATTTGACAGTTCGACCCTCTCCAAAAGACTCACTTGTAAGCGTACCTATAGCTCAACGGATAGAGTACAGGCCTCCGGAGCCTGGGGTCCGGGTTCGAGTCCCGGTAGGTACATTGCGACCCGTAGGGAGCAGTGTAGCTTGAGGTAGCAGAGCGTTACCGAAAGCTCTCAACGAAGTTGAGAAAGCCATAGGAAGCAAAGAAACCAAACTGCAATCATATCTTTAAATCATATACACTACCGGGACTCGAAGCGAGCTTTGGTAAAGCATTTCAAGCTTCCATAAGAAGCGAAGAAATGCTTCCGAGGAATAGATAGGTTTCGATCCGTAGAGAGAAACCTGCTGAGTTTTTCGTTCCGAGGCCAAAGCGAGACGCCGTGGAGCCAAGTCGAACAGGATGTGAGACTGCGTAACGGCGAGTCCTTGAACTCATACCGATCCCACACTCTTACCGGGCTTTGATCCCGTCGATTGCACCGATAAAAATTTCAGGGGAAATGGGATAAGAAGCGGACCTGTAGTCCGAATCCATTCGTTTCACCAAACGATCTTTCACTTCTTCGGACAAAAGACGACTCCAGCAAATTAGAAAATCACGTTTCGGTAAAGCGAATTCGAAATCGTTTCCTAAACGTTGAACGAGTCGTTCGCGAAATTTAGGCAATAGAATTCGCGCCGCGTTATACGAATCGAACATGCTGACTGCGACGATACCGGAACCCACCTCTACGATCCTTACGTTTGGATTGACTCGATCCAAATTCTCAACCGCATTCCGGAACATTTCCTCTTCCGCAACCATCCAAGAATAAGGAAGCTTCTTACGAACGAAAACCTCAATTCACCAAGAAGGAAGGATCGCCAGTTTGTCCGTCAAGGGAACCGCGATTCTCCAAAAGAATTCGTTCCAAACGATCGATCTGCTATCGAGCTTCGCACAAATCCTTCAGAGCTTTTAACGCCTTGGGCCACATATCTTCGAACATCGGCTTGTATTCTTCGGCGACCTGCATCTCGACGATCAATTCCGTCTTACCGGGACCTTGTTCTTTGAACGTATAATTTTCGAAAGCGGGCGTCCACTTCTTCACCTCTTCGCTTT
This sequence comes from Leptospira yasudae, assembly GCF_003545925.1. Lineage (NCBI taxonomy): Bacteria > Pseudomonadati > Spirochaetota > Leptospiria > Leptospirales > Leptospiraceae > Leptospira > Leptospira yasudae. The sequence goes on along the minus strand of NZ_QHCU01000003.1, from coordinate 220,068 downwards.
CCGTATCGACGACTCCGTTGCTGATCATTCCTAAATGTTCGATCGAAATAAACTGATGCGCGATGTTTTCTTTGATCCGGCTGTACATACCACCTAAGCCGCCGTTTTCATCCGGTCCCAAAAAACGAATGATACTTCCCTTGTCCCAACTTCCTTCATAATACGAACCCGCGTGAAACGCTTCCGTCCAAATCCGATAGGTTTTATCCTCGAGCATTTTGTTCCATACGGTTTTTACGTCTGCGTGAATCAAAGTTGAAAAGCTGATTGTTTCCAAAATACGGTTCCCCCGAAAAATTTATTTCTTAAATGCCGATTCATAGTATCAGTCTTTCGAATTCCAATCTTCTCCTTTTTTGAATTTAGGATCCTTTACCAATCCTATTTTCCGGTCTTGGAACAATGTTCTCTCTCCAATTCCTCGTTGATTTTTTGGATTTCATCGGAGTTTTTCCTTTGGAAATACGGAAGCGAAAGCAAAGGAATAAACCCCGGATATCCGAATCCGAAAACGATCGTTAACGAAGCAAACGATACAATCGCGTTCGTCTTCCTGTTTTCAAACTGCACCGCCTTCATCTGTCTTCTCGCGTGCAGAAAATAGGCTGCACATTCGTCCGAATCGTTCGTGGGATTTTCCGGAACCGAAACGCAAAACGTCGAGAACAAAAGGGAGAAGATTACAGATTTGAGGAAATTTCTTTTACACATCTGCTGATCGCTTTTAGATTTGCCGTTTCGATCATTTCCTCGAAGTCGGTGGTCCGATACATTCCATAAACGTAAAGTGTCAAAGAATCTTTCTCAAGGATGGAACCGGTTTTGACAACCTGATCCGCTTTCAAAAGAGTGTAGTCGATTCTTACCTCGTATTCACCGGTTCGAACCTGCGCAGGCCAAAGACCTACGAACGGATAAATGCTCGGCCAAGTCCACCAGTAATTGTAATCGTCGGAGTATTTGGGTGTAACCTCTACATCCAGCACGTAGGAGCCGTTCTTAAAAGAGATCGCTTCGTTCAAATCCAAGACTTCGTAAAAAACGCGATTCTGTTTTAAGATGGTCTTGAAGGTATACTTCCACGCACCGCTTAGATTATAACTTTCGGCCGATATTACGTCGAATTTTCCGATATAAGAAGTCTCTTTTGATTTGGCTAAGTTGATCGCGCTGAAATCGCGAGGCTGCGGTAATTGTTTTAGATCGATCTTGCAATCGGATAAAAATAGAAATGCGAGCGATACTACGCCGATACAAACGATCATTTTGAAAACGGCAGCGTTTTTGTTTTTCATTCTTTAATTTTTTTAATGGCGATCGGATCGCAGATTTATCAGACTTCCAAAAGCTTCGCTTCCGCGGAGTTTCCTCTTTCTAAAGCGATCGCTTGCGGAGTTTGATCTTCCGAACTTCGTTTGGATTTGTCCGCACCTTTTTTTAAAAGAAGCTGAATGATTTCGAGGCTCCCCGGACGGCTCGCTGCTACGTGTAACGGAGTGATGCTGCCCGGATTTTGAAGCGCGTTCGCATCGGCTCCTTTTTCCAGAAGAAGTTCGACGATCGCTTTTTTTCCGGTTGCGACCGCGGAATGAAGCGCCGTGTTTCCGAAGGACAATTTACTTTTAGAGGTGAGGCCCAGATCGGCGCCGGAGGAAATTAGAAATTTTGCAACTTCCAGATGACCGAAGTAAGCCGCGAGATGAAGCGCGGACCAACCGTCCTTGGAAAACGAATTGATCGAATCTGCAGAACTCGAAACGATCTTTTTGACTTCCTCCAAATCGCCGAGCGCCGCGGCTTCGAACAGATTCCGCTCCGGATGAATCTCGTAAATCTCTTTAGAAATATCTAATTTTCCATAATAGAGTGAAAATAATACAGGAGTGATTCCTTCTTCCGTTACACTTTGGAACAGACTCGGATCTCTTTTTAAAAGACCGATAACCTTCGCCTTGAGTCCGCTCGCGATTGCCTGAAAGATTTCCTGCATAACACACCGTCGCTTTTTTGTGAGAGGATTAAATCCCGTTTTCGGAAAAAATTCAAGAGAATTATTTCAATTCGATAATATCGTACGGCTGCAGATCGACCGAGATCGGATTCGGGGTCAAGAGTGCGTTTCCTCGTTCCGTGTCGAACATCGTCACGCCCGGTTTCTGAAACTGGGTATTCCCCACGTATAAAATCTTATCGGATGCGAGAAGAATGCTCGAAAGACTCGCATCGTAGCTCGACGGAATGGTGAGAAGCGTGGCAAGTTTTTCCCCCGTGGCCGGATTAAATACCTGAAGCGTTTTCGTAAAACCCGAATCCAGCACGGAAGCGTATCCGATCGAATCCGATTTCACCTGAACGGTAAGGATGTCGCCGCCCGCGACGGCTTCGGAATAAAGCAAACGGGAAACGAAACTCCGCGTCGACAAACGAAACGCGCTCACGCCGCCGTCGATCTGACTCAAGAAACCCATTCTCCCCGGAGTCGCGATCACAAGATGAGGTTCTCCGAAAAGATCTACGAGCTGCGGTTTATTGGCGGGATTGGAACTGGGAAACGTATAAACGCCCAGGACCGAATCCGTCGCGATGCTGATCTCGACCAAAAGAGAAGTCGTGTTCGGCGGAAAATAACCGGAAGGATCGTTGCGATCCAATCTTTGAATGCAGACAAAGAGAGAATCGCCCACGATTTTCATTCCGTTCATTTCGGGAATCCCGTCGGGAGCGCCTCCTGTGGAAAACGTTTCCGCGTAACCTCCGAGATCGATCGAACCCGTGACGGTCAAATACGTCGGGTCGACGATCAAAAGACGATTGGAACCGTAAAGGCTCACGTATGCTTTGGAAGCGCTCGCAAATTCCATGTCGACCGGATTGACTTTCAAACCGAGGGAAAGCTCCGCGATCGTCGCAAAACCGTAGTTAGGTTCCAAAACCTGAATGCTGTCCCGGTTGAGTCGGTTTAAAACGAAAACTCTTCCGATTCCAAAACGAGCCACGGCGTCCGAATGAATCGGAGTCAAACCGGGATATGAGTACAACAAAGAGGGATTTACGACCTTAAAACGCCCACCCCCTCCGAAATCGGTCGTAACGACTCCGATATTGCCGGGAGAATTCAGCGTCAAAAGAAGACTCAAAAAAGAAGGCCTTTCAATATCCCTGCAAAACACATTCAAAAAAAAGAATACAATTAAAATCTTAAGTTTTGAATTCATCTCAAAACCTCATACTCAGAGTCGCATACCAGCTTCTCCCCGGAAGAGGATAACCGATCAGATCCGAGATTCTTTTGTCCGTAAAATTCTTCACCTCGAAGGTGAGAAGGAATTCCTTTGCGGGAGCCGATTCCTTTACGTTTCCGAGAGAATCCTTTACGGGTTCTCCGGGCTCCGAAAATAAAACCCATGTGAAAAAATAATTCCAGATTTGTCTCGCGGGAATGTAGTTCACGTATTCGTTCGTTCTATCCCGAAACACCGCTCCTATATACAACAATTCGATCCCCGTTTCCAATTTCTTACCCTTCCAAGAGAACGTGCTGGAAAATTCGTGTCTCGGTCTCAAAGGAAGAATCTTTCCGTGCAGATACGGGGACGAAGAAGCGTTGACCGCATCCTGATACGTATAATTGAACAGGAACTTAAAACCGTATTTCCAATCCTCTCGATGGGAGAATTCGACGCCTCGAATTCTCGCGGAGTCCACGTTTTCGGGACGAAGGGTAAACTGAGAATTGGGAAGAAACAGGATCATATCCTTGATGTCTTTGGAAAAATACGAAACGCTCGATTTCGTTTTTAAGAAAGAATGATCGGTTTTGAATACGAAACCGGCGTCTCCGTTTCCGCTTTGTTCCGGTTTCAGATTCGGATTTGCGATGACGGTTCCTTGTTCGCCGAACATTTCCAAAAAGGAAGGAATTCTATATTGTTTGGAAACGTTCGCCTGAAACTGAACGTCCCAATTCTCCCGTTCGAACAACTTCCAAACAAAACCGAATTTAGGATTCGTGAATCCCGTCTTTTTTTGATCGCTTGCGAGAGGATTCTCCCTTCGATACCAAGGTTCTTCCGATGGAAAGCGGTCTTTGTATTGATCCCAAGTCACGGAGGGAATCAACAAAACCTTCGCTTCAAAAAGTCGGATCTCGTCCTCCAATCGAAAGGAAGAATACGTTCTTTCCTTCAACGGTTCGACGCGGCCGACGATGTTGGAAGGAGTCAGACGTTCCCGGTCGAAGGTTTCCTTTTCCAAAGAAGCGAAACCGCGTATGATCTGATAATAATCGGTAAGATACAGGGTCGGCATCACTTGAACGCCCATCTGACGGATCTCCGCTCTTGAGTTCGGCACTCCTTTGGAAAACTCGGAAGCGGGATCGAACAAATCGTCCTTGGCCGCGGTATAAAAGCTTCTCGTTTCCAATCGAAACGAATCGATCAGCAATCCTTTCGTATCCGTCGCGAACGAACCCGTATATCGATCGTATTTCCGATGGACCTGATTGGTCTGATTCGAGCCTGGTCCGGGTAAACCGTGAATTCTATGATTGAAGTCGTTTAATAATTTCAGTTCCGTTTTGCCGATCCGGTATTTGAGGGTTCCGAAAAGAGCGGCCCGTTCGAACGAAGCGTTCCTTCTTCTGTCAACGGTATCGTCTAACGTGTTTAAAACGACCGTACCGTGATCGTTTTTAAAGGAGAAGTTCTGATCCGATTTTTCGCCGAGCGCCAAAAAACTCGCTCCGACACCGTTGTAAGTTCCCGTGTGAGATACGCTCGCCTTTCCCGTGTTAAACGAACCTCCCCCGATGTTGATTCGAGTGCGCGGTTTGCCCGTATCCTTTCTCGTAACGAGGTTGACCGAACCTCCGATCGCCGAACCCGAAAATCCGATCGGGTTTCCCGAGCGATAGACCTCCACGCTTTCCAAACTGTCAAAGGGCAAATCCGCGAGATTGACTTCTCCGCCTTGGGAATTATTGATCGGAATTCCGTCCAAATAAATCCGGGATTGGTTCGGATTGGTTCCTCGGATCGAAAGAGTGGAATACGAACCCAACCCCCCGAACGAACGAACGCGCAGACCGGCCTCGCGTTCCAAAACCTCGGGCAAAGAAGTATAACGCGCCGAGGTTTCGTCTAGTTTGATCGCGGATTGAAATCCGCTCGGGTTGGACCTGAAATTTTGGGAACCGGAATCGGGAATCTTTCCGACCACTTGAACGGTTTCGGCTTTTTGAACGGAATCCGTTTTTGGCGCGGAGGGAGAATTCGAATTCTGTTGAGAATAAACGTTCGAAACGCCGAAAAATAAAAACAGGATTATAGAATATTCTAAAATTCGAATGTAATTATTCTGTCCCATTTTTCGCCCGGGAATGAAGGGAAAGAAAAACCGGAAAATCCGAGCGGGGTTTCGAGTAAACGAAAGCCTATTTTTCAAACCCGACCTTAACTCCCGAAAGTCCCATCAGTTTGTTCGGCTTGTTAGGTCTTCTGGCTTTCGCCGATTTCGCATCCTTCCCGCGTCATAACGCAGTGGTTTTATTGCAAAATCTCTAAAGGCGATTACAGCTGCGGGTTCAGCTCCGGATTTAAACCGGATTCCCTTCCTCTTGGAGGATGAACAAGCTTCCGTTCCAAGATTTCCGGGCTATACTCCGCGAGCAAGAGAATTCTAAACGAAGAATCCGAGAACGCAAAAGTTTGCGTTTTCGGATAAACTTCGAAAGAAAAAACGGGACTTTTTGAAAAGGCATTGCCGATCAAAAAACGGCCCGATCGGCATTCGAAAAAGCTTCAAGCCCCCGGAAGAATCGTTCCGTCTTCGGAAATCTTCGGCCCCTTGCCGGGGAAATCTTCCTTGGTGAGCTTTTTCATCAGATCGATGGTTTTCTTTTCGGGATCGTATTCCGGAATCGAAGCGGAGTCCAACTGCAACGGAATGATCTTTCCTTTTACGAACTTGCCTTGAGCGTCCACTTCCGCTTCCAACACGAGAGAATAACCAACGATTCCTCTGGACGACAAAGCGCGGTATCCCATAAAGTTTCCGAGAGAATACGCGATCAGTCTTCCTTTATACAACTCCATCGCGCGCACTAAGTGAGGACCGTGACCGATCACGAGATCCGCGCCCGCGTCGATGAGAGAATGACTGAACTCGACTAAGTTTCCTCTGTATTCTCCGTAAAAACGTTCCATCTGATTTTTAACGTGAAGAGCCGGACCGCCCTCCGCGCCTCCGTGAAAGGAGATGAACACGAGCTGCGCTTTTTTCTTCGCTTCTTTGACGAGTTCCACTCCCTCTTCGATTTCGTTTACGTTGTTATGCGACTTCAAATGGGAGAATCCGATCCACGCGATGGAGACGTTTTTCACGTTCATATACGTGATCATTCCCTTCTTACCCGTATAACGGATTCCCGCGTCGGAAAGATTTTTCTGAGTGTCGTCGAAACCCTGCTGGTGAAAATCCAAGGAATGATTATTAGCAATGCTTAAAATATCAAAACCCACGTCCTTCAAAACCTTCGCGTAGGAAGGAGGCGTTCTGAAGGCGAAGATCATTCTTCTCGAAGTGTCCTTGGACGTGTTCGGATAGTTGGTCAACGTGCTTTCGAAATTTCCGAAAAGAATGTCCGCGCCTTTCAGATAATTCTCCACTTTGCCGAATAAGAACGATCTCGGATCTTGGATATTCAACGGCTCTGGAAAATTCGTACCGGGAACCATGTCTCCCACGGCTTTGATTTTGATCGTCGTGTTCGCCTGTGGATCGGCGGAAAGAACGGATGAAAAAAGAAATAAAACGGATACGACGGAAAGAAATACGGACTGTTTCATGTCCTTTCATCAGTTTCAAGACGAAGATCCTCGTAAAGCAGAATTTCTATCAAAGGAATCGCGCTTCTTCCCGATACGATATATAGAATGGAACGCATCCCCTGCAATACCTGCGGCTCTTTCGAGTTCAAACCGTTATTCTCCAAATCCAATCATAAGAACGAACTCTTTCACATCGTACAGTGCAAACGTTGCGCTCTCGTTCAAGTAAGCCCTCAGCCTTCTCCCGAAGAAGTCGCGTCCTACTATTCGGAAGAATATTTTTTAAAACGAAGCGACCGAGGATATGATAACTATTTTTCGGACGGAATCCGAAGCGAGATCTCGCGCGTATTCGGACTCAATCTGAAGGACTTGGACTTCGAGTCCTGGGAAGAATCCTTGTCCGAACCGAAACGTTCTCTCGACGTCGGCTGCGCGGCCGGTTATTTCGTGGATTACATGCAGCAAAGAGGATGGGATTCGCACGGGATGGACATCGCCGAAGCTCCGGTAAAATTCGCACGCGAGAAGCTGAAACTCAAAGTGGAGCGGATGGATTTTTTAGAATGGAAGCCGTCTAACGCGGAACGATTCGACTTAATCACCCTTTGGGCGTCGATCGAACATCTCCACAAACCGAAAGAAACATTAGAAAAGATTCATACACATTTGAAACCGGGAGGAAGAATCATACTTTCCACGTGTCGATGGGGACTTCTCGCCAAACTTCAAGGACCTTCCTGGAGATACTTAAACGTTCCGGAACATCTCTACTATTATTCTCTTCCGGGAATCGTTCGACTCTGCGAATCGATCGGTTTTCAAAAGAAAAAACACGTCACGTACGGAAGCGGATTGACCGCAAAAAAAGACGCGTCCGTATTTTATAAGACCTTAAAGTGGATTGCGGACCCGGGCGTGAAATTTTTCGATCAAGGGGATATGATGGCCCTTTGTTTCGAAAAACGTTAACGGTCGTTCGAGAAACCGGCCGGGACATAAAAAAGGTTCGTTTCCCGGATTTTTTTCGTCGATTACTTCAGAAAATTCTAAAATACCATCTCGCAAAGACAAGACAAGAAATAAATTTCTTGCGGCAAATTCGCCGGTAAATACAATAATTTCTTCGATTGAGGTTCGCTTTGAAGAATACGATTGAAAAGAACGTCGTCCTTGGATTGATCGTCGTCGTATTTTTAAACACGGTCATCGCCGGTGCGACTTTTTACGGACTCAGACAATCCGAAAACCTGAAGAAGTGGGAAACGCATACGCAAGAAGTCATCATTCATCTGGAGGAAACCCTTTCCTCTTTCAGCGAACTTCACTCCGCGATCCGCGGTTATATTCTTTTTAAGGACCGATCCCTTTTTGAAAACTTTTACAAAAATAAAACCACAATCTATGAAAATCTCGAACAAGTTCGAAACTTTACCGCGGACAATCCCGTACAACAAAAACAGATCGCCGTTATACGTTCGTTAGTCGATCAAAAACTCGCTTATTTGGAGGAACAAGTAATCCAAAGGGAAATGCGCAGCCTAGCGAGTTACAGCATTCCGTTCCGTTCTCCGCAAGGAATTCCTCTTACCGAAAAGATTAGAAACCTTTTGTACGAAATGAAAGCGGAGGAATTCCGTCTGTTGGCGATCCGTCAAAAGGACTCCGAACGAAATCTCGCGATCTCGACCACGTTGGTGTTCTTAGGAATCGCCTTGAATCTTTCCTTTATCGTAGTTCAGAATCTGCTGATCTATAAGGAAAGCAAGCGCCGCAAAACCGCGGAGAGCGTTGCGGAACGATCCAACGAGGATCTAAAAAAATATTCCAAACAACTCGAACGTTCGAACAAGGACCTCGAGGCGTTTTCGTATTCCGTTTCCCACGACCTTCGGGCTCCAATCCGAGGAATATCAGGATTTTCTAAAATTCTAATGGAAGATCATGGAAACGAACTCGACAATGAAGGCAGAAGAATTCTAAACATCATCTCCCAAAATTCGGAGAATATGGGTCAACTCATCGACGATCTTCTGGAATATTCCAGACTAGGAAGAAAAGAGATCACGTTTTCCGTTGTGAATATGAAGATGATGGCAAAAAAGGTTCTCGAAGAAGTGTCGAATTATTATCCCGATATCAGGATGAATACCGTGGTGGGCGATCTTCCACAGGCAAGGGCGGATTCCGGTCTCCTGAAACAGCTTCTTTTCAATCTCGTTTCCAATTCCTTCAAGTATTCCAAAAAGAAGGAACAACCGAAAATCGAAATCGGTTCCTATCAAAACGGCGGCGAAACGGTTTTCTTCGTCAAGGACAACGGGGCCGGATTCGATATGAAATACGGACACAAGCTTTTCAATATGTTTCAAAGATTGCATCATTCGGATCAGTTCGAAGGTACCGGCGTAGGTTTGGCGATCGTCAAAAGGGCGGTCGAAAAACACGAAGGAAGGGTTTGGGGAGAAGGCAAATTGAACGAAGGCGCCTGTTTTTATTTTACGTTAGGAGTTCATGAAAATCATGAATAATCTTCAGGACAATCTGATTTCGATTCTTTACGCCGAAGACAATCCGCAGGATTCCGAACTCACTCTAAGAAGTTTAAAAAAACATAATCTAACCAATCAGGTAAAACTGGTCCGCGACGGAGAAGAGGCGTTGGAATATCTTTACGCGACGGGACGTTACGAAAATCGGGATAAAAATCAACTCCCTTCCCTCATTCTTTTGGATTTAAAGATGCCGAAGGTGGACGGCATAGAGGTTTTGCGTAAAGTAAGAAGCGAAGAACGCACCAAAATGATTCCAGTGGTCATCCTCACGTCTTCTGCGGAAGAAAAAGACATCGTGGAAAGTTACAGACTCGGTGTGAACAGCTACGTGGTCAAACCTTTGGAGTTCGGCAAATTCAGCGACGTCGCAAGCGAAATCGGATTTTATTGGATTCTAATGAACAAAAGCGTATCCTAATGATTCAAAAAAAAGTTTATATCATCTGCATCGAGGACAATCCGAACGATCTGGCCCTGATGATCCGGCAGATCAGCTCGAGCGGTCTGGATTTTTCCTATAAACAAATTCAAACCAAGGAAGAATTGATTCAGGAATTAAAGACCAGCGAACCGGATCTGATTCTATCCGATTTTTCCTTACCTTCCTTCGACGGAATGGAAGCCTTATATGCGGTTAAAAAATATCATCCGAACGTTCCCTTCCTTTTCGTTTCAGGTTGGCTGGGAGAAGACGCGGCGATCGAAGCGCTCAAACAGGGAGCGACGGATTATATTTCCAAAAACAAGATCACCAAACTGATGCTCGCCGTCGAACGTGCGCTCAAGGAATCCGAAGAAAGACAACTTCTCGAAAAAGCCGAAAAGGAAAACGAAACTCTCAAGTCTCAGCTGATCCAAGCGCAAAAACTCGAAGTCATCAGCCTTCTCGCGACCGGTGTCGCGCACGAGATCAGCAATCCGTTGACGATCATGATCAACTACGCGCAGCTGATTCTCGCGCAAAGCAAGGACGATTCGATTCTCAAATACGCGAGCAATATTTTGGACGAAGGCGAGCGGATCTCAAAGATCACGAAGGATCTTTTACGATTGGCAAGGCAGGAAAAGAACGTTTTTTCCCAAGTGAATTTTCAGGAAATCATTCAAAAGACAGTGACTCTTTGCGAGCAATTGTTTAAAAAAGATATGATTCGTATCGAACTCGATATGCATTCTTCCATCTCGGAAATACAATGCGTCCCTCAACAGATCCAGCAAGTCGTATTAAATCTTTTGAACAATGCGAGAGACGCGCTCAATCTGAAATATCCGAAATTCGATTCGAATAAGGTGATTCTAATTCGTGCGAACCCGTTCGACAAAGAAGGAAGATCCTGGATTCAATTGAGCATAGAGGACCACGGCGTCGGAATTCCTCCCGAAGAAGCGATGAAGATCTTCAGCCCGTTTTTTACGACCAAAAAGGTCGATCAAGGAACCGGATTGGGTCTTTCCGTCAGCATCGGAATCATCAAGGATCACGGCGGAGAACTCTATTACGAAAGTATAGAAAACGAATATACTCGTTTCTTTATAGACCTTCCGATCAATCCCGAAAGACGCAACGGGTCCGGCGGCAGCGTGCAAAAGAACTTCGCTTGAGAATTTTCCGTCGTTGAACGATCCTTCTTTCGTAAACTGCGGGGCGATTCCGACACGAAAAACATCTTCTCTTTGAAAGACAACTCGTACGCCGTTATCCTTTTTCTTTGACGATGACGTAATGGCCGCGAGCGCGCTTCTTTGTGGGAAAGATAAAGTGAAGATATGCGTCCTCACTTCCGTTGAAGTAACGAATGGAGAGCCCATCGTAACCTTCCGGAAGTTCTTTCGACGAATTTAGATCGAAAACTTCCAAGGGTAATCTCGCTCCCGGTTTACATTCCGAATCGGGAGATGCGGAAGTGAATTCTATCATGCAGCTTCCGATCATCGTATGTCCCGTTTCACAATCGATCGGCAGACACTTTGAAGTAATCGTCCCATCATACCAGCGATAACGGATTTGGAGATCAAAATTTTCGTACAGAACAAGTTCTTGAAAGGGAGAACCGGCGGGAAGTTTTGTCGGAACCGCAATAAAACAGGAAGATAAAGCGAATGCAACAAATACCGTATAGAGCATTCCGAACAAGAATATTCTTGAAATCTTATTCATGCACTTTCGCTCCACCGATTTTTCCACGCCCATTGATCTCAAAGTCAAAACCGTATCAGAATTAAATTCACCTAACAAAGTTTAGGTGCAATGATTGCGATTGAAAACCGAGCCAATCCCTACTCCGCTCCGATTCCAAGATACGTTCTTATTTTCTCCGATTCGTACAATTTCTGTGCCGTTTCCTCCGGGAAGAATTTGGAGAACACATACGCGCTGAAAAACGAAAGAGTCATCGATACGACGGCAGGATTTTTCAACGGGAAGATCGCTTTTTCAAAACCGAACACGTCCACCCAAATCGTCGGACTGAGTATGATTAAAAGAACTGCGGAAACGGAACCGGTTAAGATCGAGACCACTCCGCCGACCGTGCTGAAATTTTTCCAAACGATGGACAAGAAGAGCGCCGGGAAGTTTCCGCTGGCGGCCACCGCAAACGCAAGTCCGACTAAAAACGCGACGTTCTGATCCTTGAACAGGATTCCGAAAAGAATACTCAAAATTCCGAATGCGATCGTGGCCTTTTTTGCTAAACCGACTTCCTCTCCTTCCGTCGCCTTTCCTCCCTTTACGACGTTCACATAGATATCGTGGGAAATCGTTGAAGCCGCCGCCAAGGTCAATCCTGCGACCACCGCAAGAATCGTAGCAAACGCAACCGCCGCGATAAATCCCATCAACAGAGTTCCGCCTAAAAGTTCGGCCAACAACGCGGCGGCCATGTTTCCACCCTTATCGATGTTTGCGATCGGTTCCCTTCCGATCAGCACGGCCGCGGAAAATCCTACGATCGGAATGATCAGATAAAAATAACCGATAAACGTAGTCGCGTAGGCCACGGACTTACGGGCTTCCTTCGCGTCGGGTACGGTATAAAAGCGCATTAGAATATGAGGAAGTCCTAATAAACCGAGCATCAACGCAAGTCCCAAAGAAATCGCGTCGATCGGATTGGCGACCAATCCGCCGGGCTCCAAGGAACTTTTGCCGAATTTCTGATCCACCGCTCCGTATAAATTTTCCAAACTGAATCCGAAATGCGACAAGGATAAGACCGTAAGCAAGGTTACGCCGAACAAAAGCAGACAAGCCTTGATGATCTGAACCCAAGTCGTCGCAATCATCCCTCCGAACAAAACGTAAAGAAGCATAACGACTCCGACGGTGATCACCGCGATTTCATACGGAAGACCGAACATCAGATTGATGAGTTTGCCGGAACCCACGATCTGCGCGATCGAATACGTCAACGTAACGAGAATTCCTCCGATCGCGGCGGCGATGCGGATCGGTTTTTGTTTGAGTCGATACGCGACCACGTCCGCAAACGTGAACTTTCCCAAGTTACGCAGAGGTTCCGCGACGAGAAACAACAACGCGGGCCAGCCTACGAGCCAACCCACCGCGTATAACATTCCGTCATAACCTTTTAATGCAACCATGCCCGAAATTCCGAGAAAGGAAGCCGCGGACATAAAATCTCCGGATAAGGCCAATCCGTTTTGAAAACCGGTGATGCTTCTTCCCGCAGCGTAAAATTCGCTCGAGGTTTTGGTTTTTTTCGCGGCCCAGTATGTTACGCCTAACGTGAACGCGACGAACAAAAAGAAGAATAGAATGGATAAAAAGTTCGGTTGTCCTAATTGCGATTCCATTTTCAATCCTCGAGTTTCTTTTTTAAGGAATTAACGCTGCGATCATAGGATCGATTCGCCCAAAAGACGTAGATCAAGGTCAAGAACCAGGAGAATAAAATGACGAGAGCGCTCCCGAGAATTCCCACGTTGGAAAACGTTCCCACTTTACGGGTCAACAATTCGGGGTAAAACGCAACGATAAGAATATATCCGTAATACGATGCGAATAGGAGCGCAAGCAGACCGAAGCTTACGATCCAACGCGTTGAAACAAGCTTTTTAAATTCGGGTTCGTCGACGAGTTTGTGTGCCGTGATTTTCATTTTCCTTTTTCCTATGCACGTAAAACGAAAGAGTTTCCAAAGAACGGGCTTTGCACGCTTATCCCGCGAAACGGAAATATAAAAACGCCGCCAAGTTCCTCAAGGAGAATTTATTTTCGAATGGAAAATATAGTTCATTCCTTCAAGAACGCAGCGATTCTTTCCCAAACCTTAGGGTCGTTTAGAAGATCCGAATGTTCCGCTTCCGTGATAAAACTTTGATAAGCGACCTCATCGGGAGGAATCGAACTCTCGAACGTAACCCTTCCGTCTCCCGGCGCGCGGATCGAATTCTTAAAATCCCACATCCAATGATCCGGAATCTTTTCGGGTAAAAGGGTGCGCATCGTCATTCGATTCTTAGCATGAATCACAAGAGCGGGAGGAAGTTTGTTTCCTTTTCGGATTTCGAGAGAATTCCGAAACGCAAGAGCCAAATCCAATCTGGATTGAAACTCCTTCAACGATGGAGGAGGTTCGCAATGCGCTTCGTGAGAATACGGGCCCAATTCGTATTTTTCCCAATCGGAAGCATTAAAAAAACGGAATGGAATCGTTTTGCGATCCGCGTCCTGGATGGCGTCCTTGAGGTCGAAACTTCCTTCTCTCGGAAAAAACGTATAAACCGAAATGAAACTCGAAACGACACAAGCGCTCGTGATCTCGGGATTCAATCCGGTGGGAACTCCCGAGATCAAGTCTTCCATAAATCCGATCCCTCCTCGAAACGGGACTCCCGCAAAAACCGCCTTCGAAACGAGATCCGGTCTTCGATGGATCACGGAAAGGGAAAGATTTCCGCCGTTGCTATGACCGACTAACACGGGTAATACGCCATTCTCCCTTTGAACGGTTTCCAAAAACGTTTCTAACTTTAGGGAATTCTCCCCGTTATCCTTGCGCCAATCGTACGGGAACACATACAACTTTACCGTTCCTAACGAGGAGATAAACCGTAACCACGGCTCGTAGACTTTCGCTTCGATCAAGGAAGGAATCAAAGTCACCGAGGTCAAAATTCCTCCCGCTTCGATTCGATCGTTCTTTTTGAGAGTCAGATCGGGAACGGTAAGATTGAGAGCCTGCCAAGGACTGAGCCACAAACGGTCCCAAGAACCGTCCTCGTTTTTTTGAAAGAGTTCCGAACCCTTATACCCGGGAACGAACACGATCGGAATCGGAGTTCCCGCGACGACGGAATGACTTCCAGGTTCTTTCTGCCATAACCCCGGACCGAACCCGGTTCCCTTCGAGACGGAACAAGAAGAAATCAAAAAAGAAAAGACGATCAAAACGCTTGGAAAGAATTTCACGGAAGCAAGAATCGTTGCGGGAAGAAACTTTGTCTATGGTAAAAACGTTCCGATTTTCTTTTTAGCTTGTCAGCGCTTCGGATTCTGGTATTGGTGAGATCAAGGTTCCGCTTGATGAAATTCGTTTTTTGGACGACGCTTCTATCGCTTTCTTTATTGCGTTGTGCCACGTATTCTACTTCCGTTTATTCCCAGTTCGAACAGGAAAAACTCGTCAACAGCAGCAGCGTTTCCTCGAACAAACTCAGTCTCCTTACGACTCGGTATTTAAAGAGCAACGATCTCTTCGAAAAGTTCGAACGCGATCCGTTAGTCGTCATCTACGATTTGGACAATCTTCTTCTCGCACACAAGTCGAGAGAACTCTCCTACTTCCTTTCCGAACTCTGTTATCTCACCGGAAACGAAATGGATATGGAGGATCCTCAGTTCGCGAAGATGTATGCGTCGGCTTTGGTTTACGCATATACGTATTTATTCGATAAGAAAGCGAGTCCCGCTCCCGATCCGTTTTCGGCGGAGTTTCGATTCGCGCTTCTTACGTACAACCGGTCGCTCGCACAGTTGGTGCGTTATGCGAAGAAGAACCGCAAACTCGCAAGCATCACCGACTTAAACCTTCCTTTGATTCGGGGAACCCTGGAGATGATCGGTGCGGAAACCGAATCCGCTTGGAGTCCGCAGAATTTTCTGCAGGTAGAAGTCGCCTACGACTATCGCGTCAAAGGTTTTTCCAATCACATCAGCAAATACGGAATCGGAACTCCTCTGATTCTCAATCGAAAATTTCCGCAAGACGGATCACAGACGGAGCGAACCAAATACGAATTCATCGCCGGAGTCGGACAAGCGTATCCCGCAACCGCGTTCATTAGTTTAGAAGAATCTTATTTAGGAAATCGTGATTTAATGAACCTTAAAGCGAAGATTCACGTCTACGATCCAGTGTTTCGAGACCGCATTCAGTTGGACGGGATGGATCTTCCTTTGGAAAGCGATACGACGACTCCGCTCGCCTACATGCTGACGATCGCGCAACAACGAGACGATCTGCTTTCGGTTTTTGACGGAGAAACGGCGATCACCCGAAAAGGTTTGTATCTCGTTTATCCCTATCACAAGAAAAAAATTCCGGTCGTATTTCTGCACGGACTCGCTTCTTCTCCGTTCATTTGGTTTCCGATGATCAACGAACTTCTGTCCGATCCCGCCATCAAGGAGAAGTATCAATTCTGCGTTTATTGGTATCCGACCGCGATGCCCATGGTCTTTTCCGCCGCAGACTTTAGAGAAACATTATATGATTTACGGAAGACATACGATCCTAAAAACGAAAATAAGAATTTCGATCGAGCCGTTCTGATCGGTCACAGCATGGGCGGACTCGTTGCCAAACTCGCAGTCACCGAAAGCAGCGTGGAAGAATGGATGGCGGCGGCCGAAATCCCGCGCAGCGTTTTCGATTCCTTGAACGAAGAATCCCGCAAGGAAATCAAAAAGGTTCTGGAGTTCAAACCGGTTCCTTTCGTCAAAAGAGCCGTGTTCATCGCGACTCCGCACCGAGGCTCCAATCTCGCGGAAGGAATTTTCGGAACCATCGCTCGGTTCGTCTTTCGGTTGCCGAAGGAAGTCTTAAAGAAAATCGAATACGGGTTTGCGTTCTTAAACGCGACCCACAAAAAGGGAGAATTGGTCGCAGGCGTTTACGGAGTAGACGGACTCGCTCCGAAAAGTCTGTTTATGAAAGTGACCGGAAATTTTAAACCCCAGGTGAAATTTCATTCCATCATCGGAAATTCCAAACTCGCGGATCTGGATTGGATCAGCGACTCCGTGGTTCCGTATGAAAGTTCTCATCTGGATCATCCGGAATCGGAAATGCTGATCGAATCCGAACATTCCGTCCAGAACCACTTGCCCACGTTCCTCGAAGTCAAGCGGATCCTAAAGGAACACGCGAAAGAAAATTAGAATATTATTGATTTCTTAATTCTTCCGCTTTGTCGATCGCCCGTTGACGGTTTTCCATCATCGCTTTTTCCACGCCTATACGCGCTTCCTCGAAACCTTTTTCGTCGAGTTTTTTCGGAATGAGAATCGGTTCGCCGTAGGAAACGACGAACGTCGTAAACGGTTTCGGAATTCTATGTTTGTCCCAAGCTTTTTCCGCGATCCACTGACGCGTACATTCGTAGTGCATCGGAATGATCGGAATTTGGGAAACCTGAGCGCAAGCGATCAAACCGGGCTGCACCACAAAAGCCGGACCTCTCGGACCGTCGGGCGTGATCGCCGCGGGAAGATTTTTTTTAAGATGAACGAATAAGGCCTTGAGAGCTTTGGAACCGCCCTTGGAAGAACTTCCTCGAATGCTGTAATTACCGAAACGATGTACGACTTCGTTGATAAAGTCTCCGTCCTTGGATTCGGAAATCAAAACGGCCGCACCTGCGTTCTTATTGAGATACGGAGAATAAAGAACGTTCGTATGCCAGATGGAAAGAATGTAAGGTTTTTTTTCCTTTCGGATTTTAGCGAGACTTTCGTCTCCGATGTTGACTCGGCGGGAAGTAAGACCGATCAATCTTTGCAGATTGACGACGAGAAACGGAATCAACCAAATTAAAAACTTTCTTTTGAACGATTGTTTTCCGTTCAAGTTAGAATTTTCTGCCATGCAACACGAGAATTTTCGGAATTCGGAAATTCATCACCTCTTTTTTGAACCGACGGAACGGCCGTTACGGCGGAAATTCGGAGGATTTATAAAGACTTGAGAATTCTTTTCCTCTCGGAAACAAAAGAAGCATCGCAACGAAGAATATTCCCATTCCGATCCAGTGAATCGAATCGGAAGTCACGAAATAAAACACCCCGTTGATCGTATAACCCGCTTCCGCAAACATCGCGGAAAGAATTTTAGACTGAGAATACGAAACGAATTTTTCCTTCGGTCCCAAATCATCCTGAATCATCTTCTTTTTGGCGAAGAAGAGAGGAACATACCAGGCGACCGGCAACAGAAAAACCGTAACCGCCAAAATGATTACACTCATTTCGCTCGGAAGAGTTCCGTTCGAATTTGCAAGAAACACGAAAAATCCGCCGAACACGACTAAGCCGATTACAAGCGCGGTATAAATGATTTTTAAGTTTCTCATCGTTTTCCCTTTATCATACAACGGAAACCCGGAAATTTATTTCCTTATTTTTCGTTCAAACGTTCGATAAAAAGGAAATTCGAAACGTAAAATTTATAAAATCCGAAAATTCCTCTGGACTGGATATTCGAAATTCAATATAGAGTTCGAAACAAAAAAAATAGGTCGTTCACTATGGAATCCAATTTGCTGACAGACGTATTTCTCCCGATCGCGTTAGGCATTATCATGCTCGGAATGGGGATGACTCTTACGATCGCCGACTTCAAAAGAATTTTCGTCCTTCCCAAGGCCGTGATAACCGGTCTTACGTTGCAGCTTCTGCTTTTACCGATCACCGGCTGGATCATCGCCAGCGTTGCCGGTCTTCCGGGAGAACTCGCCGTGGGTCTGATGCTTCTCGCGATCTGTCCGGGCGGCGCGACTTCGAACCTAATCACGCACTTGGCTAAAGGAGACGTGGCGCTTTCGATCACGTTAACCGCAATCACGAGCTGCATCACCGTTCTTTCCATCCCGTTTCTTCTGAACTTTTCGATGCATCATTTTCTAGGCGCGGGTCAGATGATCGAACTCGATATTCCGAGAACCATTCTCCAGATTTTTTTGATCACCGTTTTACCGGTAACACTCGGGATGATTCTCAACGCGAAAAAACCGGAGTTGTCTCGGAAGTTCGAAAAGACGGTCAAGATTCTTTCCGGAGTCTTTCTCGTGCTGATCATTGCAGGAGCGATCATCCGCGAACGGAACAACATCATTCCGTATTTCATCCAAGTCGGTCCCGCTTCCCTCGCGTTGAACCTGATTACGATGGTGTTGGGATTTATCGGTGCGACGATCATGAGAGTCACTCAATCCCAAAGAACCTCCATCACGATCGAAGTGGGAATTCAAAACGGAACCCTCGGAATCGCGATCGCGAGTTCGATCCTGAAAAGTCCGGCGATGGCCGTACCTTCGGCGATTTACAGTTTGATCATGTTTGCAACCGGAGCGCTCTTTTCTCTTTGGATGCACAGAGTTCCCGATTCTAAATAAGGAATTTTACGACTGAAAAAAGCGTTTCTCATCCTTTTCTGCACGGTTCAGTTTTCCTGTACGACGATCGGTTTTCATCGGGAAGCCGTACGGAAGGAAATCGACTTCGGAAAGGAGGAAACGCTTCGTCTCTGCGTCTGGAAGGACGTGAAGGTTTCCAAGGAAGAATTGATCGAACTGATCGGAGCCTGGAACCAAGAATTAGAATATTATAAAATCCGTGTTTTGTTAAGCGAAGTCCAGGATTGGGAACGTCCCGGCTGGACCGGAATGGCGATCATGGATCGGGTTTTTGCCGCAGCGCTTCCGAGCCGATGCGATCGGCTTCTCGCCGTCGCGGGCGGAAAATTCAGCGATACGGCGTTCGAACTCGTCGGAATCTTTTTGGCGTTTTTGGGAATTCCCAGCTTTCAGGTTTTAGGAGCCGTGGAAACAAAAACCGGAACGAGGGGTTATATTCTCGGTCAGACAAGAACCCTTTCGCATTGGCTGGCGGGAGGTTCAAACGGCACGTTGATCCACGAAGGTTATCATTTACTCGGATGCGGCCACGCATTCTTTCTCAGCGATTGTTACGTTCAAATCCGAAAGATCAAAGAATTAAAACGAAAAAATGCGGAATCGGGAGTTCCATTCTTCCCTTCCGTCGATGAGGACGGAAATATCTTTCTTAAAAGCCCCTGGGAATAAGTCATGGTTTTATGGAAGCCCCGGAACCCAGATGGAAACCTTTTTTAGGAGCCTCGCTCGTGCTTGCCGGAGCGGTTTTCTTTTCCGCAAAAGCGATCTTCGTAAAACTCGTCTATCGATACGAAATCGATTCGATCACCGCTCTCGCTCTTAGAATGTTGTTTGCGATTCCGTTCTTCGCTTGGATTGCGTATCGTTCGGGAAATTCGAAACCTTCCGCCGCCCTTACCAAAAAGGATGTCGCTCTAATTTTTGCGCTCGCGTTCTTAGGATATTATCTCGCGAGTTTGTTCGACTTTATGGGTTTGGAATATATTTCCGCGGGATTGGAAAGACTTACCTTATTCGTCTATCCCACGATCGTCCTCGTGATCAGCTCCTTGCTCTACAAAAGAAAGATCAAGGCCGTGGAAGTGTTCGCGATTCTTCTTACTTATTCGGGAATCGCGATCGCGTTTATCGGAGACATTCAAACCGAAGGCCCCGAAGCGAGCAAAGGAGTTCTGCTCGTATTCGCGTCCGCCGTCGCCTATTCGTTGTATCTCGTAGGAAGCGAATCCTTGATTCCGAAATTAGGTTCGGTCCGTTTTACGTCGTATCTTATGCTTTTGTCCGGTATGATCGTGGTGATTCATTTCTTTACAGTAAAGAATCCTGCGGCGCTCATACAACCCGTACCCGTTTACTTATACGGACTGGCGCTCGGAGTTTTGACGACCGTAATCCCCGCCTACTTTACGACGGAAGGGATTCGGATGATCGGTTCGGGAAGAGCCGCGATCGTCGGCTCGGTCGGCCCGATGTCTACGATCCTGCTTGCATGGATTTTTTTAGGAGAACCCATCACGTCCTCCGGAATGGCCGGAACGGTTTTGGTGTTGGCTGGAGTTCTTTCCATCGGAAAGAAAAAATCGGAAACGACTATAAAAGAATCAGCACCGGCTGCAAATGGAACGGCGGAGGCAAACGGAGCCGCATCGAACCCAAAAAATCAAGGTGAAGAAATTTCCGAAGACGCCGACAACGCCGAAATCACGATAAACTAAACGTAAAAACGCCGGAAGAACGAGAGACGGACCTGGCAAAATAAACCCGATCCGACGAATCAGTACATTCTAATGTTAGAATGTACTAAAATTAAGGTCCGTCTTTGACGCAGCGGATCGCCGCGGTAGTCGCCAAAAAGGAACTTAAAGAAATCGGACCGTAGACGAAATCCATCAGAAACAAATTCTTATTGGAAGGGTCCGGATTTGCACTGCTCGTGAGATACGTCACGTTCACGGGATTATTCTTAAAATACGCGGTATCGATCACTCCGTTTCCTACGGTAAATCCGTATTCGACGATCGAACGAAGCTCGTGAACGTTCGGAAGTCTCCAAGGTTTTCCGTCGCTCGTCGCAATGTTCGCGCAGAATTGCAGACCCGCCTGACGCGCGATGTTGGTTAACGTTCCGCTCGAGCAATTCGTTCCCGATTGTCCGTACGAACACTGAGCCCAACGAAGATTGGAGGTTTTTTCCAAAATCGTTCCGTCTCCCATGTCCACAAATTGTTTCGCGGGAAACGCACCGCTTACGACACAACGCACGGGAAGCGATCCGGTTTCGGAAAGATTGCTCGAAGTTCCCTGCGTAAAATTAAACGTCCATCGACTTGAACCCGGAGTTGCGACCGCGGTCCCGGACCAAAACGTTTGGGAAGAATTCGGAAAGAATGCAACGTCGAGATACGGGCTCGGAGTCGGATTCTCGTAAGTGGAAATCGAATACAATTCTTGAACGGATGGAATTCTCCAGGACTTATAACCCGCGTAACCGTTACCGGCGTTTAACGCGTCGCAGGCGGCAACCGCGCTCGCATACGAATGTTGAGAATTCGTTCCACTGCAGTCGATTGGATTTGTGCCTTCGGGACAATACTTCCAGGCAAGTCCCGCAATCTTATCGTGAACCACGGGCTGGGAAGAATATTCGGGAAACACGGTTTTTACGAACGAAGCCTGTGGTCCGTTTTGAAAATCCGCATCTTGATTCGGATGAACGGTGCCGCCGCAAGGAATCGAATTCAAAGTTCCGTCATAACAAATCTTTTGCCCCGCGTCCGTGATCGGGTTTGTAACGGAAACGGTAACCGTATAATTTTGTTTGGTTCCGTTTCCCGCAATGACGGTATAAGTCACGGGACTTGAAAAGTCGTTCCAACTGACTCCGCTGATCTGAGTCATTTCTCCGACCTTGACCGTTGCGTCGGCGGAAACCGTAAACGTCGGTCTAAGCCGGGCGACAACTCCGTACGGAACCGTTGCGGTAATATTCGTTCCGTTGACGACTGTCGGATAATCTTGAGAAAGAAAATTCTCCGTAGCGGAAAAGGAAAACGAAGAGAATGCGGTTCCCGATCCGAGATTACGGATGATTCCCAAACCGCCTTGCAGTAAAAGTCCGGCGTTTGAAGAAGAATCAAAACTGATCTTGTCCGCTTGCGCGCATGAAATCAAAATCAATACGGAAGAAATCCAGAAGCTACGAGTTAAGGAGCGCATGATGCTTATCTTATATATTAGAAACATCCAAATGATAATCGTTCGAATATTCTTTTATAAGACAAACTAACGTTCAAGGGGGTCAACGCTTTTCGAGGAAAAATTGGAATTCTCTCGTAGAAAAGAGGATTCTGCTCAAAAATTGCTTAAAATCAAAGCAACCTTTGTCATTCGAAACGCTACAGACAATCGAAACATCTTTTCGATGTCCGATGAAAATCTTTGAATGCGATTCCAAAAGCGATCGCAAAAAGAGAGGAAGAGTTACGACTTACGAAAGCAAATTCAGTCCGTAACACACCGAACGTAATTCTGCGTACTGACCGCCGTCGTATCGATCCGCGCATCTCCGAAACGAACACGAAATACATGGATTCCAGGATTGGAATTGCTCGTATGATAAATTCCGGTCGGCGGGGTATTGGGGAACGCGCTTGCGTCGATTTTCGCGCCCGAAGAGGGGGATGTAAAATCCACAAGACTTATCAATTCATGTGCATTCGGAAGCCTCCACGATTTTCCCGCCAGATTCGAAGTTCCGCATGTGATCAAAGCTGAGGTCCAATTATGAATCGTGGCCGTTCCGGACGTGCAGGACGGAGATCCGGACGACCAAGTTTGTCCCACGGAACATTTCTGCCAAACGAGTCCGGTCCGATTGTCTCGAACACTCCCGTCATTCAAGTCGGAATAGGAACGAGCCGGCATAGAGCCTCCGGTAACACAACGCACATAATAACCGGCGTTCGTGTCTTGAGAAAAATTCAAGCCGTTCGTATAATTAAAAACCCAACGCTTGCTCGAATCGGACTGGTCCGTATCGTTAGACCAATATCCCCCGAGCCCGTTCGGAAAATCCGCCGTGTCGATAAACGCCGAGGCTCCCGAAGTCTTAAACGTACTGAGACTGATCAATTCTTCGATGTTAGGCAATCTCCAACCTTGAAGTCCGGCGTAACCGGACCCCGCATTCATAGAATTCAAACCGGTGCAGTAAGAAGAAGCGGTCGGCTGCGTATAATTGTAAATCGTCGAGCAGGATACGTTCGACGATCCGGCCGGACAATTTTTCCAGATCAACCCGGTTTGACGATCAAACGTAACGGGCTGCGGAGAATAGCTGGATAAAACTACATTGGATTGAAAGGACGCGGGAACTCCCGTCGTATAAGCCGCATCCTGACCGGGATCGGCGGCACAAGTGGAATAACAATTCGTTTGTCCCGCGTCCGTTAGACGAAATGTCGGAATTACGTTTACGGTGTAATCGGTAAAACTCCCGTTCTTTGCGGTAACACGATATACAAGGGAAGAACTAAAATCGTTTTCGGTTTGTGCACTCGTTTGCGAAACTCCGTTGACCTGAACCCCCGCTCCCGTGTTTGCAAACGTCGCTTTCAAACGACGAATCGCTCCAAACGGAACGGAAACCGTGATCTGTGTTCCTGAAATTTCTCCGACAAAGTCGGCAGCAAACGAATTTTCGGCCGCGTTGAATCGAAACGAAGTGATTTCTTTGGAATCGGGTGTGGCACCGCTTCGATTTCGAGAAGCTTCTACTCCGCCCTGAAGCAATAATCCGGCGGTCGAAGAAGCGTCGATGCTGATCCGTTCCGCTTCGGAACAAGAAGTAAGAAGAAAAAGTCCGGCGATCAGCCGAGACAAAACCATAAGAACCTGTCCCAAAACCGGGACAGAGCCTTGCAGCTTGTTCTTTCTGATACACGAAAAGAATATTTGGGAACGCGCTGTAGATCGATTCATAAAAAAGTAATTCCCTTTGTTATGAAAATTATAGGTCGATCTTCAAGACTGATCCCACCAGTTTATAAGCTAAATCATTTTATTGCGAAATGAACAATAGAAATCGATTCAATTTCGAAAACGAAGGAGTTCCTACATTCTCCTTTTATTAAAAAGAATCGATCTATAAAAATCGAACTGCGATTTTGAAAGCAAGAACGGATTCTTTGCTTAATAAATATCTAAAATCATTAAGGCAATATCGTCTCCGAAGTTTCCGCCCGAATACGCGAATAGATCCGATACGATCAACTCGATATAATCTTCGATGGATTCCGTATCGAGATATTCTTCCAGGATGGAGATCAAACCGGGAAGATCCAAAAGTTCTCCCTGAGCGTCAAAGATCTCATACATCCCGTCCGAAAAGAATACGACCCGATCCCCGTGTAAAAGATCGATGGATTGATCGTAATACTGCGCTCCTTCAAACGCAAGAAGAGGAAGATTCATTCCGTCGAGTTCGATCCGTTTTCCGTCTCGAAACAAAAGAATCGGAGGATGTCCCGCATACGAATAGACTAAACGTTTCGATTCGGGAACATACTTCACGCGCACCGCGGAGATATGATGATCGACGACGAGAGGTTTGAGGTCTTCCACGATTCGACTTAGGCCCTCGGCGGGGGACAATCCGATTCGGGAAGAATTTTTAAACGAAATCACGACCATTCCCGAAACCATCGCCGAAGAAATCCCGTGACCCGAAACGTCCGCGAATAAGATGTCGATGCTTCCGTCCTCGTTTTCGATCGTGCTGATCACATCCCCGCCCACTTTTTCAAACGGACGAAAGTATGTTTCCATACGGAAGTATTTCGAATCGGGAAACGTTCGATCGACAAGGGACCGCTGCGTAAGTCGTCCGAGTTCGAGATCGTAGTGCATGCGATCGTAGAATGCGTTTAAGGTTCCTTCCTTTTCTTTGCGATCGAAAGCGAGAACGATCAAGTCGCCGATCAAACCGAGAATGGAGATCTCCTCTTCGGTCCAAGTCCGATCTTCCCGCACCATATCGATTCCGAAAAAACCGATCTCCTTTCCTTCATACGTCAACCGGATGACGAGCAACGATCGGATTCCTCTCGGAAGAATCAACTCGCTCAGGAAAGAATTCTCCCGTTCGATTTCTTGAACGGAATTGAACGCGATGTATCCGTCCTTTCGTATCTGTTCGAATCGATCGGCGGGAAGATTTTGCACGGGAATATTCTGGAAGTATTGAAGCTGAGAAGGGATTCCTTCGCGGCACCATTCGTATGTGTTGGAAAGAAATTTATGAGTATTCGAGTATTCTATAATATAAGCGCGGTCCGCGCCGCAGATTCTCCCTGCCTTTTCGATCGAGTTGCGGATCGCGACGTCCAATTCCATCGGAGGAAGCGTGATGAAACTTTTGGAGATTTCGGTGAGATTGCTCTGTAAAAAAAGCGAATACTTGAGTTGATCCTCGGATCGTTTCAAAGGAGTGATATCCCTCTGCGATCCCCAAATCTGAACGAGTTTTCCGTCCTTAACCACGCCGACTACGCTGTTCAGAAAGTATTTCCAGTTTCCGAACCGATCGGATTCCTTGGATTCAAAATCCTTCATATTGTATGAAGCGCGGATAAACGCGTAATACGGCTCCAGATCTTCGGGAGAATCGGACGGTACGAGCTGCGAAAGTGTTCGGCCGATCACTTCGGAAGGACCGGAATAACCGTACATTCTCGCCATGGAATCGTTGCAGATCGTCAGTCTAGCGTGTGTTAGGAGATGAGTTAGCTGTTTCGTTTCGTTTTGTTTCGTATCGAGAGGCTGATCGAGATCGAAACACCAGATTCCTTCGGCGCTGCTCAGGAAAAATTCCCGATACCGCTCCAATTCTAAAGAATCCGATTTTATCCGCATAACGTAGTCACCGAAAATCCGCCCTTTATTCTTTCCGTCGGCGATAAAGGTCAAAGGTTTTATCGAAGAAATCCGAGAAATCCGTTCTCCGTTTCGAAAAAAAATTCGAAAAAAACCTCCGAACACATCTCGTAGTTCGGCTTTTTGTCCGGGGGAAATCGTATTCTGAATCTCAGATCGGAGGCAACACCAATGCAAACCACAATGAATCAAGAATGGATGGATGAAAGAATCGAAGCGATCGCGGAAATTCTCGCGGACAAACTTATCGAAGAAATCCGCAAAAGAGCGCTCGAAAAAGAAGCAATTCGCAAAGCAAGGGAAGCGGCTTAAAACGACCGCACAAGGAGAATCGAATATGGCGGAATACGCACTCAAAGAAAAGAAAGGAAGTCTCTTTAGTAATGCAACCAAGGAAAAGGAAACACAACCCGATTACACGGGCAAGGTGCTTCTCGAAGGGAAAACCTATCGCCTGGCGGGTTGGATTCGAAAATCGGCCACCGGAAAGAATTATCTTTCTTTAAGCCTTTCCGAACCGAATCCTGAAAAAAAATCCGAAGGAAATTCTCCCGTCGGCGAAACGGACGGGAACGACTTTACGGACATAGAAGAAGATTTTCCGTTTTGAAGAATGAAAATTCGATTTACGATCGGGGTCTAATCGTAAAAGAATTACACCTCTACAGGAGAAAGAAATTTCTTGAAAACGAAGATTCGAACCAGGTTGTTTTTGGCGATTACGCTCACACTCGCGGTCTTGGGTTCCACCAACTGCGGTTATAACGCGATCCAGGAAGAAGACGAGGCCGTCACTGCGTCTTGGGCCGAGGTTTTGAACCAATATCAAAGAAGAGCCGATTTGATTCCGAACTTGGTCAACACCGTGAAAGGATACGCGGCTCAGGAAGAAAAAGTGTTAACCGAAGTGACCCGAGCCAGAGCCGGAGTCGGTTCGATTCAAGCGGACGAGAAGACTCTGAACAATCCGGAACTTTTCAAAAAATACGCGCAGGCGCAGGCGCAGATGACTTCCGCGCTTTCCCGTTTGCTCGTCGTCGCGGAAAATTATCCGCAATTGAAATCCAACGAAAACTTTCGGGACTTGCAGGCGCAGCTCGAAGGAACGGAAAATAGAATCACCGTGGCGCGCAACCGATACATCCAAGCGGTGCAAAAATACAATATCACAATCCGAAAATTTCCGAGCAATCTCACCGCAAAACTTTTCGGATTCGACGTAAAACCTTCGTTTACGGTCGAAAACGAAAAGGAAATCTCCAAACCGCCCGAAGTTAAATTTTAAGAATTTTGAATATGATCCGGTTGAAATTCGGAATCCTTTTCTTTATTTGGCTTTTTACGTTCAGCGCGGGCTGGACTTTGAAAACGGGAAATTCTTCCATTCTTCTCCTAAGGGAAGAATGGAAAGCGGAAGATCCCGTCATTCCTCCGCTGCGCACGCAGATCACGGATACGACGTCCACGCTCACCGACAAACAAAAGGCGATCCTCACTTCCACGTTAGTCGCCTTTGAAAAAAGAAAAGGAAGTCAGATCGCGGTCCTCGTAGTCGGCTCCACTCTCGATTGGACCGTGGAAGAATACGCGGTCAAAACCTTCGAGGCTTGGAAACTAGGACGCAAAGGAATCGACGACGGAATTCTGATCGTCGTCGCCATCGGCGACCATAAAACGAAGATCGAAGTCGGATACGGATTGGAAGGCGCGGTTCCCGACGTAATCGCAAAACGAATCATAGAAGATTATATGATTCCCCGGTTTCGCGACGGAAATTACTACGAAGGAATTTCGGACGCGATCGACGCGCTCATCGCAAAGATCGACGGTGAAGAACTTCCCGCAGCGAGCGGTAAAGTAGCGGGTTCCGATTCATCCTCTTCCGGCGACGGGGATTTCGAACCGGAACTTCCGAATAAACTCGTAACCGCATTCATCATTCTTGTCATTCTCGGAAAATTGTTCGGACTGATGTTCGGCAACGGATTCTCCGGAGGATTCGGAGCCGTCATCTTCGTGATCCTCGGTTTGTTTTGGTCCATCACTCTTTGGTTGTTGATTCCGGGCGCGTTCTTACTCTGGTTCTTCGTTCTCGCGAACGGAGGCGGAATCGGAGGAAGCGGCGGTTCGTCCTGGGGTTCTTCGGGAGGAGGAAGTTCCTGGAGCGGCGGTGGCGGATCGTCGGGAGGCGGAGGCGCCTCGGGAAGCTGGTAAAAAGGATTCAAATAGTATGATAAAGCAATATACGTCCGAACCTTCTCTTCTGCAAAGAATTCTGAATCACTGGCTGGAATCGATCTTCTCCCTTTTTTCCTTTACCGCGGACAAATCGAAGACCTATCGATTCAAACGGTATTTCAGCGCGGAGGATTTAAAAAGAATCGAATCCGCGGTTTCCAAATCCGAAAGTTCACACAAGGGAGAAATCAAAGTGATCCTGGAATCGGGCCTTCCCGTTTCCAGAGTTTTGTTCGGCCTGGACGCAAAACGAAGAGCGGCGGAACTCTTTTCGGAAAAACGGGTTTGGGATACGGAAGAAAACACGGGGATTTTGATCTACGTTCAACTCACCGATCGAAGGATCGAATTGCTCGCCGACCGGGGAATCTACAAGAAGATCGGACAAAACACGTTAGACGAAATCTGCGGCAAAATGCAGAACGGTTTCCGATCGGGTTCGTATCTCGAAAGCATTCTCACTGCGATCGAAACGTTTACGCAGCTTTTGCAGAAACATTTTCCGCCGGGAAAACAAAACCCGAACGAACTTCCCGATCGTCCGGAAGTCATCTAAGAAATGGTATCGATCCGAACGACCAAACCCCGTCCGGGGCGGGCTTATGACCTTCTACCGTCTCAACTATTCCGAAGAATGTTGACCATCGAATAGAGACCGTTTCTGCGAGACATGGAAAGATGTTTGTCGAGACCGATCTCTTTTAGAAATTCCAGAGAAGCGGTTTTGATTTCTTCGCGGGTTCTTCCCGAAAAAACGCGGATCAAAAGAGCGATCATACCGCGCGTAATCGCTGAATCGCTGTCGGCCTGAAACTCGATCTTGCCGTCCTTTTCTTCGGAAACGATCCAAACACGGGACTGACAACCGGGAACCAAACGCTCCGAAGTTTTGGCTTCATCGGGAAGCGAACCGAGTTCGTCTCCCATCTCGATCAAAAGTTGATAGCGTTCCTGCCAATCGGTGCATTCCGAAAATTCGGAAACGATTTCTTTTTGAACTTCCGCAACGCTGCTCATAAACTCACTTTCCAGCTTTTCCAAAACGCCTCCGCGAGCAATCAGAAAAAGAGAAGCTGATTCTCATAGCTTAGACGATGCCGGTACCGCGAAATCGATCGATCCTTTCGAAATCAAAAAATGGTTTTCTTAAAGTCCGTCCGAAAATTTGATCCTCTCATGAGAGTTTACGAAGTTCAAAATCAATTCGGTCTGGAGAATTTAAAAATCGCGGAACGCCCCGATCCGGTTCCGGGACCGGGAGAAGTTCTCGTCCGTTTCAGAGCCGCTTCTTTGAACTACAGGGATTATCTGATGGCGATCGGAAGATACAACCCGAAACAAAAACTTCCTCTTGTTCCTCTTTCGGACGGAGCCGGAGAAATCGCGCAAGTCGGTCCGGGAGTTACGAAGTGGAAAGTCGGCGACAAGATCTGCGCCAACTTCGCGCAAACCTGGCTCGACGGAGCGCCGGACAACGATATGCTGCGCAACACGCTCGGAGGTCCGCTCGATGGAACTCTCAGCGAATATAGAATTTTCGGAGAACAAGGAATCGTTCCCATGCCGGAACATCTTTCCTTTGCGGAAGCATCCACTCTTCCTTGCGCAGCGCTCACCGCTTACACCGCAATCATCACACACGGAAACATTCAACCCGGAGGGACGATCGTCGTCCAAGGAACGGGGGGCGTTTCCATATTCGCATTACAATTCGCTAAAATGATGGGGATCAAGGTCATCGCGACTTCCTCCAGCAACGACAAACTCGCAAAGCTCACCGCGCTCGGAGCGGACGAAGTCATCAACTACAACGAAAAACCGGATTGGGATAAGGAAGTCCGCAAGATCACGAACAAGAAAGGCGCGGATCTGATCATCGAAGTCGGAGGCGCGGGAACTCTGCAAAGATCGATCTCCTGCACGAGACCTTGGGGAACGATCGCATTGATCGGAGTTTTAGCGGGTGGAGAAAGCAACAACCTCTCCCTGTTTCCGATCCTGATGCACGGAATTCGAATTCAAGGAATCATCGTAGGAAGCAAACGAAACTTCGAAGATATGAACAAGGCGGTCGAAGCCAACAAGATCAAACCGGTAGTCGATCATATCTTTAAATTCGAGGAAGCTCCGCAGGCTTACGACTCGCTAAAATCGGGAAAACATTTCGGAAAAATCTGCATCGAAATTTAGAATAAAACGTTATTCTAATATAGATTCCGGAATAAACGTCGCCGCAAACGACCTTTTTCTGGCCGACAGAACCGCAAAAACGCGTCGCGTTCTTAACCGCCGCGTTTATCCACCCTTCTCCGCACCCAATCCCCGAACCACTGAATCAATTGAACTAGGATTACGAGAATCGCAACGGTTGCGAACATGATTCCGTCTTCGTAACGGTAATATCCGAAACGGATCGCAAGATCCCCGATTCCTCCCCCGCCTACGATTCCGGCCATTGCGGAAAAACCCAAAAGACTGACCGTAGTCAGAGTAATTCCCGCGACGATACCGGGGAGCGCTTCGTAAATCAGGATCTCCCGTATAATCAGTGTTAGACTGGCTCCCGTGGAAACGGAAGCCTCCAAAACTCCTTCCGGTATTTCGCGTAACGCGGATTCCACGAGTCTCGCTAAGAACGGAATCGCCGCGACGGATAAGGGAACCGATGCGGCCAAAGGACCGATCGTCGTTCCCGTGACGAATTGGGTCAAAGGCAAAAGAGCGACCAGAAGAATGACGAACGGAACCGAACGGACGATATTGGCGATCGTATTCAAAATCGAATGAAGAATCCGATTGCGGATAAAGATTCCTTTATCCGTGAGATAAATCAAAAGTCCGAGCGGGATTCCGAAAACGATAGCGACGGATAAGGAAATTCCCACCATCCAAAACGTTTGGATAAACGCCTTGGCAAATTCGTCCGAAGGAAGAGTTTCGAAGATTAAATTCATAGAATGGAATCTCCCGTTGTCGCGCGACTCGGATCCGAAGAAAAGAATTTGCCGTTGCCGTTGGAACCGATGATTTTTTTAGCCGCTTCCGATTTAGGATTCGCAAAGAAAGAATCCGTTCGATCCGATTCGACGATCTTTCCCTTTTCCATGATCGCCGTTCGATCACAAAGCTCGCGAACGACTTCCATTTCGTGCGTGACGATCAACATCGTGATCGAAAGTTTTTCCCGAATTTGTTTCAAAAGTTTTAATATGGATCTCGTGGTTTCCGGATCGAGGGCAGAAGTCGGCTCGTCGCAGAGTAGGAGCTCTGGATGATTGGCAAGAGCCCTTGCGATTCCCACTCTTTGTTTTTGTCCGCCGCTCAACTGCGCGGGATAAACGTTTTCCTTTTCCGGGATCTCGACCAAATTCAAAAGTTCCCGAACCCGAACCGCGATCTCCGCTTTGGAAAAACCGGCGGCCTTTAACGGAAAGGCGACGTTGTCGAAGACGGTTCTGCTGGAAGCGAGGTTGAACTGTTGAAAAACCATTCCGATCTTCTGACGGTGTAATCGAAGATTCTTTCCTTTGAGATCGGTTATATCCATACCTTCCAAAAAGATGCGGCCGTGATCCGGTCGTTCGAGAAGATTCGGAAAACGTAATAGAGTGCTTTTCCCCGCGCCAGTGGTCCCGATGATTCCGAAAATCTCCCCTTTGGAAATTTCCAGACTCACATGATCCACCGCGGTAAAAGAACGTCCTTTTGTTAAGCGAAACGTTTTGGAAACGTCTTTGAATTCTAAAAAGGGAATTTGAGTCATAGCGAAGAAAGAGCGAAGGCGCCTTTCTTCGATTGAAAAAAGACGCCGTATCAAAATCAAACCGGAAATCGGTTTATTTTCGATTTAAAAGCCAATCCGGTTTCTGAAACCCTTGAAAGTCGGAATCGATCACCTTTGCGAATTCGGGAGAATGAACAGCTTCCACGACGTCCTTAGCAAAGACCGCTTCCTTTTCGTTGGAACGAACCACGATGATGTTCTTGTGTTCTTCCGCAAGAGATTCGAGTTTCAACGCTTTCGTAAGATCCAAACCGGAAGCGATCGCAAAGTTTCCGTTGACCGCCGCCAACTCAGCGCTCTCCAAGGATCTCGGCAACTGAGCCGCTTCCAAAGGACGGAGATCCAACTTCTTAGGATTTTCCGTGACATCGTTTAACGATGCTTTGGCGGGGTTCGCGTTCGGAGACACTTTCAACAAACCCAATTCCTGAAACAACTTGAGCGCCCGTAACTGATTGGTCGGGTCGTTCGGAAGAGTGATCGTTCCTCCGTTCGGAACGGCTTGGATCGTTTTACTCTTACCGGCAAAAATCGCCATCGGCGCTGTAGGAACGGAAACGATCGGGGAAAGATTCAGATTCTTATCCTTGGAGAATTTATTCAGATAAACCGCGTGCTGAAACAGATTCGCGTCAATATCACCGTTTTCTAATGCAAGATTCGGCTGGATATAATCGCTGAACTCCACGATCTCGATCTTGTATCCTTTCTTTTCCAAATTCGGAAATACCGCTTTTTTTAGAAGATCGCCGTATGGTCCGGGGCAAATTCCGATCTTGAGGGACTTGCGATCGCCGGGCAACGAAGGCGCCTGCGCTTTTTTACAAACCGCAACCGATACGAAAACGGATGCGAACAAAAGGATCAAACCGAGTCGAATGGATTTCATGATGAATCACCTTATATAAATTTGAAAACGTACTGCAAAACAAAAACCGTTCTCTGAAATGCACGCAAGTAGGTTTCAATCCACGCGAACGAATCGTTAACGGCTCTTCAAAAGAAGCCGACATCAAAAGACCCGATCGGACGGACCACGTCCAGGCTAAAGCTTTAAGAGAGGCCATCGTCTTTTTCAAGGGAAGAATCGAAATTCTCCCAAATTTGAGGAAAGATGCAATTTTCAAGATTGCAACTATTTTCCGTTTTAACAGATTCTTTTTCTCAAAAACTGAACCGGACTCGAAGACCTTAAATCCAAAGGCAAAAGATTTTATGCACGATGAAGAAGATTTTGGAAGTACGTTAAAGATCAATAGGCAGAAGATCCTGAACGAAGTCAGAGATTTCTTCTTTGAGGAGTTCCCACAATCTCTGTGAAACAAGCTGTATCCATTTTATTAAATTTTTATCCACTATAGCAAATATTCCTTGCGTCTAAAAAACAGCAAGTCTTCATCGTACTTAAAAAAGACCTTTTCCAAATCCATTCCAAAGTACGATCTGGAAAACTTTCGGGGGACGTTATTCGCCATGGCAACCAAAACTCTATCCAAACCCAAAGCAAAAAGTAAGACACAAACGAAACCGAAATCTAAAACGACATCCGCTCGAAATACGAAATCAAAGTCAGTCTCCACTTTATCCAAAGGATTTATAGATTCTAAAAATCCGCTACCTGTCGTTTATCAACCGAACACGGCCGACCAAAAAAGCAAACAGGCTTTGATTCAATGGATCAAGTCCAACAAACGCGCGTTAACCGAAGACCTCAAACAATACGGCGCGATTCTTTTTAGAGGCTTCGACGTGGCTTCTCCTCAGGATTTCGAGGACGTAATCTTCAACGTGGATTCCAACTTGAAGAACAACTACTTGGGAACTTCCCCCCGCAATCAAGTTACGAAATACGCATTCACTGCAACCGAACTTCCTCCCGCATATCCGATCATGCAGCACGCTGAAATGAGCTTTCTCGATTCTCCTCCTCGGAAACTTTTTTTCTATTGCGGCAGAGCTCCCGGTCGATTCGGAGAAACTCCGATCACCGATTTAAGAAAGGTTCTTCAGGAAGTTCCTCAATCCATCCGCGATAAGTTCGAAACGAATAAAATCCGTTATTCAAGAGTGTACGACGGACCTTCCAACAAATCCCGTTTTCAGTTTTGGAAAACTAAACGCTGGGACGAAATGTTCCAGACCACCGATCGTGCGGAAGTGGAAAAGATTTCCAAAAAACAAAACTTCAACGTGGAATGGTACGGAGAAGACAATCTCAGACTCGTCAATACTACATTAGCGATTCGTAAACATCCGGAATTCAAATCTCTGGCTTGGCACAATCATTCGCAGGTGTTCCACATCGACGCGGCGCGGAAAGAATACTGGAGAATCTTCGCTCGTCAAAAAACGATCCGCGGTTTTTTCGTCGGGATCGCACTCGAAATTCTAACGTTCTTAAAAAAGATCACTACGAAAAAGGAATACTTGGACACACACTGCTCGTATGGAAACGGTCAGGAGATTTCCTCTTCCGAACTGAAACAGATTCAGGACGCTTTCTGGAACAACATCTCCCTTTTCTCTTGGCAAAACGGAGACGTGCTGGTGATCGACAACTATTCGGTTTCCCACGGAAGACATCCGTTTTCCGGTCCTAGAGAAATCTTCGTGGCTTGGGCGGATTAAAACGATGACGGAACTCGACGCGGTTCGGATCAACTTCAACGAAAGCGGTTTAGTTTTTTTGAATATTCTTCTGGGGCTGATCATGTACGGGATCGCCTTGGATCTCAGATTGGAAGACTTTAAACTGCTCTTCGAAAAACCGCGTGCGTCTTTAACCGGAATTATTTCCCAGTTCGTTTTCTTTCCGTTTGCGACGTATCTTCTGCTTTGGATCTTAAATCCGCCTCCGGGAGTGGCTCTCGGAATGCTTCTCGTAGCGGCTTGTCCGGGCGGAAACATCTCGAACTTTATCACCTCGGTCGCCAAGGGAAACACCGCGCTTTCCATTTCTCTGACGGCTTTTTCCTCCGCGCTTGCGATCGTCGCGACTCCGTTCAACTTCTTCTTCTGGGGAAATTTATATCCTCCCGTTCAGGCCACATTGAAGGAAATCAGCCTCAATCCGTGGGATGTCTTTCGAGCGATTTTGGTGATTCTTTTGATTCCGATCGCATTGGGGCTTTTAACGCAGAGATACTTACCGAAAATTACGAAGAAGATCGAAAAACCGATCAAAATTCTTTCCGCGCTGATCTTTGCCGCGTTTCTTGTGATCGCACTCGCAGCAAATTTTTCGGTCTTTTTAAAAGTGATCAACAAGGTCTTTCTTTACGTTTTTCTAATGAACTCGACCGGGTTTTTACTGGGATATTTTTTCGCAAAGCTCATGCGCTTGGATGAAAAGGACGCGCGCTGCATTTCCATCGAAACCGGAATCCAAAATTCGGGACTTGGTCTCGTATTGATCTTCGCGTTTTTCGGCGGTCAGGGAAGTATGGCGATCATCGCGGCGACTTGGGGAATCTGGCACGCGATCGCTGGTATCACTCTCGCGTGGTTCTGGTCCAAGAGAACTTCGTCTCTCGGAGTTCAGGCCGTTTCGAAAGGTTTCTGATTCAGATACAACTCGGAAACTTTCGGACGAATTCTGGACTTAGTAAAGAAACGATTGTCGTTCAACTTGCCCTTTCTCATTTCCTTTTGTTGTTCTTTGGGTAAATGAAGAATCGTTCTGCATTCTTCCGTGCAACATCCCTCGAACGCGGTCGAACATTTCTCGCATTGAATGAAAAGAATATGACATCCCGGGTTGGCGCAGTTGACGTGTCTGTCGCTCTTTTCACCGCATTGATGACAAACGGAAATCACTTCCGTTCCGATGGATTCCTGAAGGCGACCGTCGAACACGAAATTTTTTCCTTTGAATTTGGATTCGAGACCTTTCTGCGAAACCTCGTGCGCGTAGGAAATAATTCCTCCGTGAAGCTGATTCACGTCCTTGTAGCCGTGATGTTTCAACCACGCGCTCGCCTTTTCGCAGCGGATTCCGCCGGTGCAATACATTAGAATTTTCTGATCTTCTTTTCCGTTTAAAAGTTCCAGAAGCATCTGCAATTCTTCGCGGAACGTATCGGATTGCGGAAGAATCGCGTTTTCAAAATGACCGATCTCGCTCTCGTAGTGGTTTCTTACGTCGACTACGATTGCATTTTGATCCTCGAGGTGACGGTTGAATTCCTCCGCGGAAAGATGTTTTCCAACGTTAGTCACATCGAACGCGTCGTCGTCCAATCCGTCGGCTACGATTTTCTTTCTTACTTTTAGATCGAGTTTTAAAAAGGACTCATGATCGTCTTCGACGGCGATCTTAAACGGCATGTCCCGGAACGATTCGCGAGAATCCAAATTCTTACGAAAGGATTCCATATTGTGGGATGGAACGGAAAGCTGTGCGTTGATTCCTTCTCTCGCGATATAAATTCTTCCCAGAACGCCGAGAGCTTCCCATTCCAAATAGAGAACGTTTCGAAGCTCTTCCACGTTTTCCAAAATGACATAACGATAGAAGGAAAGAGTGGTTCTCGGGAAATTCTCCGCTTCGAGACGCTGTTTTAGAATCTCTTTTCCGTAGATGTTATGAAGAGGACGTTTCTTTGTTTGCGTCTTCTTTTGAGAATCTTCCCGATTTGCCATACATTCTTAACTCTGAAATTAAGACCGATCTTGACAAGCGTTTCTTAGCGGAATCGACCGGTTACTACCTTTCTTGTTTGTCCTCTAAGGAACAACTTTCGAAATTATTTCGGTCTTTCATACGTCGTAGATTCTCTTTTCGTCGAGCTTCTGACCTAGGATCGCAATCAACGTATAAAGAAACAAAGCCTGAATCGCAAACGCGTAGATGTTGTCGGGCACGGGTGCGAACGGATTGATCAATATCAGCAGAAGAAAGAATCCGCCCAAAGACAACATTCCCCACTTGCCCGCAAAACCTTCTCCCGGCTTGCTTCCCTTGAAATAATAAGCGAAGGATACAATCGTTAGCGCAGCTTCGATTCCGACGGTGAGCCAAAGATTGTTCCACAATCCGAATCCGAGCTTGGTTCCCGAATCGGACAGAACGGGAAGATCGGGAGTATGCACGGGAAGATCCAAAAAATAATGCGACATTACGGAAATTGCAACTGCCAAAGCCACCTTCCATCTTGTGTTTCGATCTTCTGAACTTTTCCAAAAATAGAAAAAGACGAACGCGAACGAGGCCCAAAGGAACGCGGCCGCCAAACTATGCGTATACGGCATAAAATAAAGATCGAACGGATTGCTCGCGGTAAATCCAGGAATCAAACGCATGTGCTCGACTCCGATCATGATGAAAATCATAAACAGAAAATCGACGAATTGGACCCCCACCAACAGAGACCAGAGAGGAGTTTTGGGAACCGTTTTTTTAAGCGCAAACGCTACGCTATAATGTCCTATGAACATAAGATTCTCCGAATAAACAAATGCTTTTGAAACGCAAGAATTCGATCCCCTTCGCAACGGAAGTCAATCGTTTCCCGATTTTTCCACACGGAGTTTTACGATTTTTCGAAAAACCGATTGCGAAAGAAGAAAGCGACTTTATCACAGAACGATGACAAGCGCAAAGAATTTTGGAAAGGCCGGAGACGTTCAAAAGGCTCTTCAGAAATTGAGCGATCCGATCAAGGCGGATTTTTTAACCCGATTTTTCAAAACGGGTCCGGGAGAATATGCGGAAGGCGACGTATTTCTCGGCATCGTCGTTCCCGACCAAAGAAAGATCGCAAAAGCCCATAAGGATCTTCCTTTAGAGGAGATCGAACTTCTTCTGCGCTCTCCGATTCACGAGGAAAGACTTACGTCCTTGTTCATTCTTTGTAATCGATTTGCCAAAGCGAACGAAACGGAAAGAAAAGCGCTGCATGCGTTTTATCTGAAACATCTAAAACACGTCGATAATTGGGATTTGGTGGATCTGAGTTCACGGGTTTTGATCGGAGAATTTCTTTTGGACAAGGATCGAAAGATTCTCTATAAACTTTCCGAATCCTCGAATCTTTGGGAACGCAGGATTTCGATTTTATCCACATACGCATTCATTCGAAACGGAGACTTCAAAGATACATTAAAAATCTCTAAACTACTTTTGAACGATTCCGAGGATCTCATCCACAAAGGGGTCGGCTGGATGTTGCGCGAAGTCGGAAATCGCGACCTCAAAACGGAGACC
Source organism: Leptospira yasudae (assembly GCF_003545925.1). NCBI lineage: Bacteria > Pseudomonadati > Spirochaetota > Leptospiria > Leptospirales > Leptospiraceae > Leptospira > Leptospira yasudae. The sequence continues at coordinate 181,866 of NZ_QHCU01000003.1, read as the reverse complement.
GATTTTCTGGACAAATACGCGGAGCAAATGCCGCGAACCATGCTTCGTTATGCGATCGAAAAACTCCCCGAAGCTCTCAAAAGGAAATATATGAATTCCGGCAAAAAAGAGAATTCTTCCCCGAAAAAGAAGGTTTCAAAGAAGCTTTCGGGACGGACCGCAAAAAAGAAAGTCTCCTAAAAAAGATACTTTACCCTTCGGTGCGGACGGAGATCCTAAACCACGGAAAAATCGAATGAACCACAAAATCGGATATATTCTAATTTTATTATATAGCATCTTGTCGATCGGTTGCGGAAGCAACCTCAGAGGGAAACCCATTCCTCCGAATCCGGACTTAGCCGGTTTCTATATTTCTTCGGAAAGCGCGGAATGGGCTAAAAACGATAAGATGAGAATCGAAGTCTTAAGCATTTTCCCGAAGGCGAACGGCGATCTTTCCTTTGAAAGAAAGCTGATCGTTCGACTCAGTTTTATCGCGAGCGATAACCGAGAAGAGTGGAGAATTCGAACGGGCGGAGTCGTCACAAGCGATACCGAAATTCTTCTGCAGGAATCCTTGTATCAGGAATATCACCAACTTCACATGGGCGCCCGAGAATCCGATCCGACAAAATGGAAACTGAGCGAGATGGGCGCCGCTTCGAAAGTCAGAGAAGTGGGTAACGTTACGGCCAGCGGAAATCTTTTGGGGGAAATCTCTCCAGACGGAAAGTCTTTGAAGTTCGGCAAGAACGTCTTTACGAAAATCGGAGAACCGTTTCAAGGGAGAATCACGACGACCGTGAATCAAAAAAGCGTCACGGTCGACAATGAAATCGCCGGAGTCGTTTTTTATAAATCATCCGCGACCTCGGATGAAAAAATCGTGGCCGTGTTTTCCAAAACCGAATTGATCAAAGCCGGTATGATCTTCCTCGTAGGCAAGGATCAAGTTCCGTACAAAGTTTCGGAAGTGTTTCAGCAATCCTGCGTACTAGAACCCGTGGACGTAAAAAAGATCGCCGTCTTTTCCGTAGGTTCGCCGGTTCTTCTCAAAGGAACGATCGACCGGAAAGCCGTTAACAAAAGAGCCACGGCCGACGAGCTGATCCGAAAATTAAAGTCGGACCCGAACGTCAGCAAGGAAGAACTCATCCGAGAAATCGAAAAATTGAAAAACGAAAGATAATATTTTTCGAATATTCTCAATATTGCGGGTATTCTAGGATCAAAGCCACGAATGCCGCGGTGGAACGTCCGTAAATCTCCGCGATCTGCGACAGGGTTTTATCCAGAGCCGTGACCGCCGGAGCGGAATCGAACTCCGCCAACATTCGATCGGCCGCGTCGTCCTTTCCGAAAACTCGATCGGGAATCAGATTCAAACCGTTCGCCGTCCGAATCGTATCCTGAGACGCTGCAAACGAAACCGCCTGAGAACGATACGTTCTCGAATACGCGTCCGCAACCAAGGCCAACTTGATTTCGTCCACACCCGGAGCGACGCCGATTCCGATCTCTTCGTGAGACCAAAAAGAAACGGTGTTGGAAAGAATCGTATAAACCGAGCCGATTGTTAAGCGAAATCGATTACTGTCATGGGCCGGATTCCAATCGGACACGCCGAGTTCTCGGGCGACTTTCGACGCACGATCCTTACCCGCTATCGCTTCAACCAGAGCGAGCGAAACCGGAATCGAGGCCGTAACGGCGGTTGTCGTTATGACGTTTCCGTCCGCGATATATCTTCGATTCCGAACCCACTTCGTGTCCTTGAATTTCTTTTCCAAGTCGTTTAACGAATACCAAAATCCGGTGGCCTTCTTTCCCTTTAACAATCCCGCGTTGGCTACGACCCAAACTCCGTCGCAAACTCCGATGACAGTCGCTCCCTTGGATGCTTGTCGATTCAACCAATGCAAAAGCACGGGAGAATCGGAATGATGAACCGCAGGAACCACCACATAATCCGCGCCCTCGGGAAATCGTGAGTCAAATGAAGCGATTGATTCTTGCGGTCGTATTTTAAGAGCGGGATATAGATTCATAATTCCCGAATCGGTTCCGATCGCGAACACATCGGCCGACTGAGAACGAGTTAAAACCGAATACGGAATTACATAATCCGTAAGTTCGGTCATATAGTTGTCACCGACTACAGCGACAACCGGACGAGTTCTTCCGAACCTACTTTGATACGCGGGGATTTTTTCCGATACATGAATCGCATCTTTGCGATCCGGTCCGGTAATTTCCGTTTGACGTTGATCGGCAAAGACCGAACAAGAAAGAATCGCAACGATTCCTAAAAGAAGAAACGCGATCCGCAATTGCGCGAACCGCGTCCCGAATTTACGGAACGTTTCGAGGACGAGAACGGGAGAATGGAAGTTGAACTGAGTTGCTTTCATGATTCGATTCTACGCATTTTTCAATCCGAAGTCGTCCTTGCGGATACGGACGGACTTCCCTCCGGGTTAAAGATCAAAAAAAATCTCGACTCTAAGCGGGAATCGCCTCCCAATACCTGCATGTATTCCTTTCTCGCGTTCGGAGCAGGTCTCGCCTTCTTACTTTCTCTATCCGAATGGATCACTTCGATTCGGGGCAATAACGAATCCCGAATCGAGCGCATGAATACATCGACGAAAAACGAACGATTTCGTTTAACAATTTCCCCGCTGCGAAACCAAGTCGTATCGTGTTTATTTTTTTCCATCGGAGTCGTGCAGCTTCATATCTTCTTCGAATTGTCCGATCGACTGATTCGATTCGCTTGGATTGCGGAAACGCACATTCCGTTTATCTTCGCAATCGGTCCGTTAACCTATTTGTATTTTCGAAATTTAATCGGAGAGACAATCGATCGTTTTTCTCCCGTACATTTATTCCCTTGCGTTTTGAGTGCAGCCACGATGTTCCCGTTTTATCTGCGCGACTTCGTATCCAAACAAAATTTCCTAAAGATGGAGAATCCGAACGACCCCTATCACAATATCGTTTTGATTCTTCTTATCTTAGGAACCATTCAGAACTTTCTGTATCCGATCGTTTTATTTCGCAGAATTTGGGCTTGGAGAAGCGGCGCAAACTCGGAACGAAGAACCGCATTCACCCCGTTTCTGCTTTTGTTTGCGGGAACTTTGTTCGTGTTGATTTTATTCGTAATCGCACAAAGCCTTTTTATGCCTTTATTTTTTGCAGCATCTTCCGGCGTCACTTTGTTGCTGTGTATCGTGTTTGTCACCGGACACGCGCGGATTCCCTGGGTGGAACAATTCAAAAAGGAATCGAGAGAAGCGCGATACGCGGAAAGCAGAATCCGAGGTCTGAATGTGGACGCGGTTCTTTTGCGTCTGAACGATTTAATGCGAAATGAAAAATACTATGCGGACGAGGATCTGACATTAGGAAAACTTTCCGACTCTTTAGGAATTCATACACATCAATTGTCCGAAATTCTAAACAGCAATATTAAAAAGAGCTTTCGAGAGTTCGTAGCGGACTTCCGTCTCGAAGAAGCCGCGCGAATCCTTTTAGAAGAACCACAACGATCCGTTTTATCGGCGGCCTACGCGTCCGGATTCAATTCTAAATCCGCGTTTCACAAACTCTTTCAGGAGAAATTCGGATGCACCCCCACTGAATTTCGGACAAACCGGAGCTTCCGAATTAACGCCTAAGAATGGGTTTGCGCTACAAGTTTCATCCTTGTCTTTTTACGAGGAAGCATTCTCGTCCGCAAATATTGGAACGGATATTCAATGAGAATGTAGAAAGGAATCGAAAGGATCACGATTAGAATCAGCACCGCGCAGAACTGAAACAAAAAAACGATCGTCGATGCGGGTTCGGATCGGATCCCCAAAATGGAAAGAGAAACTCCGATCAAAACCAAATGCCAAAGATAAATCGTAAAACTCAATCGCGCAATCGGAACGAAAATTTTCATACTTAAAAAACGGCTCAGCCAGCTTTCCAATCGAACGATAGAAAGAAGAAGAATTCCAGCAAATCCCAGATTCAAGAGATTGAATTTAAACGTGTGCGAAAAGAATCCGCTCGGACCTTGATGAACCCAGTGAGCAATAAATAAGAAAGAAAAGAACAAACACAAAAGAAAGTAATACAACCTGTCCTTTTTCAAACGATCCATCAGAGTCGTATGACTCACGTATAGATCCATCGCAATGATTCCCATCAGCAAAGAATCGAATCGGGTTTGTGAGGGAAAATAGATCTCGTCGAAATAGTCCGGAGTCGTCGGCGTGGAGGTCGTCCAATAAACGAATACCCGCAGCGAAGTAGGAATCAAAACCAAAGACCAAAGAAATAGCTGTCTATGTTTCAACACTCGTTTGAAAAGAATCAGACTACAAAACAAAGGAAAAATCAGATAGAACTGCTCTTCGATGGAGAGCGACCAAGTGTGAATGTTCGTCCCCGCATAGTAGTTTCCTAAAAAAACGAAGTCGCCCCAGGAGTTATCGAGACTCAAGGAAAGAATCAAGGCTTCCACTTCAAACCCTTTGGCTTCCGCCACTTTTAATGCGAACTTGGAAACGACCAAGCTGAATAGAATGAAAAAATAATACGCTGGAAAAATCCGCAGCGTTCTTTTGAGATAGAACGCCTTAAAATCGATTTTTCCGTTTCGCTTCCATTCGCTGAAAAGCCCTTTTGAAATCAAGAAACCGCTCAAAACGAATGATAAATCCACGCCCGACCAAAAGAACGAATCCGATTGAAAGGTTCCAATCGCTTTCCAAGCCAAGGCATAATGATTTAGGATCACTAGGATGATCGCAACGGCACGCAAGCCGTTGAGGGATCGAATCTCATTTTCCCTATGAAACCAAAGATCTTTGATAAAAGCTTTCATGCTTTTTCCGATCTCCTATGAAAACCAAACACTCTTTCCGAAACGGAAAACTTTATTCTAATTCGAAACACCATTTTATCAGCAAAATATTTCCAAGAGACCTATTATTTATACGTTTTCCGATTCAATTCTAGGACAAAAAATTTTTGAATCGAAACACGGCAAACCTTTCGCTTATCGAACAAAAAGCGTAGAAAGTATTCTATATGTTTAATGAATACAAGGACTAAAAGGGAATCCGTCTTTGGCAACACGTTTCACCGCTAAAACTTATCATTCTTATAAAAAGAACACATTGAAATCATAAAGGTCGAAACAATGATCAAAGTTTTTACCATCCAACTCAAAACTTCAAGAAACTATATTTAAATATTTGAATATACTTTATTGTTTCAGAGATGCTTGTTCCCAAAAAAGTTCCCGATTTTTCGGCTTTAATATCTGGCTTTATAATTTGATAAATCGAATTCAAGAACACGATTAAAAAAGACAGGAATCCATCCAGAAAAAGACGAACCTATGGAATCGATGATACCGAAAGCGGAACCAACGGACGCATAACGTTCCCAAGCTTTCCCGTTTAAATAGCGATTAGAAACTTAAAAGACACACCCAAAGAACGCGACGCAAAAAGTATGCGAATCTTTTAAAAAAAGAAGCGATCCGTACAAACAAAAAGGCCTCGGAGGAACATCCAAGGCCTTGTGAAGTTTTTCAGAAGTTATTCTGATTCTTCTTATTTGTTGCGTTTGCGCATCGTAGCGTCGAGGAACTTCTTGCGAAGACGCAAACTTGCTGGAGTCACTTCCAACAATTCATCGTCGTCCAAGAACTCGATGTTCTGCTCGAGAGAAAATTTTCTCGGAGGAACCAGACGAATCGCTTCATCCGCGCCGGAAGAACGAACGTTACTCAGCTTCTTCTCTTTTACTGGATTCACTTCAAGATCGTTCTCACGAGAATGGATTCCGATGATCATTCCTGGATAAACCGCGGTGTTCGGCCCGATTACCAATTCTCCCCTTTCCTGGATTTTCCAGAGAGCATAAGCGGTGGATTCTCCGGAGTCCATGGAAATCAAAGCGCCGTTCTTACGGCCTGGGATCTCACCTTTGTAAATATCGAATCGTAAAAAGCGGGAGGACATTACTCCCTCGCCTCTTGTTTCGGAGATAAAGAATCCTCTAAAACCGATGATCCCCCGTGTCGGAATTACGAATTCCACGCGGGTCATTCCGGACGGATGCGCGTCCATCAACTGAAGCTCTCCCTTTCTACGATTGAGTTCCGCGATGATCTGACCCGTAAACTGATCGGGGATATCCATGACCAAATATTCGTAAGGCTCGAGTTTTTGGCCTTGCTCGTTGGTTTTTAAGATTACTTCGGGACGAGAAACTTGGATCTCGAACCCTTCTCTTCTCATCGTTTCGATCAGAACGGACAAGTGAAGTTCCCCCCGTCCCAGAACCTTAAAACGGTCCTTGTCTTCGGTTTCTTCCAGTCTCATCGCCACGTTGGTTTCGAGTTCGCGGTCCAGACGTTCGCGAATATTTCGTGTCGTTACGAACTTCCCTTCTTTCCCTGCAAATGGAGAATTGTTTACCATGAAGAACATGGAAACGGTCGGCTCTTCAACTTCGATCGCCGGTCTTGGAGCCGGTTTTCCCGGTTCGCAGATCGTATCTCCGATAAACACGTCGGGAAGTCCCGCAATCGCTACGATGTCTCCCGCTTCCGCGTTGTTGACTTCGTTTCGTTTCAGACCTTCGAAGTTGTATAATTTCGTGATTCGAAAAAGAGGGGTATCGGTTGGAGCAGCAGCTTCTCCCTTCTTCGCCGCGAGTTGGATAACGTTCATTCCGAGCGCCATCTTTCCTGCGTAAATTTTTCCGACCGCAATTCTTCCGACGTAGTCGTTGTAATCCAAAGAAGTCACTTGGAACTGAAGAGGAGCTTCCGTATCCGCTTGAACGGGTGGAACGTGTTTGAGAACGGTATCTAAAAGAGGGTCTAAGTTCGTGCCCGGAGATTCGCTCAGGTTATGAACCGCCCAACCTTGTTTTGCGGAAGCATATACGATCGGGAAGTCGAGCTGTTCGTCGGTGGCTCCCAGGTCGGAGAACAGATCGAACGCCATGTCCACAACGGCTTCGGGTCTCGCGCCGGGACGATCGATTTTATTGATGACGAGAATCGGTTTGTGACCGAGTTGAAGGGACTTTCCTAATACGAAACGGGTTTGAGGCATCGGTCCGTCGAAAGCGTCCACAAGAAGAAGACAGGAATCCGCAGTTGCAAGAACGCGCTCCACTTCCCCGCCGAAATCCGCGTGACCGGGAGTGTCTACAACGTTGATTCTGGTTCCTTTGTAAACCACAGCCGTGTTCTTGGCTTTGATCGTGATCCCTTTTTCCTTTTCCAGGTCATTGGAGTCCATGATCCTTTCTCCGTCTTCCTTAGCGGTTACGGCTCCGGTTTGACGGAGAATTCCGTCCAAAAGTGTGGTTTTCCCATGGTCGACGTGGGCGATAATAGCGATGTTGCGGATTTCCATTCTAAGACCAAAAATTTCGGAAGCCTCCTGGTGTAAACCGGCTTTTTCTGTCAATTTTTTAAAGGCAGAATATTTTAATCGGTTTGAAACGAAGAATCTTCGACAATGCCTTGGTTAGGCCGTAGCCTTCTGTTTCTCTGTACTTAGTTGGGTTGAAGGATGTTTTCCTGAGAATTTGTGGTAGTTCCCACAATCCTTGGGACCAGAAAGTTTTCTCGAACTCGGGAAACGTAGTAGTTCCCACATCAGTTGGAAATCGAAAGTATTCCTGATTTCCAACTGATTCTCCGTTCTTAGGTCCGATCCTCAAACCTTTCGTTCCATCATGAATTCATTTCCGGAGTCGTGCTCCGCGTGAACAAAGAAAAACACGGGCAACTTTTTCACCTTTCGGAACCCAGGACTTTGAATCATTCGATCGACCATTCGCTCAAAAGAAACCGGAGCATAAATTCGATCCCTTTTGTTCGAGATTGTTTTCATAGACCGTATTTTTATCGGTTCCGTGATATTCCGAATATCGTTTGCGCGCCTTTTCCAAGTTTTGATACGTTTCCAGACAAAGGTAATAGGAGAATCCATCGTCCTCATAATCCCATTCAACCAGCAAGGCTCCCAAGTCGGCCGTTTGAGAATCTGCGTATTCTGCTAAAACAGCGTCAAGTTCGGCTGCAAAATCGTTTTCCACTTCCAGGATTTTTGAAGAATCCAGTTTCCAACCGGAACGGATATATCCATCCTCCAATTCCGAAAACTTTAGCAACGCTTCATGCGGAGAATCCAATTTAAAATCGTTTTGGGAAACGCCTTGTTCCGCAAATTGATTTCGCTCGATGACTTCGTCGCCGTTCCAGATCAGTTCGATCGAATCCTCTCCGCGAGATACGGTTTCGCTGACGCGTCGATTCGAAGGGTTGCGGATCAAAACTCGAAACGCGGTCGCTTGCGCCAAAGGTTTAAGATCCTCGTCTTTTATCAATTTTTCGATCGGATAATTGCGTCGAAGAGCTTCCATCACGGCACGAATCGCAGAAGATAGATCACCTAACTGCGCATAGATGCAAGCCAAATTGAGGTAATACGTATCGACATCCGTCGAAACGCTCCAAGTATCTCCCAAATCCTGAATCGCTTCGGAATACTTTTGTGTCGCAAAATAAGCCCAAAGGACGTTCGTTAAAACGGTTCCCTTGTCCGATTGATTTTCTTGAAACGAGGATTTGTATTCTTTCCACGTCGCGATCGCGCCCTCCGGATCGGATTTGTGAATGTGATCGGTTAAGATCAAATTCAAAGCGTCGAGATTGAATTCTATCTCGAGAGTTTTCCGCGCCCATTCGGCGCATTCGTTTAAGGCTCCCAATTTCCAGTGCGCGAACGCGATATTGTAAGGAATTCTCCAGTCGTCCGGGAAAGCGGTGATCGCCTTGAGACCGGCCTCGATCGATTTACTCCATTCTTCTTTTTGAATATTCTTAGATTGGAATGCCCTATAAATCCGAAGAGTCCTGTCTTGAGCGCCCAATCCGTTCAACCATTCCACGATTTCGTATTGTTTTCCCTCGAAAGCGGTCAAATACGCGTTTAGATTCTCTTTCGGATTTTCCGCCTTAACATCGGCTCCCGCTTCGACCAACAGTTTTGCTAAGTCAAGATTTCCGTTTCGAACCGCCCACATGAGCGAAGTTCTTCCCTTCCAGGTTTCCCGAACGTTTACATCCGCGCCCGCTTGGATCAAGGAAGCCACGATTTTCAGCGTCGCATCCAGATCCCGATCGGAGTTGATACAGGCCCGAATCAAAGGAGATTCTCCGTCTTTTACGTCGATCGTGTTCGGATCGGCTCCTTCTTTGAGAAGGAACTCCACCTTTTCGAAGTTCCTCGATGATACGGCGCTGTAGAGAGCGGTTCTTCCCGTTTCCTTCCCCTCATTCAGATTCAAACCGAACGAAACGAGAATTCTTACGGCTTCCGAAAACCTTCCGATGTCTTTACAATAATATACGAGACTGGTAAGGGCGTTGCTTCCTTTCGGATTCGTTGCGTGTACGTCGGCTCCGTTTTGAAGAAGTACGAAAAGAGATTTGGTTTTTAAAGTCACGCCTCCGGAGAAACTGATCGGCAACGCGCTGAACCAAAGCGGAACTTCTAGACTTTTAACATACGTTATACGATTCGGGTCGGCGCCCGCGGAAATCAATTCGATAATTTTCGATTCTTCCTCAGCTCGTATGGCTTTGGAAAGGGATTCTTGCAATTCGTGTTCGGACTGGGACATGTTCGATCCTTTCTAGGTTTGAATGAATCAACACGTTTGAAATCCACTTTTTGACGTCGGGTTATAAAATGATTCCGTAGAGCTCGATACACTTCGTTTCGATTCTATTCGCCCGGAATAAAATCCGGTTCTAAAATGCGGGGACAATATTCAAAGATCGCACCGAAATAATGCCGAGCGATCGAATGAAAGATCCATTCCCCCGCGGCTTTGAGAGATTCGCCGAACTCAGGAACGGCGTAACCCTTTCTGCGAAAGAGAGAATTCAAATCCCAATCTTCTTCTCCCGGAATCGTTTGGATCTTGAGCATTGCATAGAAAGATTGTTCCGACGGATCGTATCGAAATACAAGAGATCGCGATGCGAGCGTATTGCGAACCGTAAACGTGGCCCAATTTCCTTTCGGCCCGGATTCTCCGCCGCTGATCGAATAAAGTTCGTAACCGAGATCGGCTTCCTCTCCGAAAAATTCCCTAAATTGCAAATAAAAAGCTTCCGCGAAATCCTTTTGCAACTTTAGATTTGGGTCCGGTTCTACAGACATACGGAAATGATTTTGAACCCATCGCTGCTGCAAAGCTTTTTGAACGAAGGAGTTCCTACTTTTTAGACATGAATGCCGATCCATAGGGAGGCAATTCGCTGAGTTTAGTCGAATGACCTATCGAACGACCCATAGGGAGTGAGATAGCCAACGAGCAGCGGAGCGTTGCGAGTGGCTTCCAACGAAGTTGGAAAAAGAAAGAAAACCATTCGCACAACGAGCAGCGGAGCGTTGCGAGCGGCTTCCAACGAAGTTGGAAAAAGAAAGAAAACGATTCGCACGCGACACCCGTAAAGAGCGTTCTGCCGAGTTCCCGCAAGCGACACGCAAGGCTTGGTCCGAGTCTGCGAGGACCGAGCGGGACTCCGCGAGCCTGGAGTGGCGCGACCGCGTGGGAAAACGCAAAACCTCTCTTCCTCGGATCGATCCACGCGGTTGCGGCCGAAACCGACTTCGGCAAAACGAAGGAGTTCCCACACTTCGGATTTTCCTTGCGAACGACCGACGAAACCGATAAAATCCTTGCTCAATTGACGATTCGGGATTCTATCATGGCATTCAAAAGAGAGGGATTTCTATGAGTTCACAAACTCACTATCGTTCCTGTACGCTTTGCGAAGCGATGTGCGGCTTACGCATCGAAGTCGAAGACGGAAAAATTTCCGCGATTCGAGGCGACAAAGAAGATCCGTTCAGCCGCGGACATCTCTGCGCCAAAGGACCCGAACTCAAAAATCTCTACGAAGATCCGGACCGGTTGAAATTTCCCGTCAAACGAACGGACACGGGTTGGGTGCAAGTTAGTTGGGTGGAAGCCCTTTCCGAAACGGCCAAAGCCCTTTTTGAAATTCAGAACCGATACGGATTCGATTCCGTCGCGGTCTACAATGGAAATCCGAACGTTCACAACTACGGTTCCATGCTTTTCGGAGATCGTTTTTCCAATCGCCTCAAATCCAAAAATCATTATTCGGCGACTTCGGTGGATCAGCTTCCGCACCAACTCGCTTCGTATTTGATGTTCGGTCATCAGCTTTTGATTCCGATTCCGGACATCGATCACACGAAATACTTTTTGATTCTCGGCGGAAATCCGTTCGCGTCTAACGGCAGTTTGATGACCGTCCCCGACGTCAAAAAAAGACTGAAAGAACTGCAGGAACGCGGAGGAAAGTTCGTTGTCGTCGATCCTAGAAAAACGGAAACCGCTTCCAACGCGGACGAACACGTTTTCATCCGGCCGGGCGCCGACGCGTTCTTTTTATTAGCGATTTTGAATGTGTTTTTTACGAAGAATCTGATCCGGCCGTCATCCCTTTACGACGACTCGGAGCTTAAAAAGATTTCCGATCTCGCGTCGCAGTATTCGCCTTCTCAAGTGGAAACGGTCACGGGAGTCAGCGCGTCTACGATCGAAAGAATCGCGATGGAATTCTCCTCCTCTCCAAGCGCCGTCTGTTACGGAAGGGTCGGAGTTTCCACGCAGGCCTTCGGAACTCTTTCACAATGGCTCATCAACCTCGTAAACGTTTTGAGCGGGAACCTCGACAAACGAGGAGGAGCGATGTTCACTCTTCCCGCCGTCGATCCGATCGATCCGAAAGGCGCGTTGAAAAGTTCTC
>NZ_QHCU01000003.1:0-165000 GCF_003545925.1 Leptospira yasudae | reverse complement strand
AAACCGGCATAAGCCCATTCTTTGATCAAAGGATTTTTCGGAATCAACACCGCAACGACGCCCAAAAGTTTCCAAACGCCTAGGATGGTGAGAAAGTAACCGGGATAACCCAATTTCAAAATGAATTCCACCTCGCCTTCCATCTTGAGCAATTGAACGATTCCGGTGGACAGCATCCCTAACGCGAGCCAGAGAGTAGAAATCCAATAGATGATGATGTTTCGCCTTGTCATAATGCGTAAGTTTCAATGACTCGCATTTTTTTGCAATCGTTCTATGCAATATTACGAAAGCGGGAAATAAGAAATCGGCGAATGTCGCTTAGACGAGTATAGTTGTGGTCGGTTTAACGGAAATAGACGACTGTCGTGGAAGCGTACGTTAGCCGAAAGAATTATGCTTTACGCCAGACAAACAAAGAACCATTGGTAATATTTAATATACAAAAAGAGGAAATATTAGTGATTAGAAATGTTATTATCGTTTTGCAATTGATACTTGTTACGAATTGTATCAGATATTATGTGAGACCTTTAAAGGAAAGTGCGGAAACTAATCTATCAATTAAGACTGATCCTAATAAAGTCGCATTAGTTGGATTTTATCCATTTAAAAGTCAATACATTGGCTCTACTGGTAGGACAATGCATTATGCTGCACTACTGAATTACGAGCATGATTTCAAATTCTCGCTTAAAAATATTGGAACGCCAATCGAGAAAATACCAGAAGCAGGATTAAATAGCAGCGTATCTAAAAAGAATGCGAATGAATTTTGCTCTAATTACTTACAATTAGTAAAAGCTTCCGGTATAGATGAGATATCTAAAGCAGTTAAAATCAAAGTGACCGGAGAAGGTGATCAAACCAAATACGAATGTGAATTGAAAAGAAGAGATGTCAAATATTATATCGTGGGCGTTTTCGGTCCGCCATTCACTACAGGAGGCCCATTGGCGCTAGCCAAAGGGATACCGACATTCTTTTTGGGTGCTTTTTCTTTATTCACTATCCCCTGGTGGACAGAAGGTCAAACTGAACTTACCATATTCGTATATGATGAGAAATTAAACTTACTGAAAAAATGGGAGGACACTAGCTTATATAACATGACGGTTGCTTGGTGGAACCCTGATTTAGGTGAAGGAAATTTATTTGGAGCGACGGAAGAAGAAAATAGAAAGAGCGTAGCAAATCGAATTCGACTATATGAACCTATGCTTATTGAATTCGAAAGAGAATTTCACTCTATAATAAACCCAAATAAATAAGAATTTATCTCCGGATTTGTTTCATTTAACTATCGAATCCGGACACTACATTCAGGATTACTATTGTAATTTCCACTGACCTTCGGCAATGTCTTTAGTCGTAACTATTGCGAAACGGTAGATTTTTTCTTTCTATCACACTTTTCAAAGCTTAGGGATCGGCAACGAGATTAAGCATTGTCGAACGTCGCCTAAACACACGCACGAACCGTCTCGACGCAGATTTCGCAATTCACTTCATTCTTTTCAAAAGAAGAAACTGAGTTTGAATTTCTTTTCCTTCCCAGGAAAAACCGGAACGATCTTCCATCTGCTTGAGAATGGAAAACAACTTTCCACCGTCCAAAAGCGCGCCGACTTCCAACACGATTCTACCTTGCGCATCCACTCCTCTTTCGTTCAAAGAATTCACGCCTTTGATATTACGAATCGACTGAAAGAGGTCGTTCTTTACGGAATCCTCATACGATACGTTTTCCAAAACGATTCGAATCGTATTGCCTCGCTTCCATTTTTCAGCGAGCTGTTTGATAAGCGAAGTCTTCATCTCGACAAGAAGTAGATCCAACGCTTTTTCCGAACCGTATTGAAGGTTGATGGCCGGTTTACCGCCTTGGAGATTTCCCGAAACGAGGGTTTTACCGGAAACGATTTCGATCAGCCGAAAATCGATCGTTGCAAAAATACTTTTCAATTCCGTTCCTTCCGCGAGTTTCTCCCCCTCTTTCGAAGAGAAATCCACGATCCACAACAGCTCTCCTCCGCTCTTTCGAGCCGCTTCCAAGACGGGAAAAAGATCCGAGTCTTTCGACCGCATCGGAATCACATTCAAATTTTTGAATTCTTCCCGGGAAACGTTTCTAAAATCGAAGCTCGGATATTGGGAAATCAACTTCGACTCAAGCATCGTCCGAGTGGAGTTTGTCTTTTCGTTACCGAACTTTTCCGAGGCCAAAAGAAGAATTCTCGGTTTTCCCAAAAGCCGATATTGTTCCTGAATCGACTCTTCCAGACGTTTTTCGTCCACAATCCCGCTCGCCCGGATTTGCATTCTATTTTTTGAATATTTCGTTTCCAGAATGCGATATCTTCTCACCAAACCGACCTCGGAGGTTTCCACGATATGAACAAGAGAGGAAGAATCCAAAAGATACGAACGAGATTCCACGTTCGTCCCCAGAACCTGACGGATCATTTCCATCTTCGCGTTTTTCTCCGCGTCCGACGGATTATCGCCTTCCGCTTCGACCTCGACATAACCGGGTTCGCTTTGTTTAGTCTGAACGGCGCAAAAGGATTGAAACAAAACAAGCGTAACCGTGACGAAGAACGTCTTAAAAAATGAAATCCTCATCGCCCGCCTCTTCTTTCTTTGCATTTATTTTCCCAAAGAATTTAAAAAACGTTTCAGGGCCGCCGTACTCGACTCCTGAAATCCTTCCGATTTAAAAAGAATTTCCTGTTTCGAATTCAGAATCAAAACCGTGGGCAAGCCTACGATCTTAACCTGAGAATAACTCGAAGACAATGGATCGACCAAAACTTCCGCGGCGTTTTGCAACTTTAGAAATTCGGAATATTCTTTCCCGGTCCTAAAATCGTCCCCTACGAATACGACCCAAAGAAGAACCTTTCCTTTTCCGGCCAAGGAAAGATTCGTTCGTTTCGTAAGATCCAAAAGAATCGGCACTTGCTCCTTGCAGGGACGACACGTCGAACCGGTAAAATTCAGGATCAAAACGTCCTTTTCGGAAAGATCGCTGAGAGAGGAAGAAAGTATGATTCTTTCTTCCTTGAGATTATAAAAAGCGAAATTAGAAAGGGGCTCCGCCGAAACGGTTCCCGTAAAAAGAATCAAAAACAAACAAAAGGAAAGAAATTTTCCACGAAACAGAGTTTCCGAAAAACGAACCGCGTTCGAAGTTTTGATAAGCGTTTTCATTCCGTTTCGATTTCCGAACTTCTAATCGGCTTTACGCCGAAAAGATTGTAAATCCTATTTTCCGGATCTCAAATAATTGTTTACTTTTCTTCGATCGGCGTTTTGATATTAAGAAGTTTTCCTTTTTTTTACGCAGACGAAATTTTCAAATCGATCGAACTTCGACTGAGAGCAAACGGATGTACGTTAGACTTCTTCTTATATTTTTTTCTTTCGTATGCACCTCGAGCGCCCTACTCGCGCAAACAAAGCCGTCCAAAATCTACGTCCACAAACTGAGTCCCGAAGGAAATCTCGGCGCGGGTTTGGAAAACCGATTCCGAAACGGAATCATCAATTCGGTTCTCAGAAACTTCGAAGGAAAGTATACGATCGTAGACGACGAATCTCTCGTGATTCTTTATAAACAAGTCGAAGCCCTGCAGAAGATGAACTGCTCGGACGAAATCTGCATGAAACAGATCGCCGACGCGATAGACGCGAACGAAGTGATTTCGGGAACGATCTCCTCCAAGAACGGACTCGTCTACGTTTCCCTCCGCAATCAGACAAGAGATTCAAAAACCCTAATGTATTCCATTAAGTCCACGTTTCAGATGGAATTCCCCGAGTTCCTTTTGGACTACTACGCTTCCGAATCCGGTAAAAAACTTTTAGTCAGACAATACAACTTCGATCATCAACAGGCTCCCGCTTCCGTAAACGGAAACCTGAGCGTAGCCTTTTTAAAGATCAAACCCGTTCCCGGAACGAACTTAAACTCCATGGAATTTAAAACTTCGGATAAAATCCTCGAAGGAGTTTTGGAGGAAGTAAGGGAAGAATTAAACGACGCCTCCAAACTCAGTCTCGCGAAAGATTACGCCGAGTCCAACGAAATCTACGAACGGATTTTAAAGGCGTTCAACGATCGTCTTTCCCAAGAATCCTTACAAAAACTCGAACCGTTTATCCGAGAAGTTCAAAAGAACGTCACCAACAACTACAGCTTGGAATATAAGGAAAAGATCAACGAAGCCGACCAAACCCTTTTCGGCTCCGGGCAACTCAATCCGGAAGAATTACAGAAACGTCTCAACGACTACGTTGCGTTAGGCGAAGAATACGGAACAAAAGTTCCCGAAAAACACAGACAACTTCAGATTCGGCAGAGCATCCAGGAACGAAAGGAAAAGATGGAACTTACGATCTTTTCTCTTCGGGAGAAGGAAGCGGATCAGGCTTATTCCCAGTTCGACTTCTCCCTCGCCTCCAAACTATATGCAAATCTTCTAAAGGATCTTTCTCTCAAAAACGAAACTCCCTATGTTGCGCTCCGAGAAGCGATCGAAAAAAAGTCCGATACCGCCGAAAAAACGGGACGTTCGTATTTGACGAATCGTCTCGAAACCTTGTATCTTCTGATTGAAAAGGAATTCACCGCGGAAGCCTTGGCGCCGACGGAAGACGAAAAAGAAACGCATCAAAACCGGATTCACGGCGCGTTTCGGGAAGCGATCGACTCTCTCGCCAAATCGGAGTTTGCCGCTCTTTTGCAGATCGATAAAATCAAAAAAGAAATCAAACGGGTAAACCAAAAACTGAAAAACCCGATTTCTCTTCAGGAACAATTGGATTCTCTTTTGCACGAAGGATTGGAATCGCGTAATCCCACGCAGATCATCAACAGTCATCGTCTCGGAGCCGACTGGGAATCAAAAACCGGCCTTTTCTGGGGTTCCGCTAAATCCAAACTCAAGGATCTTTTGGAAACGTCCGCGAATTTCGCGAATCCCAACAAGGAATTCAAAAAACTATTCAGCATTCATTTCCAAGGGGAAACGACTTCGACCTCCGACTCGGAAAAAAATACATTCCAATCTTCGAATATTCCAAAATCAAAGATCGAAAAGAAACGGATCAAACGGCAATTGATCTCGAAGGAAAATTCCTGGCAGATCTTCGACGGCAATTTCAACTGGTATCAAGCCAGCCAAATCTGCGATTCCAGGGATTTGCGTCTTCCCACCATCGAAGAACTCGAAGATTCGTATGAAAGCGGAGAAACGGAATCCTGGACGGACAACGGCGCGGACAGACGGTATTGGTCTTCCACGATTTCCATCGGCGCCAACGGCGCTTACAACTTGGATATCTTCAAAGGCGAGATCCGCTGGGATCATCTCAGCAATTACGCCGGGGTTCGCTGCTTGAAGTAATTCTCGCGAATAAGAAGATTGCGCGTTGTTTTCGGTGGACAACTCTCCTTCTCCCGTTGCAACGCACTCGCCTTCGCATCGCTTCAAGAATGTCCGGTCAATCCCGCACGCAAAACCTTCTTATCGAATTTTCCAACGCTCGTTTTCGGAATCGCGTCGATCAAACGGATGTCGTCGTTGTGAGGCAATTGCCAATTCGCAAAATTTTCCTTTAAGATTTCCAGCACGGATTTTTTATCCACGCTTTCCCCTTCTTTCGCGACGACGAAAACAACGGGAACTTCTCCTCGAATGTCGTCCGGTTTTGCGACCACTGCCGCTTCCAATACTCCGGGCGCCTTTAAGACCTGCGCTTCCATTTCGACGCTCGAGATCCATTCTCCTCTCGTTTTGATCAGGTCTTTTTTCCGGTCCGTGATTTGAATGTAAGAATTTGAATCGATCGTGATGACGTCCCCGGTTCGAAACCATCCATCCTCCGTAAACGATTCGCGGCTCGGATTTCCGTAATACGAAGCGGTGATCCAAGGGCCCCGTACGATCAATTCTCCCGGAGTTTTTCCGTCCTTGGGAATGTCCTTTCCTTGTTCGTCGATTCCTCTGAGTTCGACTCCCGCGACGGCCGGACCTTGTTTGGCAAGAATATGCAATTTTTCTAATTCTCCCAAATCGTTCATCGTAGTTTTGAGTCTGCAGACCGTTCCGACGGGAGATAACTCCGTCATTCCCCATGCATGGAGAATATGAATTCCGAAATCCTTTTGAAATCCTTCGATCATGGATTGAGGAGCGGCCGAACCTCCCACGATCATCGTATGCAGTCCGCTTAGATCGTAAGAATTCTTCCTAAGATGTTGATAAAGCACGTTCCAAATCGTGGGAACACCCGCGGCGATCGTTACCTTTTCCCGTTCCAAAAGAGAAGCGAGTCCGTGACCTAACAGGTGTTTGCCGGGAAACACGAGTTTGGCTCCGGTCATCACGCAGCCGAACGGAATCCCCCAGGCGTTTGCATGGAACATGGGAACCACGGGAAGAATCGTTTCCTTCTCGCAAACCCCGAGACTATCGGACATACAGATCGACATGCTGTGAAGATAAATCGAACGGTGACTGTAAACCACGCCCTTCGGATTACCCGTCGTCCCGGACGTGTAACACATTCCCGCGGCGGTATTCTCATCTAACTCCGGTAAGGTGAATGAATCGTCTCCGCTTTTCAGAAACGTTTCGTAGTCGATCGCATCCGGCAAAGGCGCCGCCGCGGTCGCTTCCAAATCGTCCATCACGATGAACTTAGGCTTCTTCTTAAATTCAGGAAGCAGATCGCCAAGGACCTTACTCAAACTCTTATCCACAAAGATCACGGAATCCTCCGCGTCGTTGACGATGAATACGAGCTGCTCGGGAAACAAACGCACGTTCAACGTATGAAGAACGGCTCCCATCGACGGAGCCGCGAAATAAATCTCCAGATGTCGATAGTGATTCATTCCGAACGTGGCGACTCGATCGCCCGGACGAACTCCCTGCTTCTTCAACGCGCTCATTAACTTCGTGGTCCGAGAATAAAATTCTCCGTACGTGTATCGATGAATCGATTCGTCGTTCATCTTGGTTACGATCGTTTTTTCCGGATGAACTTCGGAAGCCCTTCGTAAAATCGCGGGAACGGTCAGTTGATAATTCATCATCGTTGAGTTCATAAAGATCACCTCGGGCAATGGGCCGATTGGAGTGGAATGGGTTCGTTGGATTTTCAGAATCGATCGAAGTTCGTCAATAAAAGTTCGACCGATCGGAACTATGATTCTTCGGTTTTGAAACGGGATACAATTCGGAAAATAACCGTTTGACAGTCAGGTTTTCCGGTTTGAAATGGAATCGGAGCGCACGTTTGGAGTCAAAAGACACTTCTAAAAAGAAATCGGGTTGGTTGCTTTATATCGCGGCGGGAATTTTATTATTTTCGGCCCTTATCTTTTTAATCAGCAAATTCAATCGCACCGGACTGGAAGAAAAAATCGCAGCGGGCAAACCGATCTACTTTCTCTTTCACGCGACAGGCGACAACGAAGAATACGAGTTCGGTCTTTTAGCGACTCTCTTTCCGTCCAACAACCGCTGCGCTTTGTATTTCATCCACCCGATCACTTCGTTCGATGATCCGGACGATTCTTTGGATCTTCTCAAGTCGGGCGCCAAGTCTTCCGTCAAAAGCGCCGTCACCGATCTGATCGGAACCAAGCCGCATTATACGATTTCTCTTTCCGCTTCGAACTGGATTCGCATCGTCGATCTTCTCGGAGGGTTAAGCGTTTATACGGACAACAAAACCGTCCGCAACTCTACGGAATACAATCGCGATCCGGGAGTTTATACGATGTCCGGTCAAGACGTGTACGACTACACGGTTAAGATGGATAAAAAAGAGACCTTGGATTATTTGGAAAGAATTAGCCGTCAAGAAAGCGTCGTTCTTACCTTGTATGAAACTCTCTCGCAAAAGAAAGAATTCCTAACGACTCCGCTTCTCGTATTTGCGCACGGCCTCATCGAATCCGATCTTTCCAAAGAGGATTTCGTCAGTCTTGTTAAGTTTGCCAATTCAAGAAGAATCCAGTTCGGCATCGCGGAACTTCCCGGAGAACCGGCTAACGATCCTAAGACGAAAAGACTTTTCCTGAAGACGGACATCGCAAGAGCCAGAGTAGCGTTCCGAAAATTCTCCAAGGACATGAACTCCGACGTATTTGCGGACGCGGAATTTGCAAGAACGGAAGTGTTGAACGGCACCGAAGTCGCGGGACTTGCAAAAGACGTTCGAGGAATTCTTTCCGATAAAAGAATCAAGGTTCTTGCAGCGGACAACGCTTGGAAAAAAGGATTTCCGAAAACGGTGGTCATCGATCGTTCGGGCAACACCGCGATCATGGACCGCATTTCGACAGTATTAGAAAAAGCTGAAGTACACCACGTATTAAGAAAGGATCTGGGTTTGGACGCGACCGTCGTCGTAGGCTCCGATTACGAACCGAGAAAATAGAGACCGATGAGCCCTGCCCCAAAACAAAATCCGACAACCAAAGAAATTCTTCAGATCATCCACGACATCATGGTGGATAAAAAGTGCGAAGAAGTCAGCATCTTAAACCTCGAAAGCGTGAACAGCTATCTGAGTTACTTCGTAATCTGCACCGTGAACTCCGCAGTTCAAGCGAACGCGGTCGCGAGAGAAGTCAGAAAGACATTAAAAGAATATAAACTAACCCACAAGGAAGCCGACAAAACCGGAACTTCCGCGAACTCGGGTTGGACGCTTTTGGACTTCGGAGAAATCATCATTCACATCATGACTCCGGAAAAAAGAGAATATTATAATTTAGACAGACTCTGGCGCGACGCCAAGAGAATGGAACTCTAAAGGAGAAGCCGTTCCCTCCGGATCGGTCCGTCGAAAATGATCTTTAACTCAGCGGTCTTTATCTACTTCTTTCTAGTCGTATTGGCGGTTTGTTATTTTTTCGCGGCAAGAAAAACCTCCGTCAAACTCCAAAACGTATTTCTATTGATCGCCTCCTACACGTTTTACGGCTGGTGGGATTGGATCTTTCTGATTCTGATCATCTCCGTTTCCGTCTCGAACTTTTACATCGCGCTTCTCATCGAACAAAAAGAATCGCCGAAGATCAGAGGATGGCTTTTGTTTCTCGCAGTCATCATCGACATGGGAATGCTCGGGTTTTTCAAATATTATAATTTCTTTATAGAGAATTTGGGCGTCGCCGTAAAGACCTCGGCCGGACTTTTCGGCGTGGAAGATCCGACCTTATTCCAGGATGCGACCTTTCTTCAGATCATTCTTCCGGTCGGGATCAGCTTTTTTACGTTTCAGACCTTATCGTACGTGATCGACGTCTATTACCGCAAACTCAAAGCGGACACGAATCTGATCGACTTCTCCCTATTCGTCTGTTTTTTTCCGCAGTTGGTCGCGGGTCCGATCGAAAGAGCGGGAGACCTTCTTCCGCAAATCAAGGAAGAACGGAAGATCAATCTCGATCTTTTCTACAAAGGATGTTTGCTGCTTCTCGTGGGTTATTATATGAAAACCTACGTCGCGGACAATCTCGCGGAACTCGTCAATTTAGTGTTCCTCGACAATCCTTTGATTTACAAGGCCAACCCGGATTTAGCGGGAGGCCACTCCGCGATTCATACGATTCTTGCGTTCTTGGCGTTTTTCTTTCAGATCTACTGCGACTTTGCGGGTTATTCCTACATTGCGCGCGGTTCGGCGTTTTTACTCGGTTTCAATCTAAGCGAGAATTTCATCACACCGGAGTTCAGCGTCAACTTCCGGGAATTGTTCCGCAGATGGCACGTCACTCTCAACCGATGGTTCACTGATTACGTATATATCCCGTTAGGCGGAAGCAAGGTGAGTCGGCTTTATAATTTCCGAAACCTATTCATAATCTTCGGACTTTCGGGAATTTGGCACGGAGCGAGTTGGAACTTCGCATTTTGGGGACTAGCGTGCGGTCTTTATATCGTCCTTTATATGATCTTTAAGGAATCGTTCGAGCGTTTAAAACTCTCCGCAAAAAGCAGATTCCCGTTTTTAAACCACGCATTCTTTACGAAGAGTTTTTTCTTCTGGTCCTGTTTTTTCACTACGTTCATGTTCGCGATGACTTCCATCTTTTTCAGAAGCTACGACGGCCAGCACGCGAGAATTCTTCTTTCCAGCATTCTGGAGAATTTCTTTACCCTGCGCGGGCCGAACGATCAGATCAGCGTAGCCAATTATTTCACCGAAATCGTCAAGGTCATCGGCCCTCTTCTTATCTGGGATTATTTCCATTTTAAGAATAATTCAGCTTTCTTTATATTCGAAAAACCCGTAGTGATTCGGGTTTTGACCTATCTCTTTTTCTTTTACTGCATAGTTCTAAAAGGTGTGTTCGGCAAAAATGTCATTTACTTCGCTTTTTAAGAATAAGGTCGTCCTCATCGTTCTCGGAATCGTAATCGCGATCGAGCTCGTCGCTCGGTTTACGGAGATTTATTTTTACGAACATACGGAAGTCTTTTTAGTCAACAACGTCCGCAAGAGAATGGAATCCGGAGCCCTCGACTACAAAGGATTGATCTTCGGGGATTCCAGAAGCATGTCCTTGGTTCCTTCTCCGGAATCGAAAGTATATAACTTCAGCCTTCCGGCGATGGGCGCGAGATATTATACGCATTATCTTGCCAAATATTTAAAAGCGGGAAATCAAAAGCCGGAGTTCATTCTATTCGCGTCCAGTCCGGGACTGATTACGCGCGGATACGGAGAGCCGATCATCGATCCGACTCTCATCAAATACGTAAGACCGAATATGAGCCTTCCTGAATATTTGGAGAACCGTTTCGTTTCCGGCTTAACCTATAAGAATTTCGTTATGGAGAGCGGACCCGCTACCCTGCAAAAAACGGTTTCCGAAATCAACTGGAAATTCTTTTCGCATAGGATTCTTCATTTATTCTCCCTGGGAGAAATGATCGAACAATACAAAGGCCCCGAACTTCTCTACGTTCTTTCCGCTTCGATCCCGAACGCATTCTCCACATACCGTTATAGAAAGGCGCTCTTAAACGTTTTCTCATACGAGAATTACAAACCGGCCGAAGCGAAAATGAAACTCGACTGCGGTTGCGAAGAACTTTATACGCCTCAGTGTTCTCCGCCGGAAAGCAATTACAGGGACAATCGTTGGATTTCCGAAAAGCTGAACTTCCAAAACGGGGGTTTGAACATTTCGGATCGAATGAAACCGCAACACGCGATCTTATATCAGATGAGCCAGGAAAAACTCAAGGAAGAAGTGTTGGCTCCTTACAAAACGGAGCCGAGCTTCGACTTTGCGGCCTTTGAAGATTTTCTGCGTTATACGCAGGAGCAAAACATCCAAGTCGTTTATTTGGTGATGCCGTTTCCGGACTACATCCAACCGACCGGTTATTTTACGAAATTCTGGAACGCTTTCGAACCTCTCAAGACGAAATATCCGCACCTCAAAGTGATTCAGTTTGAAAAGCAGTTTATGAAACCGGAATCGTATTCGGATCAGATCCATCTCAACTGCGAAGGGGCGAAGGCCACGAACGAGATGTTTCATAAGCTGGGATATTAGAAAAAACATAGAGTCCCGACAAAGTTCGCTTCGATCAAACCTTGTCGGATGATTTTGTTGGAGTTCCTGCAGGGACGCTCGCAAAAATTCCTCTTGCAGATATGAGAATTTTCTGATATAGGAAAATTCTCCGATTTTTCCCCGCCAACCCACCTCCACCACCCAATCAGGGAGGGGCCGTCGTTTTACGGAAGATCCCGTAGGAACTCCGACAAATCCCTACCCGATCTGCTGTTTCAATTCCGCAACGTCCCGCACCGGAAGTTTACAGGAAAAATTCTCGCAGACATAAACGAGCGCGTCTCCTCCGGAGTCTCTCGCTTCAAACAACGAAGAAAGTTTTCTCGCTTCTTCCAATTCGTCTTCGTTCACCACCGCGACGACCGCGTTCGGTAAAAACGTCTTTTGAATCGCGGCCAGAAGTTCCTTTCCCGCGCCCGCATTCTTGCGAATCAGAACGATCTCCTGGGAACGATGTTTGTAAGTCCAATACGCGGACAAAAGATACGGATAACTCAGAGCATAGGAAGATAACTCTTTCGTAAAGTAATGAAAGATCGATTCCGCGATCTCGCGATAACGATCCGCATCGACTCCGAGTGCGGACAACTTCACCAAAGAGTACGCGAGAGAACTGTTCGCCGACGGTTCGACGCCGTCATAACCGTCCACACTTCTGCGGAGCAAAACCTCTCCGTCGTTTCCGGTATCAAAGAAAACTCCGGAAGAAGAACGGAACAATCGGATCGCCTCTTCCATCCAAAGCTTCGCATTTTTCAGATATCGAACTCCGCGTCCCGCTTCGAACAACGCGATCGAAGCCGCGATCATCTCCGCATAATCATTCGAATATCCTAATATACCGGATTCTCCGTCCCGATGACGACGCAGGATGCGCCCGTTTCGATCGATCAGATTTTTTTCCAGAAACGAATA
Source organism: Leptospira yasudae (assembly GCF_003545925.1). Taxonomy (NCBI): domain Bacteria; kingdom Pseudomonadati; phylum Spirochaetota; class Leptospiria; order Leptospirales; family Leptospiraceae; genus Leptospira; species Leptospira yasudae. The sequence goes on along the minus strand of NZ_QHCU01000003.1, from coordinate 152,471 downwards.
CGTTTCCTCGGCAAGACGTAAGAATTCTTCGTTCCCGAACGCGGCTCCGGCCTTGACGAGCGCTTTGATATAAAGTCCGTTCCAAGAAGTGAGAATCTTATCGTCGCGCAACGGACGGACTCGTTTGCTTCTCCGCTCCAAAAGTTTTTTTCGGCCGCTTTCCAAAACGGAATCGATTCGTTTCAATTCGTCTTCGGTGAGATCCGCGGTCGCGGCGCGATACCGTTCATGCAGAATATTCTTCCCTTCGAAGTTTCCCTTTTCCGTTACGTTCCAATATTTTTCCAACAAGGGAGAATCCTCTCCGCAGACTTCTCGAAACTCGGATAAATCCCAGATATAAAAAAGACCTTCTTCTCCTTCCGAATCCGCGTCCTCCGCGCTGCAGATTCCTCCTCCCGCCATTCTCATGTCGCGATGCAGATACGAAATCACGTCGAGCGCGAACGAACCCGCGGGAATCTTTTTAGAAACCTGAGAGGCTTCCACCAGCGTTTCCAAAAACAAAGAATTGTCATAGAGCATCTTCTCGAAATGCGGAACCAGCCAGTGATGATCCGTGGAATAACGACACAATCCGCCGCCCACCTGATCGTAGATTCCGCCCTGTTTCATCGCTAAAAGCGTGTTTTCGGCCATTTCCAGAGCCCTTGGATTTCCGGAAGAATGATAATACCGAAGCAGAAACGAAAGCCCCATACTCGGCGGAAATTTATTGACATGATTGGTTTTGAACCCGCCGAACTGAGCGTCGTAATAACTTTCGTAGAGAGAAAAACCCGTATCAAAACAATTTTCCGGAGGCAGATCGCCTTCCGTTTTTTCGGCTGCCCGCCCTTCTCCGGATTCCTTTAAATAATCCGAAAGTTCGGACGAAGCCTTGATCAATTCCTGACGCTTTTCGTTCCAGACCTGTTGAATGACATTCAAAACTTCTAAAAAACTCTTTCTCCCATAGCGCGGCTCGGGCGGGAAATACGTCCCTCCCGTAATCGGCTTTCCGTCCGGAGTCAAAAAGATATTGAGCGGCCAGCCTCCCTGTTGGTCCATCGCGTGCAACGCGTCCATGTAGATCCGATCGATGTCCGGTCTTTCTTCCCGATCCACTTTGATCGACACATAATGTGCATTGAGATAATCCGCGATCGTTTGATTTTCAAAGGATTCGCGTTCCATCACGTGACACCAATGACAAGTCGCATAACCTATCGATAAGAAAATAAGTTTGTCTTGGTCTCTTGCCTTGGTTAAGGCTTCCTCACCCCAAGGAAACCAATCAACCGGGTTGTTCGCATGTTGTTGGAGGTACGGACTTTTTTCTTTGGATAGCCGATTGGGCTGATTGGAATTTAATTTCATTGAATTGTTCTCTTTTGGACTCGCAAAATCCATTTTTCGATTTGTAAAAAACTTCCTACATTCAACCATGTCCATTAAGTAGGCACTTACATGGACCACAAAAAGGAAAGGACTCGCAGAAAATTCAGAAACCTTCTCATTTTCGGAACCATCCTTTTTGCAGTAACGCAGCCTAGAATCGGCGAGGATATTCTACCCGAAGAAACCTACGCAGAAGAAGAAAAAAAATCTTCCGCAGGGAACCTGAACGATTCTAGAAAGGTACTGCGCCTTACCCTCAAAGAAGCGGTCAATCACGTTCTTGAAAAGAACATTACGATCCAAAACGCCAAGATGGAATACGTTAAGGCGGACGGCGCGGAACTCAAGAACGAATCCCAATTCACCTGGAATTTAATCGGCGGAATCACGGTCTTCAAAACGACTCTTCCAAATAACCGAAACAACATCTTTTTAGGAACGAGACAAAGTCAGGATAAAATCAGCGTCGGTGTTGAGAAGAATTTCAAAACCGGAACGTATGCAAAATTAGAAGCGAGCACAACCCGTTTCGATACGAGCGCCTTCGAAGATCCGGTGACGACTCCTTCCAATTTAAGCTTTTTAGCGATTCCCCCGCAGTACACGAGCGCGTTGACCCTTACTCTGAGTCAGGAAATTCTGAAATACAGTTTTGGAAAGACGCAAAAAGAAAGAGAAGCCATCATAAGACAAAACACGGTGATCAAACGGGAAGAATTGGTCTTTATTCTTTCCCAGCTCGTCGTCCAAACTTTGGTTCAATACTGGAGTTTGAATATTTACGATTCCAACGTGAAAACCTTGGAAGATCTGCAATCCAACACAAAGAACATCCGCGATTTGACCGCGAGAAAGCGCAATCTCGGCCTTTCCGAAGGCTTCGAAGTCAATCTCTGGAGTTCCATTCTTTCTCAAACCGCAGGGAATTTGGAAAAGGCGAAGGTTTCCAGAAAAGAAGCGGAACGGAATTTAATCCGTATTTTAAACGCCGACCCTACTTCTAAAATCGAAGGCGTTACCGATCTGCAAGAGAACGTTCCAACCGACTTTAACGTGGAAAAGGATTATCTTTACGCGCTCGAACATAGAACCGATCTGAAAAACCTCCGCAAACAAAGAGAGATCGCCGAACTCAATCTGAAAATCAAAGAAGCGGAAGACATGCCTTCTTTGAAACTTTCCGGGGCATATTCTACGAGAGGACAGAACATCGTTTCTCCTCAGCAAAACGTAACCGATACCAACCGAGGAATCGCTTCCTTCAAGTATCCCGAGGCGTATGCCGCGTTCCAATTTTCGTATCCGCTTTGGGATAAAGGGATCAAAGCCGATATCCGCAATGCCAGAATGGATGTGGAAAACTTGGAGAAAAAAGAAGCGGAACTCAAACTCTCCATCAAAGAAGAATTAGAAAACCGCTATGCCGCGATTCAATCGGGTAAGGATATCTTCGAGGGCGCGAAAAAAAGAAAGGAAGAAGCCAACAAATTCTACAGAGGCCTTTCCGAACGTTTTCGCCAAGGAAGATTTACCGCAGTCGCCGTGAAAAACGCTTTGGACAACGTGATCCAATCCGAATTACAGGTTACGCAAGCTAAGATTCAGATGAACATCGACATTCTCCGTTACGAACTCGCAAAGAATCATATCTTTGAGAAGTTCGGAGTGAACGTAAACGATATCATCGATCGTATGTTGAAGATGGCGGACCCCGCTCAACTCGAAGCCGCAGCAGCAGCCTCCGGACAGAAATAACTCTATACTTATTTGATCGCAGTCCCGTATATATGAGGACGGATCGGAAGAAAAAACGTGGGTATAGAAATCGTTTCGATTGTTAAACTCGAAAATCCGGCGTGATTCAAAGTTTGATTCGTGTCTCGGTTTAAGTGACAACCTTCAAAAAGCCACTTCCAAGGCTTCAAAACGATCTTTTGAATCCATTCAAGGAAAGATCCGCGTTCCGCCGCAACATGCTCCAAGAAAACGAATTTTCCTCCCGGCTTCAATACACGTTTCACCTCTTTTAAAACTTGATCGGGTTTTTCAACGGTGCAAAGAACCCAGCTACAGACCACTGCGTCCACGGAAGAATCCGAGAAAGGTAATTTTTCCGCGGATAAATTCATCAGCTCCAGTTTGACCGAATACGTTTCCGAATTCTTTTTCAAACGAGAATGCATTCCTAGGTTCGGCTCGACGGCAAGTAAAGTGGTGCCCGGCTTAAAATATCTCAGATTCGAACCCACACCCGGACCGAGTTCGACCACGGTATCGGGCAACTCTTCAAAAAGATCTCTTTTGATCTTTCGATATTTGTAATGTATATAGTTTTGTAGAGTCTGAAAAATAAAGGCGTTCACGATGCTTAAGGTAGGCGTCTTTTGTACACACATAACAAGATCCTCTTTGTTTTGATTGTATTCGAATTTTATAATTCTTTTTTGTTTTCAGGATTCCAATTTCCCGGAACCATCCAAAGCGCCTCGGAATAGGCTACGCATTTGTGATCCGATATCCGATAGATGGCTGTCCCCGCAATTCTCTGTCTGCGATTTCTTCCGATTTCCCAGGCTTGGATCGCATAAGAATATTCCGAAACGATACTTTCCAACAATCGTCCTCGTAACTTTGCTAAAACGATCAAAGTCGGATCCACGTAAGAAACGGCAAAGCCTCCGGGACAATCCAGAGCCGCCCATACGATTTCGTTGCGAACTTTTCCATCGGGCCCGCGTAAATCCTTCCAAGGTTTCCACATAGCTCCGTGCAGATGGGTAAAACCGACTTGATCCGATATTTTTGCCGGAAAGATCCGCATCCCGTCTTCGTGCCTTCGGTTCGGACCGCATACGAAACAAGTTGGAAAAGGATGTTTTTGAAATCCTAAATATTCCTCCTTCGGATTTTGAATGTCTTCTATAGAGGAAGAATTCAATTCGGGAACGTCCATATAAAATCCGGAATCCTCTTGCGCTTCGGCGATCACTTTGTTCGCGCCTTTACTCAATAATTTAATTCCGGATTGATTCGGATCTCGCGAATAGTACAACGCTTCGTTCAACGGAGCGGGCGCCCTAATTTTGATCACCGCCGCTTCGTTTTCGATTTGATTGGCGGTAATACCCGCGACATATCCTCCGTTTCCGCTCATAGGAGGTCCGCAATATTTTTCGTTGATTTCAACACTTTCAAAGTCAGAAATGGATGAAGTTTGTTTCATAACGTTTTGTGTATATCCCGAATGAAATCGGTCAACGTATTTGGTTCTGTGAAGAATCGCCGATCTCATTATTTGCTTTTGGTACAAAGCATTTTTAGGAGGCGCATTGTATGAGCGTGCAACCTGAAAAGATCGTACACTTACTTTCGGGAATTTCGGAAAGAATCTTCTTCAGTCTCTCTTTGAGTTACGAAAAAGAGGGATATAAGGATATAAGTCCTCCTCAAGGAGCCGTACTCTGCGCTCTGCGGAATCAGATGCCGGAGTCCATGACTTCCATCTCCAAAAAAATTTTTAGAGATAGATCCACCGTTACGCAGCTTGTTAAAAAATTAATCGCAAAAGGTTACGTAGAAAAATTCAAAAGTATAAAGGACTCGCGCGTTTCCGAAATCGTACTGACCGAAAAAGGTAAAGCGGCGAGATCCGCAGTCATTCGTTCTTCGAGAAAGATGTTCGCGAAGATTTATAAGAATACGACCTACGAAGAAAGACGAATTCTGATTTCTTTGCTGGAAAAAGTGGATTCCGGAAGTTAGAGTTTACGAGAAAAATAGGAATCAAAGAATCTTCGATAGGAAAGATAGCGAACGAACGATTCCGATCCGGGTCGAAAGAACCGAATCGGAAATATTCTAAGCCTTAGGAATTTTAGGCATTTCTAATGGATGGGATTCCCCTTCCAAGGATTTCAGAAACTCGATCAGATCCTTTTTCTCTTCTTCGGTGATCGCCGAAGGTTTGAGAAGAGGATCCTCGATCGAACCCTTCGATCCGCCGTTTACGAAATGGTCCACGACGTCTTCCAGTTTCGTAAATTCTCCGTTGTGCATGAATTCGTTCTTTTTACTCACGTCCCGCAGACTCGGAGTCCGCACGGTTTGCGTAATTCCTTTCAATCCGGTAGTATGTTTTTCCGAATCGGAAAAGTTCGGGCCTTTGTGACACTGAGAACACTTCGCTTTGTTCATGAATACGTCGAGCCCGCGCTTTTGAGCAGGAGAAAGAGCGGATTCCTCGCCCATCACGTAACGATCAAACTTGGAATTTTTGGAAACGATGGTTCTTTCAAAAGCGGAAATCGCCTTTACGATCCGATCCATCGTGATCCCGGGGGAACCGAACGACTTTTCGAAAAGTTCGCGGTATTCGGGAACCTGATTGAGTCTTGCGACGATCGTCTTCTCGTCCTTGAGCATAACCGCCGTGTGAACGCGTTCCTTTACGATCTCTTCCAGATCGTTCGCCTGTGGATCGGTGAATACGTCCTTATATAAACCTACGTTCGTCAAAGAAGGAGCGGAAGAATTATGAATCTTATTGCGGGGAACGGAATTCTTCTCTTTGTTTTGAAGTTCCACGGAATGACAGATCGCGCAGTTCGTATCCCCTTTGAGTGAAAGTCGCTTATCAAAATAGAGCAGTTTTCCCAATTCGACCTTGTCCTTGTTATAAGGATTGTTGTTGGGATGAATTATGTTCTTAACCACAAAACCTTCCAGTTCGGCTTTTTGAACCGGTTCTTTGCAGCCGCTAAACGCGAATAGAAGCGAAATCAGAAGAAAAATGGACAAAATCCTAAGCATATGGACCATCCTGGGTCAATGTTTCGAACGGGAACTTCTTCTGTCAATTCGAATTTAGAACAATTCTGATTACATATTTCGAGTTAAAAAGAAAGACGCTTTTTATAGCTCACAATCCGACGCGATTTATGAAAGAAAAAATTTCATTCTTTGTCACACGATCCTTAGGATCTGCGTCTTCCTTTCAGAACAGGAGGCAAACATGTCGAAAATCAAAACCGTACTGATCGCAGGCGGAGGTTACGCAGGGATCATCGCAGCCAATCGTCTTGTCAGAAAAAAACTTCCGATTGAGATCGTATTGGTCACCGCTCAGGAAACGTTTCAGGAAAGAATACGAAACCACCAACTGCTCGCGGGAACTCTCAAAAACACGTATACCGTACGATCGCTTCTTCATAAAAACGTAAAACTCGTAATCGAGAAAATCGCAAAGATCGAACCGCAATCCAAACGCGTGGTTCTCGAAAGCGGTTCCGTTTTGAAATACGATCACCTCGTGTATTCTCTCGGAGTGCAGGGATCATCCGCTGCAAAAATCAACACGGACGTTTACTTTCGAATTTCGGAAGCGGAAGAATGTGCGAAGTTGCACGAACTTCTAAAATCGAATCCGAACGCGAAGATTACCGTTCTCGGAGCCGGTTTGAGCGGAATCGAAACCGCCGCTGAACTTGCGGAGAATTTTCCGAACCTTCAACTGACGCTCGTGGACGCAAATCCTCTGGGAAAAGGTTTTTCCGTTCCCGCACAAAAAAAGCTGAGGGAATTTTTCGAAAATAAAAACGTAAGAATTTTAGAACATTCTAAAATTATGGAATACAAAGACGATGCGCTCGTAACCGCGGATGGGAAAAGAATCGAACACGATTTCTGCGTTTTATCGAACGGACTTTCCGCTTCCAAAGTGGGAGGGCAATCGGGCCTCAGAACCAATCCGATCGGTCAGGTTTACGTAAATCAATTCCTCGAAGTCGAGGATTATCCCGAAATCATCGGTGCGGGCGATTGTGTGCAAGTGGTTTCTTCCGGTTACGATCATTTGAGAATGGCTTGTGCGACCGCGCTTCCGATGGGAATCTACGCGGCGGAAAGACTTTCGCATCGACTCGGCGCGAAATCCAAAAAAGGAATCGCACCCTTCTCCCTCGCTTATCTGGGAAGAAACGTAAGTCTTGGAAGAAAGGACGGAGTAATCCAAGAATCCGAACCGGACGATTCCCCTACTTTGAAAATCTGGACCGAACGAAGCGCCGTATGGATCAAGGAATTGATTTGTAAATTCACGATCCTTTCGTTCCGACTTGAAAAATGGTTCGATTTTTATTTCTGGAAATCCTTTCCTGAAACCAAGGAAGAATACGGAACCGCCGTTCTTGCGACCGAATCGGAGAAATGATCGTGGATAGACTCGGGCAATTTTTAGAACACAAGTCTCTCGTTTTCGGGATCGCGTATCGAATGACCGGAAGCGTCAACGACGCGGAAGATATCGTTCAAGAATCGTTTCTACGTTGGGAAAAATCAGGTTCCAACGAAATCCGTTCACCGAGAGCCTTCTTATCCACGATTGCCACGCGTCTATCCCTCGACACACTTCGCAAAGTGAAAAACAAACGAGAAACCTATATCGGGCCTTGGCTGCCGGAACCGATTCCGACTTCGCCCGAAATCGAAGAGCCGGATCCGGAAACGCTGGATCTGGCCTTTCTCCATCTATTAGAAAAATTGAATCCGATTGAACGCGCGGTATTTATCCTGCGCGAATCGTTCGAACTGGATTATAAAATCATCGCGGAAGCCGTTGGAAAAACGCAGGAAAATTGCAGACAAACCCTCAAACGCGCGAAGGAAGCTCTGAAATCGGATCGAAGGAAATTTTCACCCGATAAGGAAACGAAACGAAAGCTGCTTCATAATTTTCTTTTGGCTTCTTCCAAAGGACAACCGGAACTTCTTCTTCCGTTCTTAAAGGAAGAAATCGTTCTTTGGTCGGACGGAGGCGGTAAGGTTCACGCAGCGAGAATTCCTCTGTTCGGAAAGGAACGAGTGGCCGCCTTTCTCATCCGTACTTCCAAAAATCCTGTGTATACGAATACGGAACTTTATTACACGGAAAGCAACGGAGCCGAAAGTCTCCTCGTTTACAAGGACGGAAGACCCGTGTATCTCAGAACGTTTCTGATCGACGAAAACGGAATCAATTCCATCTACACGATGTTAAACGAAGATAAGCTTCAGGCGTATCGAAATCGGAAGGAGCTTTTAGAAAAGAAAATCATCGTTCCTCTCGAATTTTTTCTCCTGTTTCCGAAAACTTCACTCAACAACCCGAGTCCTCCCGTTTGGACCAAACCCTTGTTGAAATTGGTTCACTGGGCCATTACCCGAAAAAAGTAGATTATCATAGGATAATCGGATTCCAGGCGCTTCGAACGCCTAGCATCTTGACTTTTTTCCGTTCCCGATCCAAACTCGAGCGTATGAAAAATCGAATTCGTACCGCAGCGATCTTTATGATCGGATGGATCATCGCGTGTTCGGGAGGACAGGAAATGCAAACCGCAATCGAAGAACCAAGAACCGTTTCCAACGAAAAGCCGAGCGGGTATATCCAAACCCGCATGGGAAGCGTGGCTTACTGGATCCAAGGAAAAGGAAAATCGATCGTATTGCTTCATTCCGCCGGACCGGGACACGAACACCGCGACTTCGACGCCGTGATTCCTACATTAGAAAAATATTATAGGGTTATCAGCCTCGACTGGCCCGGTCACGGACAATCCGGTTCTCCGAAACCGTTCGATTCCGCATCCGCCGTCGGATACGCGGAGATTCTCTCTGAAATCGTCGAAAAACTCGCACCCGAAGGAGCCGTTTTTATCGGCAATTCGCTCGGCGGATTCGCTTCGATGAAAATCGCATTAGACAAACCGAATTTAGTGAAAGGTTTGATTCTCGTCGATACGGGCGGGCTCAACGACCCCGATTTTAAGACGAAAATATTCGTAAAACTGATGAGCACCCTTTGGTTTACGAACGCGACTTGGAATTCGTTTCCGAACTACTACATCAAAGTCGAAAACGAATATACGAAATCCATTTTGAATCGAATCGGAGAGAAAAAGGAAATTGACGGTTCTCCGAACATCCGGGCCGCAATTTGGAAAAGTTTCGGAGATGAAAGACACGATCTACGAGAAAGGGTTTCGCAAATCGCGGCGCCTACTTTGATCGTGTGGGGGAAAAACGACCCGGTCATCGTTCCCGAACTCGGAGAAAGGCTGCATCAAAAGATCGTCGGTTCGAAACTTGTGTTTTTAAAAACGGGTCACGTTCCGTTTGCGGAAGATCCGAAAGGATTTTTAGAAGCCGCACTTCCGTTTTTACGATCGATTCTCTGAATCCAATCGAAGACGGTCGCCTTCCCAAAAAGCGTCCGTCTTTTTGCTAATACAAAGACGATCCGAACGATCGTCGATTCGTTTTGGAAAATTCTTTCCGACCTCGTTGTGATAAGATTCGGAAAAAATTACGAGAGAAATCGCGATAAAGGTAATACTCTCCTTCAATAATCATTGCCAAAAATTTCTTTCCCGCTTCACTCAATCGAGTGGACGATTTTGAAGTCAAAGAAGACAGCGCGGAGTGGTGGACGATTTACGAAAAAGTGAATTCCATCTCTCCGATTCCGATCGAAATCTGGAGACGAGCCGGTCTTGTTTATTCGATACGGGATCTGTCATACGGAGATTTTTTAATCCGACAAGGAAAAGTTCCCACCGAGTTCGCCTTCGTATTTTCCGGCGTATTGCGGGAATACTATCTCACATCCGATGGGAACGAATATATCAAGAGTTTCAATTTCCCCGGAGAATTTACGGGCTCTTATTTCGATCTTCTTTCCGGACAACCCTCGACCTGCAATATACGCGCGATCACCGATTGCAAAATCGCCGTCGCAAATTTTTCCGAACTCGCTTCCTTGTTTGAAACTCATATCGCTTGGGAAAGATTAGGCCGCATAGTTGCGGAAAATTTGTTTCTAAAAAAGGCAAAGAGAGAATACGAACTTCTCGCTTTGAACGCGGAAGAAAGATACGAGCTTTTGAAAACGACATACCCGAATATCGAGGAGCTGATCCCTCAATATCATATCGCTTCGTATCTCGGAATTACCCCGGTTTCTTTGAGTCGGATTCGTTCGAAAAATCGCATTTAACAGAAAGCATACTTCAAAACAAAAAAAGGCGCCCATTCAGGACGCCTTTGCGAATCGCACTCTTGCCGCGATCATACGCGGCAATCTGTGTGAATTCTTATTTTGCGGATGCCGCCTCGCGGATAACGTAAGCTGCGATCTCGTTCTTTTGAATCTGAGTCGTTCCTTCGAAGATACAAAGAATCTTCGCGTCTCTCATCAGTTTCTCAACAGGATACTCTTTTGTGTAACCGTATCCACCGAAGATCTGAACCGCATCCAGAGCGCATTTCATTGCGGTTTCGGAAGCGTGCGCTTTTGCGATCGCGGAATACTTTGGAAGTCTTGGATCTTCCGCATCGGACATTCTTGCAGCAAGGTAAGTAACTTGACGAGAAGTTTCAAGACCGATCGACATATCCGCAAGCATGTGCTGAACCGCTTGGAAGCTGGAGATCTTGGATCCGAACTGCTCTCTTTGTCTTGCGTATTTGGATGCATAGTCAAGAGCCGCTTGAGCGACGCCCACTCCCATCGCAGCAACGTAAGGACGAGAAGCGTTCAGAGTTTGAAGTGCGTAAATAAATCCTAAGTTTTCTTTTCCGATCATGTTCGCTTCTTCAACGGCACAATCTTCGAAGATGATCTGACGTGTATCGGATGCACGGATTCCGAGTTTGTCTTCTTTCTTACCGACGGTCAAACCGGGAGTGTCTCTTTTAACGTAGAAACAGCTAACACCTCTGGTTCCTCTTCCTTTATCGGTATATGCAAATACTGTATAAGCTCCTGCGCTACCACCGCCGGTGATCCACTGCTTGGTTCCGTTGATGACCCACTTATCGCCTTTCTTAACGGCAGTCGTGCTCATGCCGGGAACGTCCGATCCTGCGCCGGGCTCGGAAAGACAGAAAGAAACTCCGTATTCTCCGTCAACGACCGGAGGAAGCCACTTTTTCTTTTGCTCGTGAGAAGCTCCTTTTAAGATAGGAAGGATTCCAAGACCAGTATAACCGAAACAAAGAGAGATTCCGAGACATCCTCTGGAAAGTTCTTCGGTCACGAGGCACTGTTCAACGGAGCCGAGTCCCCAGCCGCCGTATTCTTCAGGGATGGTCAAACCGTTGACTCCCAGTTCTTTTCTCATACGATTGATGAGTTCTTCGGGATGTTTATTTTCTTCGTCCCAGTGGATCGCTACTTCGTGTGTGATTTCTTTCTTCACGAAATTACGGATCTGGTCTCTGATTTCGATCTGCTGTTCGGTAAATTCCTGGTACATCGGTTTGTCCCTTCTTACGAGAGTGTTCTGATCCTACTTTTTTTTTAACGGCGATTAGATCAAACCAAAATATAGGGGAAAAAACCGAGTGTAGGGTTGTTTTTCTCCTTTTTTATTCATTCTAAATTTAGAATTTTCTAACGAAGAATTCCCCCTCGGCAAACGAAAATAAAACCGTTCTTATCTGATTGTTTTCCAAGAACGAACGTTCTGTTTCGATTTTCAAACTATTCGATCTTGGAAAAATATTTCGATGTCTTTCCTATTTCAAAGCGCGTTCAAATCACTTTTTCCTTTTTCATCGTTTCGATTTCTTCCGCCGAATAGCCCAAGGATTGATAGATCGACGCATTATGTTCCCCGTGATTCGGAGGGTCCAAACGATACGTGACCGGAGTTGCGGAGAAGGGAAAAGGCGCTCCGAATTGAAAGTAATCGCCGTATTCGGGATGTTTTTTATCCAAGATCATACCGCGCTCCTTTAGAACGGGATCTTTGCTGACTTCTTCCATCGTTTTAACGGGAGTTAAACAGGAATCCTCGTTTTCAAAAATTACATTCAAATCTTCGAATGTTTTCGACGCGAAATAAGAAGTGAGAATCTCCTTCCATTTGAAGAAGTTCTTTTCCTCCGCGGGAATTTCTTCGAGATGTTTGTCGAGTCCGGATTGACGCAGAAAGGTCTTAAAGAACATATCTTCCAAAGCCCCGAGCGCGACCCATCGTCCTTCCTTGGTCTGATAAACATTATAATTCGGTAATTTACCGGAAAGAAGTTCGTTCCCGCCTTCCGGATTTTTTCCGGTCGCAGCAAAGATTCCTCCGTATAAGGAAAGAAACGGAAGCGAAGAATCCATCATGGAAATCGCGATCTTTTGTCCCTTGCCCGTTTTTTCTCTCGCATACAAAGCCGCCAAAATCGAAGAAAGGGCGGTCATCGTTCCTCCTCCGATATCGGCGAGTTGATATCCCGGAATCTGAGGAGTTTTGCCCGTCTGCGAAAGAACTCCCGAAAGAGAAAGATAGTTCACGTCGTGTCCCGCAAAGTCCCTGTATTTCCCTTCGGTTCCGTATCCGTAGATTCCGCAATAAATCAATCGAGGAAAACGTTCCTTCAAGTCGTCGTAACCGAGTCCCATTTTTGCGAGTCCGTCCGGACGGAATCCTTCCAAAAGTATATCAGCATCTTCTAATAGTTTAAAAAGAATCTCTTTGGATTTTTCTTTTTTGAGATTGAGAGTGATCGCTTTTTTATTTCGGTTTAACATCAAAAATAAAGAAGGAGCTCCGTTCGCTTTCTTAAACATCACGCGAGTCGCATCCATCGCCCTCGGGTTTTCGATCTTGATCACATCGGCTCCCATATCTCCCAAATACATGGAACAGAGCGGACCGGGAAGAAGAAGACTCAAATCGATTACTTTCACTCCGGAAAGTGGACCTTTGTTCATTTAACGACAACCTCTCAATGAAGAATCTTAACCCATAGAGAGAAAAAGAAAAAATAGAGATACCTTTTTTTGAGACGTTTTTTCGATTCCGACGGCGATTCTCTCCGATAGATTCGCGTAAAAATGCGGACGTTTCCTTTGAATTCGCCGACTTAATACTACTTTTTTTGGAAAAAAGAAATTTCCTGGAGCGTTTTTTCCTATCGTAATTTTTTACGGAACGATTATTCTGGAAACGTTCGTTCGGATCCATGCAATGATTTACAGAATTCTTTTCTTATTCTTCTTTATAATCTCCTGTTCCACCGAACCGGTCTATAACCCGAGCATTCTGATGAGTCCGGCGTGGTTTGAAAACACGGTCCTCGATTGTATTCTCAAAGAATGTTATCTATGCAGAATGAAAGTGACGAACAATCCGGTCGTTACGGTTTTTGCCGGAACCGGCGCGGCCTCCAGCGCCGACGGACATATCTCTACGGGTTCGTTCCAAAACCCTTTCGGAATCGAATTGGATTCGTTCGGAAATATTTACGTTACGGAACAGACGATAAACAAGGTTCGCAAAATCAGCACAAGCGGAATGATCACGTCTCTAAGCACAAGCTTCACGTTAGGCGATCCGGCCGGTATCAAATACGATTCCGCCACCGGAGATAAATACGTTTCGTGCAAAAGCAGCGCGCAGATTTACAAGATCAACGCGTTGGATCAATTCAGTTTGTTTGCGGGGAGCCCCGTCGGCGCCTCAGGATTACAAAACGGGGACAATTCCGGAGCATTGTTCAACGGCCCCTTCTTTATGGATTTCGACCGAGAAAGGAATTTATACTTGGGAGAACTCGGCAATCACGACATTCGAAAATTCAATCTGAACTTTCAATCGGTCAGCACGTTGTCGGGCAGCTCCTTGGGATATCAAGACGGCGACGTTTTAACGGCCTTATTCAAATCTCCGATCGGCGTCGTTTACGATCGCAAAAAGAATTCTCTATTGGTCGCGGACATTCAAGATCATCGAATTCGCAAGATCAATCTGGATACGATGCAGGTTTCCACACTGTTAGGAACGGGGACGGGAGCGAGCGTGGATGGAAACGGAACAAGCGCTTCTTTCAACGGCCCCGCCCATATTGCGTTGGACAACAGTGATACGATGTTTATATCCGATTCGACATCGAACAAAATCAGAATCGTTGATCCGGATCTAAACGTAACCACGATTGCATATACGTTCCAAGCAATCGGCGTGATTAAGATCGACTGTGCCAATCAAAGACTTCTTGTTGCGGATTCGACTGCCAATCAATTGTTCGAGGTGAGATTTCAATAGAGAAAACGGGAGAATTCTCCCTATCAACACGATTGTCGATTCGTGATCAGCGTTACGATAATCCGTTCTTTTTCGCAATCAAATGCGATTAAGACTTCGCTTCGAACATGTTGGCTGCACAAAGCCAAACACCCGCCATAATCAAAACGATTCCCGCCCATTGCGGCCAAGTCAGCCTTTCTTTAAATGCGATGGAGGAAACGATCAACACGATGATAAAACCCGCGCTCGTAAAAACCGGATAAGCGAGAGAAAGTTTTAAACCCTTTCCTAAAACGAAACGATAGCCCAACAGAGCCAGCCCGAACGAAGCTAATCCGCTGATAAAGATCGGATTGAGAATCACTTGAAGAACACCTGCTATACCTTCGGGTTTTTCACTCGCATCGCCGAGAGAACTCGCCTTAATGAGAATGTTAGCCAAAGCGTTAAACGCAAGAGCGATGATAAAAACGATAAGAACTTGAATCTGCATAAGAAGCTCCGGTTTTGGCTTTACGAAAACCACTTCACCGAAGGAGTTGGAAAGATCAAGGTCAAATCTCTCCTTTATGCTCAGAAAAACCTTTTCCTTTCGAGGACTGAATCTTTCTTATATCGATACGAAACCGGATTCCAAAAACGATCGGGTAGTTCTTCTCTGTCACGCGAACGGATACAGCGCGCTTACGTATCGATATTATATCGAAGAACTTTCCAAGACGCACCGAGTGATCGCGCTCGATTTTGCGGGCCACGGGGAATCCGATTCGACTCTCGATTTTAAGAATTGGTATTTCTTTCGCGATCAAGTTCTTGCGTTGATCGAGGCCGAGAACTTGCGGGATATTATCGGAGTCGGTCATTCTCTGGGCGGCGCGAGCCTTATTCTTTCTTCCTATCATTCTCCCGAAAAATTCAGGAAAGTGATTGCAAACGACCCTGTCGTATTAGATTTTTTGAAAGTAACGTTTTCCCGTCTTTTTCACAATCCTCTCGCAAAAGTCGCGATTAAGCGAAGAAGGGAATTTAAGAACCTCGAAACGGTTTCCAAACTCTACAAACGCACGCCTTCTTTTTTGAAGATGGATACCGAAATCTACGACGACTACATCCAAAGCTGCTTTCGAACCGGACCGAACGGAGAAGCGATTCTGCGCTGTTTACCGGAAGTGGAAGCGAAGATCTTCGATTCCGTAAGTTATTTGAGTTTGTTTCAATACGGAAGAATCAAAACGGAAACGCATATCACGATTCCGGAGCCCCACGAGGTTTGTTCTCCGAAAGGAGCGAAACGAATTCAATCCGGAAACTCGAAATCGACTTTGGAGATATGGCCGGGAACGACTCACTTCTTCCCCTTTGAGGAAAAACAAAAAACTCTGCAAAGAATTTTAAACGTTCTCTAAAAGGAAAGTTCGCAATTCTTACACGCGGGTTTCCACAATAAGAAACGGAAAACCCCGAGTGATTAAAGTCTCGAATCGTATTTTTTTGAAATCTTCTCGTCCAAAGAAAGGAATTCATTTCCCATCAAGATGCGTTGGGAACTCGACCTCTTTTGCAATCTTGAACTCTCTATTGTTTCTTTAGCAAGGAAATGTAAACGAAATCATTGGATCGATTGTTTCAATCTCTCGATAAGCGAATCGTAATTGCTCGACATACTTTGACAAACTTGAGCGTTCGCTTCCACCAAACCCGCGCTTTCCAATAAAACGGCGACTAACTTTCTTCTTCCCGAACGATATTGGTCTTGATCCGCAGAAGGTAGACCAGGCTTTCCAAGAGCCTTCCATTTTTCACATTTCGGTCCCAGGTCGGCGCAGATTCTCGCCTCCAAATCCGAACAAGGCTTGCAGCCCACCACACCGACCGATAACAAGGCGGCGAGAAATATCAATTTTTTCATACATTGCTCCAAGTAGAAAATCTTCATTTGGTTCATTCGCTTAGAATACACGTTATGCGAAACCTAATTGCGTTTTCTTTTTAGGAATCGCCTTACTTTTGGGACAACGTATCGATAATCCAAAACTCAGCAAATGATTTTTGATTCATTGACAAGTTTTAGATCAATTCCGACTAACGTTCCATAGAAACAATATCAGAACTCAAAGCAAATAACGAGAAGGAGTCCATTGAAATTTATAAATAATGAGGAAGGATCTATAATTCTTAAAGATTTGATCGTTCCGCAGACAGGTATAAACTATAATTTGAACAGACGTGTAAGAAAAGTATTCGATCGAAACAAAAGATCACTATAGCCAAAACTGAATCGGAATATTTTTCGCAAGGGATAAACTGAGGTGCAATGTTCACGGAGTTCACATATCGATAGTTAAAGTCCATCCTAGAATATCGATATGTGAACTTAAAATCAGATCATTGGCCGCCGAAATAAATTTTATAGTTAATCGTAGTGTCAACTGCTCGCCCATCTACCATACCGGTGACTTTTACGTGTTCTTCCAGAACACCTCTGAATCTCCCGGTTTGATATTCCGTTCGCGTATAAACGGAATCGTTTCTCGTAAACGTAATATCGAACGCAGGAAACAAAACGCCGTTGATCGAATAATTGGAAGACTGAACACGATCCGTTCCCGAGTTAATGGAAGTAAACACGTTTCCGGTAGTGGACGTATTGAATCTTTGATTTAAGGATCGATTCAAAGTCCCGTTGTAAATGACAGGAACCGGAATCGCAACTCCATTGGGACCGATACCGATCGAGTTCTCCTTACAGTTATCATAGCTCCAGAGTAAATCATTCCCCGTATTGCCGGTCGGACCTCCCGTCAAAGTACCATTGATAGTTTGTGTTCCGCCTAATTGACAAGCCAGCGTGATGACTGCAGCAAACGGGTTATAGGCTGGATCAACATCTCCTAACGATTTATTTGCGGATGAAGTGGCATCTGCGGGCAAAGGATACAAAGCTGAAAAAAGTTGAGTAACTTGTGTATTCAGTTTTTGATCGGAACTTGCTTGCGTTAGAAGTGCGAGTACCGCCAAATCTCCGCTATCATCTTTTTCTTTTTGACCGCAAAAGACGGTTCCAAAGATAGCTAACGCAACCAACATGAATTTTATATTTCTCATCATAGATTCTCCTTTATGCAAATCTATGGATGAATACGCTTCGTTCGAAGAGGCTCGCCAAAAAAAGATTCTATTTCTTAATTTTACTTCCTAAGTTTTTTACGGAGATTATTTTATTAACGTTTTTTGAATCAAAAGAAAACAATTCTATCCGTAGAACAACATTTTAAAAAATCCAAGTAACCGCGATGGAAGAGGTATTACCACCGTCGCTCGTAATCAAACGTACGCTTCGAATATTCCCTTCGATTAAAGTCGATTTACTCAAAACGATGTCTAAGGTCAAAACTGCAAGCAATGCGAACCCGTAAAAATTCCTTTGTCGATTGAATTCGGAATCCTCCATCACGTGGCCGCGCTGCGTAACAACATAATGCGGGGCCTGAAAATTAAAAATCAAAACAGGAAGGTTATTCGCGCTTGCATTCAAACCCGAATTAAAGCTCAGAACCCAAGGGATCATTGCTTCTGAGGAAGGGCCGAAGGGCGCTCGAAAGTAAGACTCCGGTTTAGCAAAAAATTCAAAACCTTTATACAAAAGATACAGTTCGGAAAACGCAATCAAACCACCCGTCGCTTTCACTTTGTAATCGTCCGAAAGTAAAAGCGGGGACCAACCCGGAATCAGCGCTTGCAAACGGTAATAACGATTCTTCTTTTTAGGTTCTGCGACCACCGATGTCGCATTATTTTCTACCGGCTCCGCGGTTTTCGAAGGCAACGATTCCGGGGAAAGCGGCGCTGTCTGCTGCGCTTTTACCGTAGAATGGTCCTCTAATTTGGAAATTTTTTCTTTCCGAAGTCCTTTCGAATCCCGCTTGGCGGGGAATTCGGGCAAAATAGACTCAACCTTTGAAAAATCGATGATTTGCGTTTCTTTTCCGATTCGAACCTCGACCAAATTGCCATTCTTCATCGTAATCTTATCGGCTTTGATTCGTTTCCCGTCTTTAAGTATTAGAACGTCCGCGTTCAAATCCGGAGAAAACGAAAGCTGAAGGAAAGAAAGAAGAGTAACGAAATAATATTTTTTGTCAATGCGGGGAAAAATTTTGGCAAGCATACAAACGTCCATTCGTAGTAAAACTTGGAAGTGCTTCTCCACGGATGAGTGTAAAATTAGACAACGTTGAATACCTGTATAAGAGTTACTACAATAAACTCAAGTTTTTCTTTCTAAAGTCCGGAATCACCAACGAGACTGCGGAAGAATTATGCCAGGAAACTTTTATCAAGGTACACAACCATCGTGAACGATTCGATTCAAGCAAAGGATCGGAAAGCACGTGGGTATATTCGATTGCGAGAAACGAGTTAATCGACTACTTTCGGAAAAGTCGAAAAGAAAAAGACCTCGTCGAATTTTCTTCTTGGGAGAATTTAGTTTCTTCTTACGAAACCTCGGCGTATAAGATGGAAGAAGAGAAACTTTTATTAGAAAAATTATCGAAATCCATTCATTTACTTAAGGAACCTGAAAAATCGATCGTGATTCTTCATTGTATACATGGGAAGTCCATCGCGGAGACGTCTTCCCATACGGGAATCGCTCAGAGAACCGTTAGTAGAAGATTGGTTTCCGCACTAACGCTTTTAAGAGCCGAATTAAGAACGTCCGGAATCGACGGAAGCTGGCTGCAAGGAGGAAAAGAATGAACGAAAAATCAAAACGAATTCTGCTTCAGCTTTTCTCCAACTCGTCTAGCGCGGAAAAACATTCAGAAGATCTAATAAATGATTCCGAGGCGCAAAGGGAATATTTCGAATTGATGCGTGTCAAAACGCTTTTGAGTTCTGTCGATCCGAATCAATTCCCGATACCTCCTAAGAATAGGATTTCTCCTTGGAAGAAAACCGGAGCATTTTTATTGGCGGCCGCGTCTCTATTTGTCGTTTTTGGAATATTCTTGTTTTATCAAACGAGAGAAGATTCTTACAAAATCGCAGTAAACTTGAAAGCAAGTCAGGGAATTTGCGAACAAAACGCCCCCTCGAATTCTCAAATTGAACTGGCTACAAAGAATCAATCCTATTGTGATCTGACGTTGGACGGACTCGGAACCTTCTCGCTCCGACTCTTTCCGAACACTCTCACATCGATTGAATCAAAAGGAAAAACGCTGAGAATTTCCGTTCACAGCGGTTCTCTCTTGTTTTCTTCCGTCCGCAAACAGGAAGGGATCTCGGTCGAGGCGAACAGTCCTCATATCCGTTCCGTCTTACTGGGAACTTCGTTGTTGGTTTCCGCGATTCCGGATAAAGAAAGAATTCTTTTGATCGAAGGAAAAATTGAAGTTCAATCTATAAACGCGGCTGAAACGGGAGAAGTCATCCGAATGGATGCAGGATCGATCGCGGAAAGCGCAATCGATTCTTCGCTGAACGCACCTACTGCGATCCAGATCGGCCCGTTATCGGCCAAAGAAGAATCCGTTCTGCGCGCCCAGCTCGATTCCTTGCAAAAAATTCGGGAGAACAAGTCGCTTAACAAATACGAACCGACGGATTTGGATTCCTTCCAAAAGATCGAGGAATCGGAACAAAAATCCTCCCGTCCCTTTGTTCAAATCACGACGAAGGACGGAAGGATCAAAGAAGGTTATTTGATCGAGATCGGAGATTATTACACGATCAGCACGATCGACGCCGGACAGATCCGAATTCCACGATCCTCCATCGTCGAAATGTCCACTCTAAGAAAATAATCGCTTAACGTTGATTTGGCGGAATTTCAGAAAGCTTCTTTACGAAGGCCAGATGTTCCGCCGCATTCACGGGTCTGAATTTCTTTTTGGCGCTGGCCGGATATTTTCCGAGATAATTCCCCCCTTTCCAATCGCGTACGGGTCGAATCGGACGAGGAACAAAATTTCCGCCGCAGTTCGGACAAATATCCATCAGATATTTTTCGTTGCAGGAAACGCAAAACGTACATTCGAAGGAACAAATCAAAGCTTCCGTCGATTCGGGAGGCAATGGTTTCTCGCAATTTTCGCAGATCGGTCTAAGTTCCAGCATAAGCACCTCGATTCAGTTTCCAATGCATAGACATGGGTTCGATTACGGCCGAAACCGTCTAAGCATAAACCGCAAAAAAGTGGAAATGAAAACAAGAATCTTCCATTTATGATTTTACAGTTTTGGCGGTCTTACTAATATTGGATTATCATTAGCAATAATTTAGAATGATCGGCAAAGGTCTCAAATCAGGATTTTTCGTTCTTCTGCTCGTCGTTTCGATGGGAAGGGAGTTCCATACCCATGCGGAAAAAGAAATTTCCAAACTTTCTCATGAATCCTACGCTTCCCAGCAGGAAACGAAAGCGCCTCAGACTTGTCCGATCTGTCAGTTCCAACGGGAATCCCATTCTTCCTGGAACCCCGATTTTTTAATCCGAAGTTCTTTTCCGGTTCTGCAAACGGAAGAATTTCCTTTTCCACCAATCTTCGTTTTATCCTTTGATCTCGATCCGATCCGCTTAGGCCGCGCGCCCCCTCTTTCGCTCCCTCTTATCTAAAGAATTCGATTTCATTTCGTTTTGATCGATTAGGACGTATGTCCGGGAGTTTCGCTTGAAAAAGCAATTACAGTATTATTTTAGAATATTCTTATTTTCTATTTTTCTTTCACCGTTTTCTATTTTCGCCTTAGACGTCGCTTTAACGGGAAGCGTCAAAGATAAGGAAGGAAATCCTGTTCCCAACGCTCGAGTTCTCATCCAGGAATCGAGAAAAAGCGCGGTTAGCGACGACAAGGGAGAATTCGTGTTGGACCACGTTCCTCCGGGGAAATACACGTTGATCGCGATCGCGAGGGGATATCATTCCGAATCCCTCTCCGTTACGATCGGGGAAAAGGACCAGAAGATCCAATTCGCATTAGCAAAAAGTTCCCTGGACGAATCGGCGATCAACGTCACGGCAAAGTCAACGATCTCGGACTTTTTGACTTCTCCTCAACCGATCACGGTTTTGTCGGGAAGGCAACTTGATCGGCAACGAGGCGAAACCGCGATGTCCGCGATCAACAACACTCCCGGGGTTTCCAACCTAACCACGGGCGCCGGAACTTCCAAACCGATCATCCGGGGTTTGACGGGACAAAGAGTTCTCGTCATGACCGACGGAATCCGTCAGGAAGAGCAGCAGTTCGGAGACGACCATACGGTCGAATTAGACGCTTTTAATATTCAGAAAATTGAAATCATTCGCGGTCCGGGAAGTTTGCTCTACGGATCGGACGCTCTCGGAGGCGTGGTAAACGTAATCCGCGACAAAGCCCCTCTGAGCGGAGAAGGCGTTCCAAGAATGGCCGGGGTTTTCAACTCCAACAGCTATTCGAACAACAAACAGGACGCGGGGAACTTCGCGGTCTTCGGAAACATAGACGGTTTCGGTTATCGCGCCAGTTCGAATACTCGTAAAGCGGGAAGAATCACGACTCCGAACGGAACGATTCCGAACACGGGTATGATCGAAAAAAACCAAAGCGCTTCCATCGGTCTCGACGGCAAATGGGGGAACTTTTACGTGGATTCGTTTCGAAGGGAACAAACCCAGGATTTATTCGACAATCCGAACGAGAATCCCGGCTCCACTGTGCACCAAAAACTTCTGCATGAAAAATCACATTTTCATTCTTTTCTAATATTCTCCGCCGGAAATCTGGAGCTCGACTTTTCCTATCAAAGAAACAACCGTAGAGAAATCGAATCCAAAAACAAACTTCTTCCGATCAAAGACGTTCTTTTGGACGAATCCGTGGACGTTTTCGACAAATCATTTCAATATTATCAGGCAACTTCCCGGGCGAAATACCAAGGATTGAATCTTTTTCTCGATACGGCGACCGCGGATGCGAAGTTCCATCACAAACCTATATTCAATCTTTTGAAAGGAACCTTCGGCGTTTCCGGTTTGGAACAGAAAAACAGAACGATCGGAACCGAACCCTTGATTCCCTCCTACGGAATCGTGAACGTGGCCGGATATTTTCTGGAGGAACTCAAACTCGGTTCGGTCACTTTGAGCGCGGGAGTTCGAGGGGACAAACGATCTGCGGATATCCGCAACAACGCGGCTCTCGGAATCACGGAACAAACGAAAAATTATTATGCGACAACGGGTTCCGCGGGTCTCGTCTGGAGAATCGACAAATCGTTTTCGACGATTTTAAACTACGGCCGCGGTTTCCGCGCTCCTACTCCGTTCGAACTTTTTTCCAACGGGGTCCACGAAGGAACCGGAAAATTCGAAATCGGAAAGGACGCCCTCAAACCGGAATATTCGAATAACTTGGATTTGTCGTTCCGATACGGGTCTTCCCGGATTCAAACCGAGATCAGCGTATTTCAAAATCACATTCAAAATTTCATATATGCCGCAAGCATCGCGGAGATCGATCCGGAATCCGGTCTTCCGAAATACAAATACAAACAGGGAGACGCGATGCTCCGAGGGGGAGAATTCTCGATCCAAGCCGAAGTCACCCGTAAACTCGTTCTATCCGGCGGGATCGATATCGTTCATGCACGCAATCAAAACGACACGAACCCTCTTCCGAGAACTACGCCGAACCGCGCGCGCGCCGGTCTTCGCTGGACGGAAGAATCCCTTTGGGGCATGAAGAATTTCTACGTTTCGATCAACGGAAGGTTTTACGATTCTCAATACCGTGTCGATCCCAAAGAAACCCCGAGCAAGGGTTACAATCTTACGGACATCGGACTCGGTTTCGAACTTCCGTATTTCGGAGACGGGACGTCCAAACCGACCGTCGATCTCAGCGTGCAAAACGTATTCAACGTCGCTTACGTGGATCATTTGAGCCGTTATAAAGACTACGCCCTGAACCCGGGAATCAACGCGATCCTCAAAGTCTCGTTCCCGTTTACGGTCATTCAATAGGAGAAGAAGAAAATGAAACAGTATATTCTAATATTCTTAATTGTTCCGGTTTTATTCTGTCAAAAGGACAAGGAAGAATACGATCGAGATCAGGCGATCCGTCTTCTTGCGAGCGCGTTCAACGAAACGAAAGCGGATTGCGTCTATTGCACGGACACGCAGGCCTTTCAAGGCAACTGCACTTGTTTTACGGAAATTCCCGTTTGGAGCTGTCAGGGCTATTCTTCCGGAAGACAAAAATCGAACTCGATCAAGGTTTCCTGCGCCGACTTGACTTCCAAAGGAATTTGGACAGGAAGCACGGAAGTTTCGGAAGATCCGGACGCACCGAAAGCGACGGAGGCCAAATCTTGTTCGTATTTGACTTGTCCTCCGGAAGTGTATCGGGCCGCATTCACCCCGGACGGAATTTAAATTTCTCGCGATCGCAGAATTGTCGGAGTTCCGACTACCTTGTCGTGATAGGAGCCGGCCCCCACCCGAAACTCAATGTGTCGCTTCCTATGGGTCGCTCCACAGGGTGGAGGTGATGACGAGCGATCCATAGAGAGCGAGGCGCTGAGTTCAACTTCGTGGGAAAACTCCGGACAAATCCGCTCTATCAGAAAAAGCGTATATTCTCAATCGCAAAACGATTATCTTGTCGGAACATTCTCGACGAAATCCAAAAACCGATTTACAATTTCCGCTCCGCTTACCGCAATGAAGTATATCATTTCACACGGAGCCGTTTCTTATCATGCCTTACGTCAACTTACAAGTCGCAGGTCCTCTCACTCGCAAACAAAAAGAAGAGATCGTTAAAGAGTTTTCCGAAACGTTGCATCGAGTCGCGGGAAGACCTCCCGAAGTCACTTACATCGTCATCGAAGAAGTCGCAAAAGAAAATTGGGCGGTCGGCGGAAAACTGCTCGAATAATCTCCGCTTCTTTCGTTAAACAAACAGGAGCCGGGACTTCTTGTCCCGGACGAATCTATGTCCACGATCTTATTCTCCATTTCCAAATTAGCCACGCTCGTCTTATTTCCTTTATCCTTGGTTCTTCTGATTCTTTTGTTCGTCGGGGCGAGACTGAGAACTTGGAAAGAAAAATTCTCCGTTTGGATTCCGGTCCTATTTCTTTGGATCTTATCCACGAGCACGGTTTCGCAAACGCTCATCCGATCTTTGGAACTCTATTATCCTCCGGTTTCTTTGGAAAAAGTTCCGAAGGCCGACGTAATACTCGTGTTAGGCGGTATGGTTTCCACTTTGAGCATTCACGACGAACCCGTGGAATTGTATAATTCCGCCGAAAGACTCACCGAAACCGTCCGTCTTTACAGAGCGCACAAGGCTCCAAAAATCCTCTTTTCCGGAGGCTCCGGTAATTTATTTTACCAGGAAGTTCCCGAGTCCGAACCCGCGGGCCGTTTTCTAAAGCAGATGGGAATCCCGGATTCTTCCCTGATTTTGGAATCGAAAAGTCGGAACACCGCGGAGAACAAGAGTTTTGCGGTGGAGCTACTCAAAGAACGCGGTTGGACTTCCGTCATTCTAGTGACTTCTTCCTTTCATATGAAACGTTCGGTGGAAATCTTTCAGGAAAAAGGGATCACGATCATCCCCTTTCCTACGGATTTTAGAACGCAGAAGGCGGTTTTGACCCTGGACAACTTTTTTCCCTCCACTTCCTGTCTCGAAAACTCCACGATTTCGATCAAGGAATGGATCGGAATTCTCGTTCATAAGATCAAGAATTCCTGAACTTCGATCGGTGCGGAACAAAACGGGGATAATTCCACTTTTCTCCGTCCATCCGCTCTGATTTCATGGTCTAAAACAGAAACCAAATCGGAACTTATACGATGAACATCAAATTTACGGTCCTCGCAGGGATCATTCTCGTTTCCCTCGGCTCCATCGCTTACTTCTCCTCTAAGGAAACTTCCTATACCTTACTCGACGCTTCCGAACTCGCCGCTTCTCCCGCAAAATACCAAGACGATCTTTTGAGAGTGAGAGGATTCGTGAAACTCGGCTCCGTGGTTCGCGAAGGCAAAACCGCAAAGTTCATCTTAGAATTCAACGAAAAGCAAATCCCCGTTTTTTTTACGGGAGAATCCCTTCTCCCCGACGCGTTTAAGGAAGGAACCCGTGCCAGAGTCGACGGTTACATGAAGGACGGTGTTCTCGTTTCCGATCACGTGGAAGCGAAATGCGCCTCCAAATACGAAGCCGATTATTCGGAAGAAAACAAGTAAAAAGGATTCCAATTTTTTAATATGAATGATTTCGGCGCCCTCTGCATCATTACGTCTTTTGCAATCCTTCTTTTTTCGATCGCTCAAACCTCTTATGGAATCTGGAAACAGGACAAAAAAGCGATCGAATTAGGAAGATACACGTTGATGGCAAACACCGCCGTCATTCTTCTCGCCTTTACCGTTTTACTCGTTCAACTTTTCAGAACCGATCTTTCCAACTACTACGTGGTCATGCATTCCAACGAACACCTTCCGTTGTTCTACAGACTGACGGGGATTTGGTCCGGCTCCTCCGGTTCCCTTCTATTTTGGAATCTTCTTCTTTCCCTGTTTACGTTCATCGTTCTTTGGCAGACGAGGGAACTCGTTCAGGATCGAATCCCGATCATGAATCTAACGTTAGCCGTAATTGCGGCGTTCTTTTCCTATCTCGCCGTTTTTTATCCGGACGCCCAACCCTTCCGTGAATTTCAACCCGCCGCAGTCGCAGGCCGAGGACTCAACCCTTTGCTCCAACACTGGGCCATGGTCATCCATCCGCCGATCCTGTATGTGGGTTACGTGAGTTTTGCGATCCCGTTTGCGATCGCAGCATCCGCATTGATCACGGGACATCTTTCCGAAAACTGGTTTCGTTTCGTTCGAAGATGGACGATCTTCTCCTGGTTCTTTTTGGGAACGGGAATTCTACTCGGTTCCAAATGGGCGTATGAGGAATTAGGCTGGGGCGGTTATTGGGCTTGGGACCCGGTCGAGAACGCTTCGCTTATGCCTTGGCTGTTATCCACCGCCTTTCTTCATTCCATGATCATTCAGGAACGGAGAGGTATGTTAAAATTTTGGAATATGCTTTTGATCATCCTCGCGTTCCATTTCTGTTTATTGGGAACTTGGATCACTCGAAGCGGAGTTCTCGAAGGACCGCATAGCTTTTCCAAATCCACGATCGGAACTCCGTTTATCATCTACATCGGAGCCAGTTTCGTTTTCTTTCTCGGCTTTTTGATCTACCGCAGAAACGCTCTCAAGCCGGAACGCAATCTCGAAGCCATGACTTCCAAAGAAGGAAGTTTTCTTTTTAATAACTTTCTCCTCGTGATCGCTACACTCGCGATTCTGCTCGGCGTATTCTCCCCTCTTTTGTATGGAAGAGAATTCAAGGCGCCTTGGTTCAACTCTTGGGGAGTTCCGTCCGGAATCCTTTTGATTCTGCTTATGGGTTCGGCTCCTCTTCTTGCGTGGAGAAAGGGAGCGGACAAGATTTTCTTTTCCACTCTCTTCAAACCGCTGTTAGTCGGAATCGCCGGAGCGGGTGCATACATTCTTTTTTATTCGCAGAATTTTACGATCAGCGATTACAGCCTCGGAGATGTGTTGGGCGAAGTCTATTCGGTGATCGCGGTCGGTCTCGGAATTTTTACGATCGCTGGAATCGCACAGGAATATCATCGGGGAATCACCGCACGCAAGGCGTCGTATCCCGGAGAAAATTATTTCTTTGCGGGCTTTCGTATGCTTCTCAAAAACAAAAGAAGATACGGAGGGTATCTCGTTCACTTGGCGATGGTGATCTTGTTCATCGGTTTTGCGGGAAACGCGTTCAAACAAAACACGTCCATTAAGTTTTTCTACTTTTTGAACGCGCCGGAAAAGAACGAGATCGTGTATTCGAGTCAGGATACGGGAGTTCTCGGGAACTATCAGATTTCCGCGAACACGCTTAAGATCAAACCTCTCGTAAACGGGGACGCGA
The DNA here is from genome assembly GCF_003545925.1 of Leptospira yasudae. Lineage (NCBI taxonomy): Bacteria > Pseudomonadati > Spirochaetota > Leptospiria > Leptospirales > Leptospiraceae > Leptospira > Leptospira yasudae. The sequence continues at coordinate 125,021 of NZ_QHCU01000003.1, read as the reverse complement.
AGAACGGATTGAACATCCAGAACGTGATCGTTTCTCACGAAGCGACGTTTCAAGTCAAACGTCACCTGAAAGAATTTTCCACGATGGTAACGGAACGAAGGTTTTATCCGCAGATCTCGCATTTGAGCGGGGACTTTGAAACCCATATTCCCACAAGCGAACCTTCGATCACTTCCACGCCGAAGGAGGATTTGTACATCCAGCTCGGCGCCATCGAACATTCCGATCTTTCGGATGAGAATCCCGATCTTCCTCTTTTGTTTATGAATTATCTGTTCACGAGCGAGAATCAACCGGTACGCAAACTGGAGAATTTCAATCGTTTCCCGAGACAGATCGTAGCCAATCTCGAAGTCTGGGTGAATCCGCTCGTAAAATTCATCTGGGCCGGTTCGATTCTGTTCTTTTTGTCCGGGCTTTTGATTCTTCTTCCCATCGGAGAATCCAGATCATGAAACTCGTATATTCCAAGATTCTAATTCTCCTTGCGATCGGCGCTTCGTTAACCGCGACCTCGGCGGTCTTTGCGGATTCAACATACACGAATCTGACGGAACCGGATCAGATCCGGACCTTTCACGAAGTTACTTCCAGAATCCGCTGTATCTGTATTCCTTCGATCGCGATCAAAAGTTGTTCGTTTAACAATTGCACCGTTTCCGCAAAACTGAAACTGTTCATCGAAAACAGGATTCAAAAGGGAGAAACCGCGGATCTGATCGTTCACAAGATGGTCAACGGTTTCGGTGAGGAAGCTCTTACCGATCCGGTCATTCAAAAATTCGTGGAAGCGGGCAACACCGGAATGGCGAACTCGGTCGTGTTCGGATTCGGCGAGAATATTCTTGCGACCCCCGATTCCACTTGGATCAACCTGAGTTTGATTTTCGCCGGCTTGCTCGGATTTCTTCTTATCTACTTATACTTCAAACGCAAAAGCCCGGCCTCTTCCGCAAAGGTAGAATCCGGTAAGGCCGATCAACAAGGACAGGATTCTTTTCAAAGATATCTTTCCGAAATACAGGAAAAACAGAAATAATGGATCTTTTACTCATTCCATTTTACATCGTTCTGATCGGGATCGTAGTGGCGCCCTTCGTTTATATCCGATACGCGATCGATACAAAGGCTTCCGAAAGCGAATCCGAAAAACTCGAACTCATCAATCGGAGAGAAGTGATTCTCGAAAACTTACGAGACATCAAGATAGAGTTCGATACGGGAAAATTGACGGAGGCGGAATTTCAAACGATCTCTTCCGGGATCGTCAAAGATCTGGAAGACTTCGACGAAAAGATCCGTACGATCGCGCAGAGCATTCCGAAACCTCAGGCTGTTACGGCCCCGAATACGGGGGAAATTCTTCCGAAATACTGTCATGAATGCGGCTTTAAAATCGAAATCTACGGAGCGAAATTTTGTCCTTCGTGCGGTACAAAACTGATCGTCTGACCAAAAACGACGATCGCCGAATGCCGGAATTACCGAAACGGATTTTAACGGATCGAACGATGGAAAGATCGAAAACAGTTTCGTTTTTTATAATATTCTTATGTATTTCGGCCCTTTTTCCGGGATGCGCCGGCAAGAATCTCAAACTTCAGGGCGAACCCAATCGTTTATCCGAACTTCCGTATTACGGCGCGGGTTTTTACGTTTCCGCTTCCAAGGTGGAAACGGAAGACCTGGAAGAGATCCGAAAGGATTTGAAAAACGAACTCGCTTCGAGAGTTCCGAAAGATCGAGTCGAACGCTGGAAAGAAGTCGGCGGCTTAAACGGCTCCGAAGGAATTTATATCCTGTTTCAGATCGTACCCGAAACCAGAGTATTGCCGGAATTTTTGGACTTTCAATTTTCCTTAAACGAGAAAACGGCCGAAAAAACTTGGAGCTATTACGTCCAAACGTTTACCGCAAGGGTCCGGAATTCACGCTTTTCGGCGCTTCCCGTTTACGGAACGTTCGGTTATCCGTATCACACGGTTCCTCCGGGAGTTTATCCGTCCGGCACGATTTTATACGACTCGGACGTCGTCGCTGACACCGAACACGTCTATCGTTTTCTGGTCCGTTTTCCGAAGGATTCTTTGAATCAAAAACCGCAGAATAAGAATTACTTTCAGGTCGTGACGCCCGCCAAGTCCATTCTTCGTTTTGAATATTAGGGTTTTAGCGAGTTCCGAAATATTCCCCGAAGAGGCGCTTGTTCAGTTCCTCGTCGTTCGTCTTCGAAAACGGAATTCCATATAAGGTTTTTCGATACGATTCCAATACGAACGGATAAGAAAAGCCGGCCGGGAATCTCGTTTTAAAATTTCCTTTTCCGAATAAGGCGAAATCGAAGATCGTCTTCCAACGTTCCTTTGTCCAAAGATCCTCTTCGCTTAACAAACGAACTTCGTAATACAATCGGTCAAGCTCCGCGTTCGGCAAAGAAGCGGCCGTTTCCTCGATGTATTCCTTATATCCTTGCGGCAATAAACGGATGTAATGTCCGGGAAATCCCTTCCCCGGCAAACGCGCCAAAAACGGATCGGTGATTCCCAAAAGATCGATCCAGTGAATACCCGGGCCGCCGTAATATCCCGCTAAACCGACGTTGGTCGTGATCTGCACCCTTTGCATTTCCTGAGAATCGGTTTGTGCATTGGAACGCGCAATTCCGATCGCATACTGCGCCCAAGGATGGGAATCGGATTTCATTCCGTGCAATCTCCCTTTCAAAGAAACATTGTCTTGATACGAAGCGCGTTCGTCCACAACGCCCTTTTCAACCCGGACCGGAGAGCGGCGAAACGCATATTGCAACGGAGAAGTCGGAGCCGATAAAAAATAAACGCCGATCAAAGCCGCGATCGTCCCGATGATTTTTACGTTCTTCCGATTCGTACCCGCGATACGCGGCAACCAAACAAGACTCTGAGCAAACAAGGAAACGATCAAACAGGTTCCCAAAAATCTTCCGGCCATAAAATCTCCGCCGACCCACAGGAGATAAACGAACACGACCGCAATTTCACCGAATGCGATCGCCAAAATTCCTCTTTCTTGACGGTTCCATTCGGGAGCCCAATCCTTTTTGTTAAACGAAATAAAACGGGATAACCGATTCAAGATCGGATCGACCGCGATCCAAAACAAGTGAACGGCAAAAACGATTCCGGCGATCGGGTCCCATTTCAAACTGATTCTAAGATAATCCCATCCAGCGGCGATTTTTTCCATAAAGTTCGACAAAACGTTCGTCTTCGCGTAAAACGTATTCGGAAAAAACGAGCCGAAGTAAATCCAAGAAAAAATCGAATACGCAATCCAGGGTAGCATTCCGAAAACGGAATATACTAAAAATGAAATACGGCGGCCTCGAAACATTCTCCCGAAAAGAAGGAACCAGGGAAGAATCAAAAAGAGAAGCAGATCCAACCGCGTCAACGCAAGCAAGCCGGTCAACAACCCGATCTCGAAGGAATCGGTTTTGATCGAGTTCGAATCCGCCGCAGACTCGGCTGGAGTTTCCGTTCCTACATTCGATCGAAACGAAACGTCCGGCAAAGACGCGCTTTGCGATCGGATCGATTCGGGATTCGTATTCCGCAAGACCGCGAACTTCCGATCCGCATAGATCGTATAAAATTTAATCTGAAACAACAGAAGGAGCAAAAACGACAACGGATTTTCCAAACCGGAAGAATTGTAATCCACGAAAATTCGAGAAGAGAAAAGGATTCCGATTCCGATCGCAGCCCCTAAAATTCCTCGTTTGCATCTCGTAAAAACAAACCAATACACGGACAAAAAAAGAACGCCGCAGACATAGGACAACAAGTAGCCCGTAAGATCGATATCGCCAACGACGGCTTGAATCGGAATCAACAGAAAAAACCAAAGAGGATGCGTATAAACCTGAACGCGTTCCAAAGGATTCCAACGAAGTCCGAAACCGTTCAAGAAGTTATCGACTACTCGGAACGTAATGAACGAATCGTCGCTCAACCAAGCGCCGTGATAAAAGAGAAAGGTATAAAGGCTAAGAACGAAAAGAAAGAGAATCGTATTTCCGGAAATTCTCTTGCGAAAGTCGATTTCCGGAAGATTCATTTTTAAGAATGACGTTTGCGAAGTTCTTCCACGATGTCCTGAAGAGAAAGTCCTTGTTCCACGAGCAGAACCTGAAGATGAAAAAGAAGATCCGCGGCTTCGTGCGTGAGTTCTTTCTTATCCGAATTCTTAGCGGCGATGATGACCTCTCCGGCCTCTTCCCCCACTTTTTTGAGAATCCGATCGACTCCGCCTCGGAACAGATCCGCGGTGTACGATTTATCGGGAAGATCCTGTTTTCTTTTTTTGAGTATGCTTTCCAACTGTAATAAAAATTCCATGAACCCAGGTTTCCTTTCCAAAATCTGCCCCTAGTTTTCCGGGCCTCCGCTCCGCCGACAACCGTATTTTTAGGATTCTCCCAAAAGAAAACGCTGGCTAAAGCGTTCGCGAAAGAGTCTTATGATTGAGAATGAAGAATCCAATGTTTCGCACATCTTTCCTTTTGCTCCTCTGTTTTTGTTTTCCGATCTCGGCCGAGATCCAATGGGAAAAATCCGTCAAGACCGCCTTTGAAAAAGCGAAGACGAACGGCAAACCGATCTTCATCGACGTTTATGCGGATTGGTGCGGCTACTGCAAAACTCTCAAAAACGAAATCTATCCCAAAAAGGAAGTCCAAGCCGAACTTTCCAAGTTCGTAACGCTTTCCTTAGACGGAGATACGTTTCCGAACTTAAAACGCAAATACGGAATCAAAGGTTATCCATCGATTCTTTTTCTGGATCAGAACGGAAGCCTGATCGACAAGATCACGGGAATGCCGGACGCGAAGATGATTCTCAAGCTGCTCCGGAACGCATACGCGCGGAGAAACCTGGAAAAAGAATATCTCGATCAGCTGGCAAAGGATCCGAACGGAATCAAAGCCAACTTTCAAGTCGGGGTTTATTATTTCGAAGCGAGAGAATACACGAAGGCGATTCAGTTTTTTCAAAAGTCTCTCGATTCGAACGAAACGAAGAATGTCGATAAAAAACACGACGCATTATTCAATTTAGGAATTTCTTATCTAGAAACGGGAAACTTCAAATCCGCGCTTGCTACGTTCAATTCGTATATTGCAAAATATCCGAGCGGAGATCTTTCCTCCATTCTTTTCTTTCGCGCAAACGCATACGAAGAGTTAGGTCAAAAGGAAGAAGCCAAAGCGGATTACAAAAAAGTTATGGATCTTACCACCGATTTAGAGGAGAAGAAAGATCTTCAGATTCGAATCGACGCGTTAAACTGATCGAGTTCGATTCGCCTTCGGCAAGTCTCGCGGCGCCGCCGCGCTTCGTTCTTTACTCGTTTAAGAAGGCGATTCCCCAGTCTCTTACGTTTCCGGCCCCGAGCGTTACGAATTTGTCTCCGGGCTTCAAGGAATTCTTGAGCAAGGCGACTCCTTCTCCGATTTCTTTGGAAAGAATTTTGGGCGGGACCTTCATCGCGTCGGCGATGAGTTCCGTCTTTACTCCGTCGATCGGATCTTCTCCCGCGGAATAAATCGGTAGGAGATACACGGTTTCTCCCGTATCCAAACTTTCCGCGAATTCTTTGTATAAGTTTTGCGTGCGCGTATATCGATGCGGTTGGAATAAGATCACCGCCCTTCCGTCCTTTTTCAATCCTTCCATCGATTGAATGACGGCTTTGATCTCGGTCGGGTGATGTCCGTAGTCGTCGTAGACTTCGATTCCGTTTTTGCTTCCCATATATTCCAGTCTTCTGCTGACTCCCGAATATTCCGGAATTTTTGCAACGAGCTCGGATAGGGAAGCTCCGGCTTCGTAACACGCGAGAATCGCCGCCAAGGCGTTCTTCAGATAGTGTTCGCCGGGATACTTTAAGGAAAACGAATATTCTTTTTCTTGAAACCGAAACGAAAGAATCCCCGAATCGATCGAGTAATAAGCGACATTGACGGAACCATCGCCGGATTTCCGCGAAGCGCCCTTGTCGAAATCAGAACGTTTTGCGGTCGTTTCAAACGAATCGTTTTTCTCCGCTTTGGAAAAACCCAGGATCTTAGAATGATCTCCGATCAGCGCAAGAGAATCCACGATTCCGATATCGTCCAGGTTCAGGATCAAACGTCCGGAAGCGCGCTCCATATAACGCGCAAACGCGGTCAAAAGATTCTCGCGCGTTTGATAATAATCCAGATGATCCTCGTCCACGTTGGTGAGAATCCGAATCTCCGCGGAGTGATTGTTGAATGTTCCGTCGGATTCGTCGGACTCGAAAACTCCCCATTCTCCCTTGCCCCAAGCCCCGCCTTTTCCGTTTAAAAAAGCGACTTCTCCGCCGACCATTACCGAAGGGGACATGCCGCATCGTTCCAGTAAGAACGCGGTCATCGCGGTCGTCGTCGTTTTACCGTGGGAACCCGCGACCGAGATTTGTTTTTTTTCGGACATGACCCGATGCAAAACTTCGGATCGATGCGCAAGTGGGATTCCTTGTTCTCGAAATTTTTTGACTAAAGGATGAGAATCCAATCGAATCGCGGAGGAATACACGGCGAGGTCGTAGTCGTTTACGTTTAGCGTATCGGATTTATGGAGCACGGTCGCGCCCGCTTCCACCAGTTTTTCAACGGTCGCGGAATGTTTTCCGTCGTATCCCCCGACCTTGAGTCCTTTGCTCAGAAGCAGAAACGCGAGCGAAGACATTCCCGAACCGCCGATTCCTAAAAAAAACGGTCTTTGAAACGGTTTCGTATTCGGATCCATTTTCAATCGAGGGAAAAGAAATACTTCGCCGTGTCCTTGGACGCGTCCACGTGGGAACACTGAAGCGAACTGATGGACATGTCGTTTAACAAAGACACGTTATTTGCCATTTGATCCAAGATCCGAAAAAGATGGGATTCGTCCTCGTCCTTTTGATCCAGAACGACGGCCGCTCCGTTCAATTCGAAATATCTCGCGTTGGCCATCTGATGATCGTCTTTTGCGTACGGATACGGGATCAGAATCATCGGCAACGCGAACGCGGCGCATTCGGAAAGAACGCCCGAACCGGAACGCGCGATCACGAAGTTCGCCCATTCGTAGTGCTCTTTCATGTTGTCCGAATAAGAGATCAGTTCCGCGTCCTTCTTCGTCTTTTTGGAGACTTCTTCGTACAATGCGGAACCGGTTAACATGCGGAATCGGAATTGGGTGTTGATTTCCTCGTGCCCCATGAGAGCGACCACGATATTGTTGATCTGTCTCGCGCCTTGACTTCCGCCCATTACGAGAACGTTGAATTGCTTTTTCTTTTTCGTGTCGTATTTTTCCGAGAACTTCAAAGACATTTTCGGAATCGTTTTTTTGCGGAGAGGATTTCCGAGAACTTGATAATCGCAAGGAATCGCCGAATTTTTCGGAGGAAAACTGAAGGCGGCCTTATTCGCAAAACGGAAGAACAACCGGTTCACGTTTCCGGGCACCGTGTTCTGTTCGCAGAGATAGATTTTTTTACGAAAGAGAATTCCGTATAAAATGGACGATACCGTCGAGTAACCGCCCATTCCGATCACTACGTCTACATTCAATTTTTTAAATAAAAGAAAAGTCTTAAGTATTTGAACCGTATAACGGAACGGAAACAGAAGAATATTGCTGGAAAGCGGTGGAAGGTTGTGCCATAGAACGGGACAAGGGGCCTGTTCTAAATCCGGGTTGTTCCGATTGCGGACCAGAGAATACAGATACAAGTTTTCGTATCCGATTTTTTCCTTCATTTCGGTCAATACTTCGGCCAGGGCGACGCCCGGCGAAATATGCCCGCCGGTTCCGCCGGCCGCGATTACGATCGATCTCATAGACCCAGATTTTCCTTTCGCGTAATATTGACAAGAATTCCAAGAGATATCAAAACGATGAGAATCGAAGATCCCCCGTAACTCACAAACGGCAAACTGATCCCCGTAATCGGAAAGATCCCGGTCACCACGAACATATTGATGATGAACTGGGTTCCGAGTATGATCAGAATTCCCGCTCCCAAATAAAATCCGAACGGATCTTTGACCTTTTGGACGAGATAAAAACTTCTAAACAAAAGGAGAAGGATCAAAAAAATAAAAATCATAAATCCGATAAAACCGAAATCTTCGACAAACGTCGCGAGTACGAAGTCCGTATGACTGTATGTTAAATACCGATGGGCGTAACCGCCTGCGAGTTTGTTTCCGAACCAACCCCCGTCCAAAAACGCGCGAAAGGAAGTCACGAGCTGGTGCCCTTCGTCGAAACGATACCGATACGGATCCAGCCACACTTCCACCCTCTTTTTCCGATAACCGACCCGATCGATCAGAATGTAGATCAAGGGAAGAGAAACGATTCCCACCACGAGCAGATTGCGGAACGGAAATCCGAATAAAAAGATAAAACCCAAAATTACGAAAAGAATCTCCAGCGTGGTTCCGAACGCGGGCTCCACAAGAATCAAAACGATTACGGTTAACAACAGTAAGGTGGGAATCAGAAGTTTCTTGTAATCGGGCGTCGACTCCAGCTTCAGCTTTTGAAACAAAGATGCGAGATAAATCAGAACCGCGACCTTTGCGACCTCGGAAGGCTGCAGCTGATACGGGCCGATCGCGATCCATCTGTGGAAGTTTCTCCCGTAATACGTCGAAACGGACTTACCCACTCCCGGAATAAAGACCAACACAAGCAGACAGATCGCTACGATCATTCCGACGAACGCGAGTTTTTCGAGTTTTTGATACGGGAAATTGCAGAAGAAAAAAAAGAATACGAGGCCGATGCAGGACCAGATCGCCTGCTTCTTTAGAAAATATTCGGAATCCTTAAACTCCCTCCAAGCCGTGATGCTCGAAGAGGAATACATCACGCAAAGACCGGTGAAGAGAAGGATAAAGATCGTTACGATCAGAAGGACGTCCAGAGAATTCTTTCCCGGAAGCCAAATCTCCCTCCACTTTCTTGCGAGAAAATCGATCATTGAATCTTCAAAGTGGACAAGGAGATGATCGCGAGAATGACCGCGATGATCCAGAACCGGATCACGATCTTCGTTTCTTTCAAACCGCCCAACTCGAAGTGATGATGCAAAGGAGCCATCTTAAAGATCCGTTTGCCGGTCAGTTTGAACGAACCCACTTGGAGAATCACGGACAACGCTTCGCTGACAAAAATCGCTCCCAAGATCAAAAGAAGAATTTCCTTTTTCAAAAGGATCACGACCATCCCGAGCGTCGCTCCTAAAAACAAAGAGCCGGTGTCTCCCATAAACACCTGCGCCGGGTGCGCGTTGAACCAAAGAAAACCCAAAAGCGCTCCCGCAAGAGCGGATAAGAATACGGAATATTCGTGCGCGCCGGGAAGATACGGTATGTTTAAGTAGTTCGCAACGACTGGAGTTCCCGAAACATACGCGATGATCCCGAGCGTAACGACGGAGATCGCGACGGTTCCGGTTGCAAGTCCGTCGAGTCCGTCCGTAAGATTGACTGCGTGAGAAGATCCGATGATGACGATGATGGAAAAAGGAATCGCGAGAATTCCGAGAGCGATCACGGGGCCTTTAACGAACGGAAAAAACAGATCCGTCAGATGAAACGGAATCTTACCCGAATGTCCTTCCGGAGTCAGACCCGTATAATAAAAGAATAATATACAAAACGCGAGCGAAATCAGAATTGAAAGGACGAACTTGGTTCTCGCGCGCATCCCGCCCTTGATCTTTTTCACGGACTTCATGTAATCGTCCGCAAAACCGAGGGCCGAAAAACAAAGGGAAAATACGGACAACAAAACTATATTCGAATTTTTTAAATTACCCCAAAGAAGAACCGAAAGCAGAAGCGATCCGATGATCATCAATCCCCCCATCGTGGGAGTTCCCTTTTTCGCTTCGTGGGTTTTGGGACCGTCGTCTCGCACCGATTCGCGGAACTTGAGTCCGTATAAAAAGTCGATCACCCTGTGTCCGAGCCAAAACGTAACGAGCATGGAGGTCAAGCCCGCCATCAAAGCGCGAAAGGTGACGTAGCTGAAAATCCTAAGAGAATCGAGATGATTGAAGTAAAGATCGTAGAGATAATAAAACATTTTGCCTGTCCTGTTTTCCAGAAAACGGAGGGTTCTTTTTTTGTATCGGAAAATTTCTAAAAAAGGCCGAACGCTTTTTGAACTTCTTCCACGTCGCTGAAATGACGTTTTTCTTTGCCGACGATCTGATATTCCTCGTGCCCTTTTCCGGCCACAAGAAGACATCCGCCTTCGGGTAAAACCGCCACGCCTTCCGCGATCGCCTTGGCCCGATCCGCCTCGCGCAACAGAGGGATAAACCCTTGCGAAAAGCCGGCTTGAATCTCGTCTAAAATCGCCTCGGGTTGTTCGGTTCTCGGGTTGTCCGAGGTCAAAATCACCTGATCGGAAAGTTCTTCCGCGATACGCGCCATCTTCGGCCGTTTGGTTCGATCCCGATCGCCTCCGCAGCCGAACAACGTAATCAAATATTTCGGGCGAGAATCCCTCACACTGGAGATTATATTTTCAAGAGCGTCCGGCGTATGCGCGTAGTCCACAACCGCCATCCGCGAACGGTCCTTGCTGTAAACGATCTGAAACCGTCCGGGAATCTGAGGAATTCTTTCCAAAGAAGAAAGCATCTTCTGGCGATCCCAACCCAAACGCGCGCCCGTAATAAACGCAAGTGCGGTATTCCGAACGTTAAACGAACCCAATAGATTCGTTCGAATCGTGCAGGAACGATCGCCTGCCTGCGCGTTCCCGTCGTCCGGCAAACTCAAATCGTATGAAGTTCCTTGCAGAGTGAGAGAAGCGTTCGCGACCTGCCATTCGCTTGCTGTTCCGTCTAACGCGCTCACGGACAAACCCGGCAATCTGTTTAGAAGTTTCCGATAGAGTTCCTTTCCTCCGGGAGAAGCGAAGTCCAAAACCGCAAACGGAGATTTCGAAACGTCCAGGATCTCGAAAAGACGAAACTTGCTTTCAAAATAATCTTCCATGCTCGGATGGAAATCGAGATGATCCTGAGTGAGATTGGTGAACACCCCCGCCTTCAGGGAAATTCCGCCGATTCTCCCGAGCTTCAAGCCGTGAGAACTCGCTTCCATAAAGACGGTGTTCACACCCTCGTCCTTCATCTGTTTGAGAATGAGGTTTAAGGAGGAAGCGTCCGGCGTCGTATAACCCGTGTCGATCAGTCGATCACCGAATTTGACTCCGATCGTTCCTATGAGGCCGCAGATTCTTCCCTGATCTTTTGCTAATGCGAAGAGAATATTGGTCAGGGAGGTTTTTCCGTTCGTTCCCGTAACGGCGACGATTTCCAAATCGCGAGAAGGATGACCGAGCAGAAAAGAAGCGATTCGTCCTTGAAGTTGTTCCGGATCGTCTTCGCATTCCAAAACGGTTTTGGAAGAAGGAATCTTGAAAGCGGCGGAAAAACCTTCGTTTATCGAATGAGAAGCGGAATTTCCGCCCTGCGAAGCCGTCGTGTTCGAAGTTTCATTTCCCGAGTTTGCGGCCGCGCTCGAACCCGCGCGCACTAAAATCAAAGAAGCCTTCGTGTTCGCAATAAATTCTTCCCTTTTTAAACCGATCGAATCGGAAACGCAGAAGATATCGTTTTCGTTCGTTCTTCTCGAGTCGGATTGAATGTATTCGACTTCGATCGAATCGGCGCTCTTTCCGGGAGAAAGAGACTTCAGTTTGAGTTCGGGAAATTCATGGAGAAGATTGGTTAACTTCATTCTCATCTTCGTTCTTTTCAGGAGGTAAATTCAATGTAATGATTCTATCTCCCACGGTGATGGGAAGATAGTTGTATGTTTTACGATAAAGAGTTTCGATTCTTCTCGCGGAAGTATAAGTCGCGACTCCGATCTTTAAGTCGTCGTTTTTTTTGATTTGTTTGATCTTTTCACCCGTTGCGATTCCGATCTCGCGGTTCAGTCTCGCAACCTGCACGTTCTGCCAAACGTAAAGAAAGAATAAACTTAAGAATAGAATCACCTTTCCCAGGTTCCAAAATAAAATCCCGAGATCCTTCCAAACGGGTCGGCTGAAAAACGCGGAAAGCGACGACATTCTATTCTTCCTCTTCCTCGAAATCTTCCTTTCTATATTTCTTATCGACCGATTTCGTTTTTCGGAGCACTCTCAATTTTGCCGAACGGGAAGCGGGATTCTCCTTTGTCTCCTCTTCGGAAGGAAGAATCGGTTTTTTAGTAAGCAGTGTAAATCCGTTTTGTTTCGCATAATCGCGAAACGCGTTCTTTACGATTCGATCTTCGAGAGAATGAAACGAGATGACTTGGATCACGCCGCCGAGGCGCAGAAGATGGAGAAGGGAATCGAGTCCCTTTTCGATATGAGCGAGTTCTTGATTGACTTCGATCCGAAGCGCTTGAAAGATCCGAGTCGCCGGATGTCTTCCCGGGGGCCAAAACTTGCGCGGTATGATTTTGGAAACGAGATCGGCGAGTTCGGAAGTAGATGAGATCGAATTCTGCTTTCTTCGATCGACGATCACCTCGGCGATTTTTTTGGACCAGCGCTCTTCTCCATAGGTATAAAAGATGTGCATGAGTTTGTCTTTGGAATACGTATTGAGAACGTCTTCCGCGCTGAGCCCCGCGCTCGGAGACAAACGCATATCCAAGGGCTCTGCTTCCCGAAAACTGAAACCTCTTCCCGAATGGAAAAGATGAAACGTGGAAATCCCGAGATCCAAAAGAATTCCCTGAGGAGCTTCCGCGACTCCGTGCGATTGCAAAAGGGAAGAATCGATTTCGGAGAAGTTCGTTTCGATCGGAATGACTCTGCTCTTGAACTCGTCGATGCGTGCCATCGCTCGGGACAACATCACAGGATCGCGGTCGCAAAGAATCACTTTGGAATTGGGGAATTCCTTTAAGAACAAAAGGCTATGTCCGCCTTCTCCCGCTGTTCCATCTAAGAACAACACGGGATCTTCTTTGGAGAAATTCTCCGCAAAGATTTGAAGGATCTCCTTTCCCTGAACTGAATAATGAACCGGTTCCAAACTGTTTCCATTCTTTTCCAAACAGTCGGTCCTGCAAGGAGATTCTCTTTTGACACGGATCGGCTCGGAATTATTCTGGGGTCAATGGAAGAATCGAATTCGCAATGGGACGAACCTCGTAAAAATCTTTTTTCAATTCATAAGCTGGATTACGCCCGAGGAAAAAGACCCGAAGTGGATTGTATCCTTTGCGGAATTTGCAGAAACGATCCCGAGGTTCCGAACCTGATCGTTTCCGAAACGGAACTCACCGTAGTTTCCGTGAACTTATATCCATACAATCCCGGACATCTCATCCTCTTTCCGAAACGTCATATTCTTTCCTACGAAGAACTCACCCGAGAAGAAGCCCTTGAGATTCACGAAGGAACGGTGAAAGCGATTTCCATTTTGAAAAAACTTTGGAACGTTCAGGGTTTCAATCTCGGTTATAATTTAGGGAAGAATTCAGGCGGATCGATTCCTCATATCCACGAACATATCGTTCCTCGCTTTCCGAACGAGGCCGGGTTTTTGGACGTATTAGCAAATTCAAGAATTGTAATCTACGAACCGTTCGAGATGCAGAAAGAATGGATTCGAATCTGGAAAGAATTCAAATAGGGAAATTTTGTCGGACTTCCGACGATTTGACCGTGAAACGCCCCCACCCGAGTTAGGGTGGTGGAGGTGGGTTTGCGGGAAGTCTTGTGCAAATTTCCTATATCAGAAAAATAGCATAGAGTCAAACAGAATTTGTTCGTCGTTGTTTGTCGGAACTCCGACAATTCTTACCCGAATTCCCGTAGTTCAAATAACCGGCTTTTTCTGATAGATCGTGTGCCCGAGAAACTTATAACTTTCCGAAATTCCGAACAAGGTCTCCGAATGACCGATCACGAGAAGTCCGCGGTCCTTTAAGACCTTTTCAAAATTCTCGAAAATCTTTTTCTGAGTCTGCTTATCGAAGTAGATGATTACGTTTCTGCAAAATACGCAGTCCATCTTTTCGGAAATAGGATACGGGGTTTCCAAAAGATTGACCTTTCTAAAATCGATCAAAGCCTTGAGTTCCGGTTTGGCCTGATACGTGAGCTCGCCTCGATCCGGGTCCTTGTGTTTGATGAAGTATTTGTTTTTGAGTTTTTCGTCCACGGGTTGAAGACGATCCTCTCTGTAGATTCCTTCCTTCGCGGTATTGATGACGTTCGTATCGATGTCCGAAGCGTAGATCTTGATGTCCCATCCGGGTTTAAATGCGAAGTATTCGAGACATGTGATCGCGATCGTATACGGTTCTTCTCCCGTCGAACACGCGCTAGACCAGATTCTCAAGGTTTTTTTCCCGTTCTTGGATGCCTTCTCTTCCACGGAAGGAAAGAATGTGGATTTCAAAAATTCAAAGTGATGATTCTCCCGAAAGAAATCGGTCTTGTTGGTCGTGATCCGATTGATGAGTTCGGTCAGTTCGCTCTTAAAAAAACCGTGATCGGCCCGGAGTCTTCCGATGTATTCCGAAACCGTCTTTAAACCGAAATGTCTGGCCCTTCCGTTCAAACGGGATTGAACCATGATTTTTTTATGATCCGCGAGAAAGATTCCGGTCTCTTTATACATAAGAGATTTGATGAATTGAAATTCCTCGTCGGAAATCGTAGTCATGCCGAATTGGCTTTCTGTCATAGTATGATGGTTTATAAAGAGCCGAAAACTCTGTCAAGAGATACAAGTCTTAGAATCTGCTTCAGACGCGGAGAAACGTTGATCGCTTCCACTGCGATTCCAAGACCGCGCACGCGATTGGTAAATCCCACCAGAGTGCCGAGAGCAACGGAAGAGATCACTTCGATTTGGGAAAAATCCAAGACGACGGAGGTCGGATTCGTTTCAAGATAAGAATTCAGATAATTACGCAGGTCCTCATATTCCATAGTTAGGTCGTTCAATTTCAGAGAGATAGTAACTTTCTCGTTGAAAACCATTGATAAAATAAGACGATATAAAAAATAGAATTCAACCGTAATATTTTTTTGAATCAGCCATGGAACCATTCGAAAGAAACGAACAAGAAGACGAGGGAGATTTTTCGGCCCACTGGGAAACCGGGGACCCGATTCTTCTTTCTATCGTAAAATCTTTCCTGGACGCGCACGAAATCCATTATTTCGTCGTGGGGGAAGAATTGTTCTTTTTGGAAGGAGCGGCCGTTCCGGCAGCAAATCACAGCGCGATTCTATACTTGTCCAATCGGGACTATCCAGTCTTATTAGAGTTTTTAGAAAGAGAGCACAGTTGAAAATAGGAATCGTCAAACATCTGAACGCAAGACCCCTGACTTGGGGTTTCGAAAAAAACAAAGAACACGAAATCATTCCTGAAAACCCGGCGGTCCTCAAGGACTATCTTTTAAACGGAACGATCGATCTGGGTTTGATCTCTTCCATAGAATGTCTTCGGAACGCGGATGTTCTCAACACATATTACGCGACTGGGGTTTGCGCGAAGGAAAAGGTTCGATCGATTTTATTCTTTAAAAATAAAAAGGAAGCCTTTCCTCCCCGACTGATCTTAACGGACAACGGTTCCAAAACGAGTATGTCCTTAGTGCGGGTTTTGGTGCATGAAGAAAGCGGATTCGTTCCCGAAGTGGAGCCGACCGATTCCAAACTGATTCAGGAAAGAATCGCGAACGGAATCGGATCGCACATGCTTTTCGGCGACAACGCGCTGCTCGCACAGTGGAACCCCGATCATTACGAAGTCAAAGACTTGGCGCAGTGGTGGAACGAAATCACGGGTCTCGGATTCATATTCGCGTTGTGGGCGAGCAAAAAGCCTTTGCAGGTGAACGACTCCATCTTCATTCAATCTTTGGAATATGGAATCTCCCACATAGAAGAGATCATCACGCACGAGTCCCGCATGTCCGAATCCGTGGTCCGCGAATATCTCACGAATGAACTTCACTATAAAGTCACGGAAGAGGACTATAAGGGTTTTCTTTTGTTCGGAGAGAAGTGCAGAAAGTTGAATTTGTTGTAGAGCGGATTCTTAAAATGCCTTTTTGAAAACGTAAATCTTAAACGATCATTACGATCTAAGAACGATATTGATTTTTGGATAAAAATTCGGAATTGTTTGAGAAACTCACGTTTCATTATGACAAGAATTTAATTTTACTTGTTCCGACAAACCATTGAGCTGAAAAATTGCTTGTAGTCGAATTTTAAGTTCGGTCAGAACGGCGAGGCGCTTTGTGAAAAATAAAATCCCAAAAGAAGAATTCGAATTCCATCATACTCTGCGAGTGCGTTATGCGGAATCGGACCCGCAAGGAATCGTATTCAACGCGAATTATCTGGTTTACTTCGACGTCGCGATTACGGAGTATTTCCGTTCCTTCGGTCTTCCCTACGGAGAATCGGTTTCGAAATACGGAATCGACTTTCATGTCGTTCATTGTTCCATAGATTACAAATCTCCCGCTCGTTTCGACGAAGACATTCAGATCTACGTAAAGGGTTCGTATTCGGGCGTGAAAATTTTCTGGGACATCGCGATCTTTCGCGGCGAATCCTTTCTTTGTTCCGGTGTTTTGATCTACGCCTGCGTGGATGCAAACGGCGGAGGCTTGAAGAAAATCGATCCGCAACTCGCCGCTCTCTTGAAGTTAAAAGTAAAAGATTGAAGACTTCGACAAACCCTGCTTTGTAAAAATTTATTTCTCGAATGCGAACCTGCGTTCCAACTATTTCTTTGGAAAAAAATTCACTCCGACTAAATCTTTAAAATCTTCATCTTGCGTCCATAAGACCGCATCGTGTTGATAAGCGGTCGCTAAAATAATACTGTCTGCCATTGGAATTTTACGATCCTTACTTAACTTTGCGGCAAGAATCGAAATAGAAGTATCAAGATCGATTACTCGACCTTGTTGCATATGAGCGATCGCTTTTAAAGCGCTGTTTTCGTCCCTTTCCAAATAAATTTTTTTGAATACTTCAAAGAGTGAAATCGTAGGAACTAAGAGTTTATCCGTCTTTTCGATAGCTTCCGCAAACAAATCAGCCCTCTTTGTTCCCGCAAAATACTCCAACCAGCCGGAGGAATCTACGATATTCAAAAACGATCTTTTCCCCGATCGATTTTCGTATCCATTCCGTTTAAAAACCCTTTTAGCTTTTTGATCGGTTCCAAAGGAATCAATTCGATCCGATTTCCATAAGAAAGCACTTCGAAATGACTTCCTATCCTAATTCCGGCTTTTTCACGTATTTCTTTCGGAATTACTACCTGAAATTTTGGGGATACGGTTACCTTGTTCATAAGATCGATCATACAAACGTAAGACAAACTGTCGATCGATAAATCGAAGTTTTAAATTACGAATAACCGATCCATTTCGAATCAATAGATAACCGTGATTCTATAATCCCAGGAGTTGTTCCCGGTTTTTTCAATGGTTTCGGCGAGAGGCAAACGATAACTGAGTCGACCGAGATTTACGTCTCCTCGATTGGATCTGCAAACGGACGCGATCGGAAAGTTCACCTTAAACAAAATGGAACTCGTCCGAAGCAAACGAAGCGTTTCGGAATAGATCTTCTTTTCGCCGTCTTTTTTGAGAGTTTCGGGAGCGCGGCTGATCGTAGGAATTTCCCGTTTCACGTAGATGGTATTTCCTTTTTTACGAACCTGGACTTTTCCGAGCATCGCATCTTCGATCTGAGAAAGGTCCTGAAATTCTATCTTGTAATAGACCTTCGCTTTTTCGCGGAACAAACTCGGATCGGTTTCGGGAGTCACGATCTTTTGAAACGTGTAATCCTTGACGCCAACGTTCTTGGAAAAGAACCCCTTGTTAAGTCTTCCCAAGATTTCGTCTTTTTGGGTCGGTAAAAATTTAATAAGAGATTCGTCCGAATTTCTGCGGGTCGGAACTACATACGAAACTTCTAATGTTCCGGAAAAATCCGAGTTGATCGTAAGAGTTTCCTCGTAATCGAAACAATTGGAGATGAATAGTAGCAGAATACCGAAGAGGAAAAACTTGGAAATTCGGCCGGAAACGAGGCTCATGCATCAAATCTGAGACCGAAAAGGATTCCGTCAACGAAAACTGTTCCACGAGATTGGCGAAGGTCCGACAAACTCGGCATGATTGACGTTCGTTTAACTCCGGGTTCCGTCCCGATTTCTCCGTTAGAGCAAGAAATGTGGGAACTCCTGCAAAGTACGGGACTTACCGTAAAACTTGGATTGTGGGAACTCTAACAAAAAACGGCGGCCTCTTGCAAGACCGCCGCCTTTTCCCCTAACCAAATGAGACCAAAAGCTATTTGGAAATCGGATATGCCTCGTTTCCGTGTTCCAGAATATCCAATCCCATGATTTCTTCGTCTTCGGAAACCCGTAGTCCCAAAGTGTATTTCAGAATCAAAAAGATGATCGAGCTGACTCCAAAAGACCAGACAAAGGCGATTCCGATTCCGGTGAGCTGCGTAAGAACCACGCTCAATTCTCCCCCGAAAAAGAGACCGTTCACCCCGCCGTAACTCTCCTGTGCAAAAAGTCCCGCGGCCAAGGTTCCCCAAGCCCCGCAAACTCCGTGAACCGAAACTGCTCCGACAGGATCGTCGATATGAATCCGATCAAAGAACAGAACGCTCAACACCACGAGAATTCCCGCGATAAATCCGATGATGACCGCGGAAGAAATGCTGACGTTCGCGCAAGGAGCGGTGATCGCCACAAGACCGGCTAACGCGCCGTTTAAGGAAAGACCGATATCCGGCTTTTTGAACATGATCCAAGTCACGATCATCGAAGCCAACGCTCCTGAAACCGCCGCCATGTTGGTCGTAACCGCGATGACCGCAAAGTTCCCTCCGTTTACCGAAGTCGTGGAACCGGGGTTGAATCCGAACCAACCGAACCAAAGAATAAAAACTCCGAGCGCGGCCATGGACATGTTGTGTCCGAGAATCGGAAATAATTTTCCGTCTTGGTATTTCCCGATCCGAGGTCCGAGGATTAACGCGCCTGCAAGACCGGCCCAACCTCCGACCGAGTGAACCACGGTCGAACCCGCAAAGTCGATGAATCCTTGTTGTTCCAAAAATCCTTTTCCGAGTCCCCAAAGTCCGGCCCAAGCCAAACTACCGAAGAACGGATATACGAGCGCGGTCATCAAAACGGAGAAGATGATATACGAAACGAACTTGGTTCTTTCCGCCATCGCACCCGAAACGATCGTCGCCGCCGTTCCCGCAAACACCATCTGAAAGATGAAGAATGCGAATCCCCACTTATCCGGAACTCCGTCTTTGACGATCAGATTCTCCGCAAGCCCGGGCATTCCGATTCCGAAACCGGGCAACAACTGAGGACCGAACATGATCGAAAAACCGAGAAGCCAGAAAAAGATCGAACCCAAACAGAAGTCGATGAAGTTCTTCATCAGAATATTCACGACGTTCTTAGCTCGGGTAAAACCCGCTTCCACATAGGCGAAGCCCGCCTGCATAAAAAATACCATAAAGGCCGCGATACAAGTCCAAAGCCAATTGATCTCCGATCTAAGAGTTGCAACTTCGTCGCTGACCGCTTTAACGGCCGCAGGGTCCGGAGTCGCAACGACGGTTTCGGCGACCGGCGCCTCTTGTGCGAAAATTCCCGTAGTCAACAAAGCGAGGATTAAAATAAAACACCAACGCATGCAGAGCTAATCTCCTTTTTTATTTATTTGAATCGAATCGGTTCGTTAAACCGCAAGTTTCGCTTGTGCTTCTCCGGAGGGAGAAGAGTCTTCTTTCTTACGCATCAGATCCTCCAATTTTTTGAGAGAGATCTTTAAGTATTCGTTCGTAGGTGCGGATTTGATTCCTTGCTGAAGAACCTTGATCGCTTTCGGACTTTGATTCTCCTTGAGATAACATCTCGCCAAACGAAGACTCGCTTTCGAATACGTGTGATCGATCGCGAGAGAACGTTTGAGCGAACGTTTCGCTTCGTTGATGTTCTCCGTCTCGTAATACGCTCTTCCGATCAGATAATGGATGTAAGCCGAATCTTCTCCGGAGGTTTTTACGAACTTATCCAGGAATTGAATGGCCTTCGGAAAATTCCGGTCCCTGTAGTACATTCTTCCCAAAAGAAGAAGGCTGTCCTTGATCGAATCGTCCAAAGAATACACGTCGAGAGCCTTATCATACGCGAGAGAATCGTTCTTCTCCTTCGCGGCTGCCTTTGCGACGTTCATCATCGACTTCGCCTTATTCAAAAGCGGATTACATTGAAGAGCCATGATGGAAATGTCGTCTCCGTTTCTCGCTTCTCCCTTATAACGTTTAAAACGGGAAATCAAAGAATCGACCAGATCCGCAACGTAGATGCGGTCTCTTTGTTCTTCGAGAGTTTGTTTTTCCTGACGAATCCATTCCAAAAAGCGCGCGTTGCCGAGTTCCTGACGTTCGGGATTTTTTTGTTCCACGATTCCGTCCGAGGTGAGAATGAGAATGTCTCCCGGATTGATGCGTCCGTGTTTTTCCTCGAAGTTGCTTCTGCTGACTTCGAAAATTCCCATCGGAACGCCGTTGGAATCGAGTTCGTCGATCACACCGGTATCGTTTCTGAAATGAATGAGCTTTTGATGCGCTCCGTTCACATAAGAATACGAATAATCTCCGTAGATTCTCAGGATAAAGGCCGTAAAATACGTTCCGTCCGGAAGCTGAGGACGAATCGATTCACCGAGTTCGGTTAACGTTTCGGTCAAACCCAAACCGAGGGACGTACATCTTCTGAATTGATAGTGAATCGACATCGTTACGAGGGCCGCGGGAATCCCGTGACCGGAAACGTCCGCGATGATGACCGTAACCGCGTTCCCGTGACGCACAACGTCGAAGTAATCGCCCGAAACTTCGGTCATCGGTTCGTAATACGTTCCGAAATGAATTCCGTTCCAAGGCGAAATGCTCGTGTTGATGATCTGACTCTGAACGTTTCTTCCCATCTTCATATCGAACTCGAGCTGCTTCAGGATGGAAGCCTCTCTTTGGTTCGCTTCGACGAGACCTTCGATCAAACGAACCGAGGTCAGAGCCAGCGCGAGTTGTGCCGCGAGCGCCTCGAGAATTTCGATATCATCGTCGATGTAAAAGAAACTGTGTTCCGATTCGACCGCGATCGTTCCGAGAACTTCGTCCTTGTAAAGAATCGGAACGCACATCACGGAAAGAGTGGATTCTCCCTCGTCGATGTATTCCGGGTGATAGGCGAGATTTTGAACGAGCAAAGAGGACTTCGTTTTGAACGTGTGACCCGAATAACCTTCGTTTTCACTAACGCTTCTTCTCGGAGGGGTCGTTTCCAAAAGATAACGGACCGGAACGAGAAGTCCCTTCTCCCAAATTCTCAATGTCGTATTATCGCACTCGAAGATGTCCTTACAGATGTTGATTACGGATTCATAAAGTTCTTCGTGTTTATCGACCGAGGAAAATTCCTTACTGATGTAGAGAAGAATATCGATCTTATTCTTTTCCGTAAGGCCGCCGACGACCTTATGACTTCCCCGAAAACTGACTACTTTGCGCTGACCAAATTTTATATCTATCATAAACTGCACTCCAAGGAAAGGATTGAGCTCCTTGAATTCGCTTCTGCTCTTATCTTGCAAGAAACGTACCAACGAAAATGCACAAAAGTTTGCTCTTTTTATAAAAGAAAAGGACAGTTTCGAGACCATACGCCGAAAAATGCCCTTTTTACAGGCAGAGAAAAATCAGATTTATTAAAAATATAGCAGCTTTTAGGTGAGAAATTATCTACGGAAACGGGAGAATGTGGAGAGAATTCCTTCTTTGATTTTGGAAGCAAAACCCGGTTGCGCGCGCAACCCGTATTTTTTCAAAAAAGCTTCCACGTATTGAAAGACGTCGTCTTCGGCCCGATCCCCCATCACGAGACAAGCGTGACCGTAGTCGTCCGAAGATCCGTTGGCCTTCGAGATCACTCTGAATTCTTTTTTCTTCGAGCTTGCGTTCTCGTAAACGGAGCGAACCGCGTCCGGCGTTGCGATCACGTCCTTCTCCCCCGCGATGAACAAAGCGGGAACGGAAATATTCTTTTGAAGTTCGACGTAATCGTAAAAACCGTTGAGGGAATGCATGCGTTTGGTTTCGATCCAGTTCATGAATTGTTCGGTGACTCCGTCGCTGATGTTTTCGATCGCGTTCTTCATGATCTTCTTCACGGTTTTGGAAGAAGTCACCTTCGGGTTGTAAAGAATTTCATCAATCGGAGTGTACAATTCTCCGGCGAGGGGCGCCAAGATCGAAGCTCCGAATTTCAAATCCAGCATCTTTCTCGCGCGGGGAAAACGGGACAAAAGACCGATGAGGGTGATTCCGATATGATTCAGATTTCCCGGACCGCCGAGAGAAACGAACGCCGCGATATCCTTGGTTTCCTTTTTGTTTTCGGACATGCAAAAATGTGAATATAGAATCATCGCCCCCATCGAATGTCCCACATACGAAACACGATCGGAACCTGAAATTTTTTTCACCTTTTCGATCATCGCGGGAACGTCGTATTTCACGATATCGTCGAACGTAAAATCCTCGTAACGGGTCGGACTTTCGTGATAGGATCGGCCGCAGCCCCGCAAGGAAACCGCAAAAACTTCGTATCCTCTCAACTTGAGATAATACGGAAGGGAATGTCTTCGATCGAGATCGACCACGAACTTGTTCGTCGCGATTCCGTGAACGACCAACACCGGAGCGAGTTTGGGATTCGGCTGCGGAGGAATATGTCTGTGAAGCGCGAGATTCCATCCGTCCTTCGTTTTCGCAAAGTGAACCTCGTCCGCGATGTCTTCCTGTCCGTATAACTTTCCGATCCAGTTTAACAAAAGAGGATGGATGAGAAGAATGAGAATCAGAACGCCGGTAAAGATAAATGCGAGCGTGGATGCGAACAACGCGAATAAAAGAAGAATGAGAAACGTAGTCGCTAAGTAGAAAGGACTTCTACGATTCTTAAGAATGGCGATCACAGAATTAAAAATAATCGAAATTCCGAATTGTCAACCAATAGAAGCTGCTTGCCCGAAAAATCCAAGAAAAGAATCTGGTAAGGAATCCAGAGTTCCACGATGTCTCAAAACCCGGAATATAAGCTCTACACTTCCCCCAACGGATGGTATTCCATGGTCGTTCCCGCGCATTGGGTTCACATGGTGATCGAAGGAATTCCCGCATTCTTTGAGGAAAACGGAACGGGCGCTCTGCAAGTTTACGCGTTTGAAAACAAAGCCGGAAGTTATAATCTTCGGGAAGAATTGGAACGTTATCTCAAAACCCACGAGATCGACTTTGAAGAGGATAAGATCGCTTCTTTTGAAAACGAAGAAGGAAGCAAGATCATGGCCTGCGAGTTCGTAAAGGACGATCGTTTTTGGATGATCTATATGATCGCCAACCAAAAAAGAATGACTTTGCTAACGTATAACAGTGATGAGATGCCTCCCGCGTATCTCGTAGGCGAACTCACCACCGTCATCAGTTCCATTCGATTCAGCCGATAATCGGCTTCGTTCAAAGGATGAAGCGAATCCGATTTCCGCAGAGATGAAAGGAATTCCTCCTTTCATCCGCTAACGGTTTTAGAAACAATACAAGTCGTTGCCGAAACGTTCCGATTTTTTATTCGATCGAAAGAGTAGCTGCGACCGCCTTCTTCCATCTCTGAATCTTTTGCGTTCTCTTGGTCGGATCCATTTTCGGATCGAAAGACTTGTATCCTTTCTGAAGAGTCTTGAGTTCTTCGAGATTCTTCCAAAAACCGATCGAAAGACCCGCGAGATAAGCGGCGCCCGTTGCGGTCATATCCGGTTCGGGCGCGCGATCGACGCGAACACCCGAAAAATCCGCAAGACATTGCAGAAGAATATCGGACTGAGAAACTCCTCCGTCCACTTTGATCTCCTTGATCTTTACTTTCGTATCTTGTTGAATTCCTTCTAAGATTTCATAAAGACTCAAGGAGATTCCTTCGAGGACGGCTCTTGCAACATGTCTTCTGTGAGTCGCAAGGGAAAGTCCGATCACGGACGCTTTGGCGCGCGGATTGAAATACGGAAAGCGGGCGCCGGTCGGAGTCGGAATAAAGACGACGCCTTCGGTGTCTTCGGATTGGGACGCGAGTTCGTTTAACACTTTTGGAGTGTCGGAAAGTCCGATCCCTTTTCCGAGCCAGTCGATCAGGGTTCCCGCGGTCGCGACAAAACCTTCGAGCATGTAAGTCGTCTTACCGTCGATTCTCCACGCGATCATAGGAAATAAACCGCGACGGGAAAGCTTCGCCTTCGGTCCTATGTTGATATCCACGAACGCTCCCGAGCCTTGGGAAATTTTCACTTCTCCCGGTTCAAAACAACACTGACCGAAGAGAGCCGCCATCTGATCGCCGATCGAAGCGCGAATCGGAACGGAATGTCCGCCCAACAATTCCGGCAAAGTATGACCGAAGTCCCCGTTGCTGTCTTTGACTTCGGGAAAGAGTTTGGAAGGAATTCCGAAGATCGAAAAGACGGGCTGGTTCCAGATCAGCTGAAACGGATTGAACATTCCCGTAGCGACCGCGTTAGACGAATCGGTGAGATGTTGTTTCCCGCCGGTGAGTTTGTAGATGAACCACGTATCCAACGTTCCAAAAAGGACTTCTCCCTTTTTGCATCTTTGTCTGAGTTCCGGATTTCCGTCCAAAACCCATTTGAGTCTGCAAGTCGCGTGATCGGTCGTGAAGCGCAACATCGATGTCGCGATCATCATCGGATGATTGGTAAGAGTTCCTATGATCGTGGAAATAAAACGGATGAACAACCAGATCGGATTGCGGTTCATCTTTTCCGCGGTTTTATGAGAACGAACGTCGGCCCAGCTGATCAGCGGAGTCAACGGTTTCCCGGAAGACTTTTCCCAAAGAAGAAAGGAGCCGCGTTGATTACAAATTCCTAATGCAGCGATTTCTTTTGCGACCTGTTTGTTCTTTTGAATTTTTTTCAGAAGAGACGTTAGAGCCTTCCAGAGAACTTCCGGATCGTGTTCCAAGGCTCCCGCTTCGGGAATATTCGGAGGAGTTTTTTCGTATTGTCTTTCGACGATCTTCCCTTTGCGATCGAGTAAAAACGCGCGGATTCCGCTTCCTCCGCTATCGATGGAAAGGACGTATTTGCCTTGAGATTGGGCCATGAGTATCTCCGAATTTCTATCTTAAAAACGCAAACGTATCCATAACGGATTCAGATCCGAAATGAAATCAAAAAATTAGATAACCGAAGATGGACGATTCTGTCTATTTTTTTACGAATGGAAAAGGTCTTATTTCAAACGAAAGAAGCGGGCAAAAAAATGCCTCCCGAAACTCGGAAGGCATTTCCATCGAACTCCAATTGAGGATCGGATTCGGATTTTAAACGAGGATTCCTCGAAGGTGAGAAAGGATTTCGCGGTTGTTCGTCGCGGTAATGTCCTTTCCCATCTTATGAAAGATCATCGATTGGGATTTTCGATCCATCTTGTCCAAGAGCATTCCTAAAAATCGGGGTTCGGAAACGAGAACGAGGCTGAGGAAACGATTCGACTTTCTTCCTTGAGTGATCACGTCGGAGATCTGGCTGGCGAAGGATTCTGCAACTTTTCGTTTTGGTTCTTGTAGGGAGGACGTGTCATAAGCCACCCTTTGTGCTTTAGCGCTTTTTGCGGGACCGGAGACTCCGATCAATTCGCGGTTTCTCATTCTTCCTTTCGGATTTTCAATACTTTCGAGAAGTTCAAGACCGTTCTTAGATCCCTTATACTCGAAAATTTTCGCTTCGGATCGATTTGCGACCACTACCCATTTATTCTTCATACAGATTCCCTCCAATTTTCAGATCAGAGTTCGTTTGAGAAAAAAGCTCAAACTCGCTCTACAAAAAAGAAAGCAAACAATCTCAGAAAACTATAAATCAAGCTACGAGTGCGGAAGTTTCACCTTGTTCTATACGAGTTGTAAACAAAGTTCAATCCCTTTTTAGGAAAAGGATCAGGAAAGAAGGATCGGCGATGCGGTTGTAGAACGAACGTTTGATTTTGGTCCAAATGTCCGGTGGGAAAATCGGGATCAACCTGTGCGGCAGGCGTACTCTTTTCAGGAAATCGAAACTCTGCCCTTACAAATTGCGGAGGGTTAGTTTTGGCTGGAAGAAGTGATTGGAGACTTCCCAACATCAACGAATTGTTAAGCATCGTCGATTATGCGAGTGCAGGAAATCCTTCGATCTTAACGGCTACATTTCCGAATTTTCCATCGAACGTTTTTTGGACCTCGACCACGAATCAAGAAGCGGGATTGCTTACACAAAGTTTGGCGATCAGCTTCACCAATGGACAAGTAAGCAGCATTGCAAAAACAATAGCTGCAAGCGCGATCTGCGTTACCAGTCCGCCGTAATTCGTTCGGATTACTTTCACATAAAATTCTTCTTATGATCTTTTATGATTTCGATCTGAAGAGAATCAAAAGATAGAATTCTTCCTTTCGATCGCGTCAAGCCGTCCGCGATTCGTGAACCAGGCTATAACCTGAACACTTGAATCCGTAAATTCCGATTCCCAAAATTCCGCGCCGATGTATGTACGATCGAATTCAAAATCCATAATCTATCTTCCAAGAGAGTGTCGTATATGCGCTTCATTCTATTCTTTATTTTATTGATACCCTATTTGTTTTGCGTAAAAGCTCCCGATAAAGTCGATCCTCCTTATTCGATTCTTCAATATCTAAAGGATCAAAATTCTACCGCGAGTCAAGATACAGAGCAGAATACTGTAGATGCCTGCGGACAACCCACAGGACCGTTTAGCCCCGGCTTACTGTTTGATACGGGCTTGACTACTTGCTGGGCCGGAACGTTCGCCATCCTCTGTACGAATACGGGTCAAGACGGAGAATACAACAATATTCCCAACGCCCGCACATTCTCCGGTCCCACGCAACACTGCCAATATCCCGCGGATTATACTACATTAGATACTTTGCATGGACTTACTTGGAAGACATGTGCGCAAGGTCAAAGCGGTCCTACCTGTGCAGTCGGCGGCCCGATTTCAATTTCTTGGGACGATGCGACCGCCGGACTTCCGGGAAGCTGCGCGGATTTAAACATCCAAAACGGCGGCGTAGGTTATGCGGGAAAAACGAACTGGAGAATTCCGAATATTCGAGAAATTGCATCTTTGATTCATTATGGAAACGCACCGCACATCGATACGGCTCGTTTCCCGAACACCTTTTCCGGAAATCACTATTTGAGTGTTACGAATAACGCTCTCGGAGCGGGTTCGGCTTGGGTTGTCAACATAGCGCTTCCCACAGTAGGTGCGTTTACCATCGCAAAGAACCTTCCGGTCAATCTTCGCTGTGTTTCCGGAAATCCGCTCCCGGCTCTTGCCTTGACGGATAACGGAGATCAAACCGTTACCGATCCGAACACCGGACTTCTTTGGGCGCAATGCCAGGACGGAACGTCCGGTTTGGCTTGCGCGTTGGGCGGGGCCAATTTATTGGACTGGAATCAAGCGTTGAACGCCTGCAATGTGATGAATTTTGCCGCCCGAAACGATTGGAGGCTTCCGAACGTAAACGAACTGCAAAGCATCATCAACTTCAACCAAGGCTTTGCGCCGGTTGTCCCGAATATCATCTTTCCCGGTATTGCGGCGGGTCTTTTTTGGACCTCGACCACGTTCGACAATAATAAAGACCGTGCTCACATCGTCGATCTCGGCAGTGGACAAATCGCGACAAACGACAAGGCCAGCACTCTGAATGTGCTTTGCGTTACTACGCAGTAATCCACGCTATTTTTATCACGAATCCGTTCATCCACACGAAACGCCACCGGGTTTCAATGAAAATTCAAACCCAGGAGATTACAAAATATACGAATCGCAAGAAATATCCATTCCACAGGATATAGATTGAGTTCTTCTCCCAGAGTAGAACGGTTCGCAGACCCGCTCTCCTCTATAAGAACGCGAGATTCCGCGTTCGACCTACATCGAATACTCCATCCTTTGTAGGTTATGCTATGAACAATTGAGGGAGCATTTATGATCCGTACCAAACACATTCACTTCCTTGAATGTGTTTTCAATGCGAGGAAACTACAGTTTATAACCGATTTCCTGAGTCAAAGGAATTGCACTCTTTGCGAAATTCCCGATTCCTCGTCCTACTTCTCTTCCTCTCTCATCCCAAAGAGAAGCCTCCGCGATGATCTGATGCGTCGCGTTTTGAACGACCAACCCTTTTGCGAGAAGAACGCCGGATTGAATCGGCCGAAGCAACGTCAAATTGAACGTGGAAGTAAGAACGAAATTCCCTTTTACAAGCGAATTGGCCGCAAAGAAGGCCGCATCATCCGCAGCTTTGAAATAAACGACTCCGTGGGTCGCACCCGCCGCGTGAAAAAAATCTTCTCGAATTTGAATTCGTAGTTCGGAGGAACCTTTTGCGATCGTGAGCTTCGGTTTAAAATATTCATTCACGGGAGCCCCGTGATACATATTCTCGAGCTTACGATAATGTTCCTCTATATTTTGTGCAATGGCCTCGGACATGAACGCATCCTTTCCTAATTCTTCTTTCGATCCCTTTTAGTTTCATATCAAACAAAAGGAGAACAGGTTCTATACAATTGTCCGGAAGTCCTACTTGCAATGATTTTTTCGTTCCGTTTCAACTTGGAAAAGTGCGGAATCCTCACTTAGAAAAAAGGAATCAACGGCAAATCGCAATCCGAGAGAATTTCAGACGCTCTTTTGTTTTTCCCGGAACTCGCTCGGGGTCATTCCCTTCTCTTCCTTAAACGCGCGGAGAAAGGCAGTTTTAGAGTTGAACCCCGCGTCGAGGCCGACGCGCAAAACCGGCAAATCCGTTGTGTGGAGAAGTTTTTCCGCCTCCGCAACCTTGAACTCGCGGCAGAGTTCCAAAAATCCTTTTCCGAAATATCTTCCGATCACCTGAGAAGTCGCATGAACGGAAATTCCAAGCGACGCAGCGAGAGTCCCCAGATCGAAATCCGAATCCAAAAACGGTTTTTGTTCATTCAATATTTGGAATATTCTTTTTCCATGATTCGTTACCGATTCTTCGCTGAGATACGCCTTTTTGTATTTCGCGCCTTCCTTATCCTCCGAACGTTCCGCCGCGTTTTCGGAATAAACCCGAAACCAAGCGAAGACGATCACCCAGATCGACAAGGCCGCAGTGCTGACCGTTTCGGATCGAAGTCCCGGAAAAGTGAAAAACAAACAAACCGAGACCGCCAAAAGGAGAATACAAATCGAGACAAATCTTCTAAAAACGTGCAGTTCCTGAAACGAAGGACCGGAGAATTCTTCGCCTAACGCTCCCAGGCGATAGTAGACCCTTAAAAAAACGGCTAAATTGAAACACAAGGTTACGGCTCCGATGACTACGCATTCCAAATGAGGAGACACCCGATCTTCCAGAACGTATTTCAGTTTTTCGTCCCAGCCCATCGCGTAATGCGGGATCGAATAAAGAAGAATCAAAGCAGGAACCGAGAAGAAGAATAGAACCCAGATTCTTCTTTCCTTCGGATATCCGAAATATTTCTGAAGAGCCAAGGCGAACAAAGGAGCCGCGAGCGCGCTCAGCGGATGTCCTACGCGGGACAAATGCGGGAACTCCAATACGAATCCGGTTTGAAACGCAAGTCCCAAAGAGAACAAAACGGACAATAGCAGGAACGCCCAACCCAAAAGCAAAGCCCTTCCTCCGAACCGATCGGAGCGGAAGAAAAAGAACGCAAGCAATACGGACTGAATCAATCCGCCCATGATTGCAAAGGCTCCTAAATTTAAACCGATCAAAAAATTCTCCTGAAAAACGGGTTCCACCCCATGGGGCGGGGCGACGACACCTTGAATCCGCGGTATTGTAGACTCGTTCGGAGGAACGTCATGTCAAGAATCTTAATCAAAACCCGAATCTCTCTTCTTCTTTTGATTCCCAATCTTTTATTTGCGGAAGGATTTTCCGTGCAAGGCGGTTTGTCGCAGCCGCTGTTGGGCGGTTGGAATTTAGCCGGAACCTACTACGGTAAGAATTTCGTGTTCGAATATTCTCACGGTTCCGATCTTCATTTGGATCGGATGGGCGGCGCCGGTTTAAACGAAACCGAACGAAAACAGGATCTCAAGGTTCACCTGCCTTATACCACGGGCGTCGGGATCGGTTATCTCATCACTCCTAACTTCGATATTCGTCTCGAATTCAAGGAACATTTTTACCGCGTGCAATCGGGGACCTCGCCCGATGAATTGTATCTTTCGCAAGCCCTTGGAATCCGTTCCGATCTTCCGATCGCGGGAAACGGCGCCGAGAATTGGGTTCCTCCTCTTTCTCAAAACGATCACTTTATGGATCTGACCGTTCGCAAAGCGATCGAAGCCGAATTCTTATACGGCGCCAAATACGTTATGCCCGGTTCCACGCATCGTTATCGCAGTCGATCCGCGGGACTCGGCGTTTATTATCGATTCTTTCCGTTCGGCGGTAAGGAGGGTCTTATGATCGAGCCTTCGATTCGTTTCTGGCCGAACGCTTGGACGGATTCGCCCGATCGAGTCGCCTTTGAAAATCAATACGGGGTTTTAGGTCTGCACAAGGCCCACGATCAAGGCCTTTTCGTGAACGTTTCGATCGGGTATTACAAGAGGTTGGAGTGAGGGGCGATGAAACGGCTTTCGATTTTTATCGCACTCCGCGAGAGCGATGCGGAGGGCTTGTCTCTTCGCCATTCTTTCCAAAATTAGTTTCCAGTAATACTGAAAGACGCGAAGAGATGAGCGAACAGCGAACCCGTAGCAGCGCGTTTCCCGCGTTAGCGGGAACTCGCCCATGCAAATATTCGAATATTCTTAAGGAATCTTCGGCGGAAACTTCAGGTTCAAAATTTCCCGCATCGTATTTTCCAATTCGCTGCGGAGAGTTTTATCGTTTTCGGAAACGTAGGCTTCAAAGATCGAAGGAAGGCTGTCCGGATCGTTGATCATCCGGATCGTGATGACTGCCTCGATTCTCAAGTTCAACTTTTCGCGAGAATTACGGGCAAGCACGAGTAACGCAGGCACCGCATTTTTATCTTTCAGTTCTCCCAAGGAATGAATCAACTGCCACTTGACCATATTCTCCTTTTCATCGGAGAGAATTTTCGTGAGCTCGACCGCGCTCGTATTCGCTCCGAGCTTTCCGACGGCAAACGCGGCCTTCGTTCTCAGTTCGGTCTCTTCGCCGTTCGTCAAAACCGCAAGAATTCCCTGACCGCCTCCGTTGCTTCCGAGATCCAAAAGAAGATCGATCATTCTCGCTTTTAGAAAAATCGTATCTTCTTTAGCGAGTTGTTCTGAGACCGCTTTCGCGCCCTGTTTGTCCTGAAAGATCAACAAGGCTTCTAGAGAAATTCTTCGTATATCGGGATTGGGATCGGTAAGGCCCTTGTAAAATAAGGAAATGTTCTGGCGGTTCTTTTTGTTTTTGAGAATTTCCAGCGCGACCAGCTTTACGTCGTCGTCCGGATCGCTCGTAGCCGACTTTTGAAACTGCGAAAACTTTTCGGTGATTCCGAGACGATTGATCGAGATCAGATATTTTTTACGAACGCCCGGACTTTCGTCGTTTGCAAGTTTATGAATCTGAGTTTGAATCCGTTCGTCCTTGATGATCAAAGAAGCTTCCAAAAAATACATTCTCTGAACCGGATCTTTGGAAAGGGACATGTCCAAAAGAATCGGAAGCGCGCGATCGTCCTTGAGAAGATGCATCAGACGATAACTCAACATTCGAACCTGCGTAGAAGGATCGCTGAACGCGGCGATCACCGAATAAATCAGGCGCTTCTCTTTTTTCTTTTCCGCTAAAAGAAGAATTTCCTTTTTCAGGAGATCGTTCGTCGTCTTTTGAAAGACTGCGTCGAGCGCCGAGGTCCAGTTCGGCGCGATCGCATCGAGATCCTCGTATTCTCCGAACAATCGAAGAATCGCGAGTTGGACTTTTTCATCCGCGGATTCGTTTTGAAAGATAACGGGTAATTCTTTGACGAGATCGTTGCGGTTTTTTACGCGGATCTCTCCGATCGCCTGCGCTTGCGACTTGGATGCGTTTAAAACTTTTTCCTTAAATTCGTCTTTAGGAGTTTCGGCCGCGGAAATCGGAAAAAGGAGAAAGAATACAAGTAAAACGCTTACGGAAAAAAGTTTCAGAAGAATCCCTCTCTGCGCGTGGATTCTTCCAGAGCGGCGGAAGCGGCTCGTTTGTTTTCGTAAGCCTCGGACAACGATGGATCCAAGTCGATCGAGCTTTGAAACGCGCGAACCGCACGTTTGAATTCCCCGTTTTTATAATAACAGATTCCGAGATAGTTGTAAGCCGTCGCGGCGGTTTTCGGTCTTACGTCCGAACGCACGATCGCCGTCAATTCGTCGATCGCCTTTTCGCGATCCAGAATCGAATTGGAGTCTATTAGAATTTTTGCAAGTACCAAACGCCCTTCCATATCGTTCGGGTCCATGTGCGCCGAGCGGAATGCTTCGTCCTTGGCGCGGTTTTTTAAATCCGGATCCTTGGATTTGTTGTATAACAACGCGAGCTTTTTGTGGGCGTTCTTCAGATCCGCTCCGTCCCTCGAAGTGTTCAGCACTTTCAAAAGAATCTTTTCCGCGTTCGAATCGTCCTGCATTCCCATATAGGCTTCGGCCATCTTGAGATAAACTTTGTAGGCGTCGTTCTTGTGTTTCACGACTCCCGTATATTCCTCCACCGCCTCGCGGAAGAATTTATTCTCGAGAAGATAATCGCCTAGGGCTTCGCGGCTCTGAACGTTTTCCGGTTCGATCGCCGTGGACTTTCTCCAGTTTTCGATCGCAAGAGTTCCGTTGCCCGAATGTTTATAAACAAGTCCTAATGTATGATACGCCTTTGCGTTTTTCGGATTGAGTTCGATGACTCGGTTCAGCGCGGTGATCGCTTCGGAATACCGTTCCATCTGATCCAACACGACTCCCAAGTTGATGAGCGCCGTTTCGGTAAAACTATCACCCGGAGTGGAAGATACGATTCTTCTGTAGGTTTCTTCGGCGGAAAGAAGATCGCCTTTGTTGTAATACGCTTCCGCGAGTTGAAAGAGGGAATCGATGTCGGTCGGATTGTATTTTAAACTTTTCTGAAGCGCGGAGATGGACATTTCTCCCTGATTCAAATTGGAGAATCCTTCCGCGATCAGTCGATAAATTTCCGGATCGTTCGCTCCCGCGTCCCTCGCAAGTTCGAGATATTTCAACGCTTCTTCCTTGTTTCCGTTCTTTTGCAGAACCACCGCAAGGTTGTAGAGATACTTCGCTTCGTTCGGAGAAAGATTGCTCGCCTGACGAAAATGATATTCCGCGGCGCGATAATCCTGTTTGTTATACGCGATGTTTCCCAGATAAGAATGCGATAAGGCAGCGAGTCTTCCCGAAGGAGATTTTAATACGACTTTCTTAAATTCTTCCTCGGCTTGCGGAATCTCCCCTTTTTTAAAATAACTGACCGCGAGATTGTAAGTCAGATACATGTCGTCGGGTGCGGCGGACAAACCTTCCTTATACGCGTCGATCGCGGCATCGGGATCGTTCAACTCGTTGAACAAGTTCCCCGCAAGAAGAGAAACCCTCGGATCGTTCGGAGCGATTTCCTTCGCTTTGAGCGCGGCCATTCTCGCGTCGGCGAATCTTCCGGCGTGTTTATAAGCGAGGGTCAGGTTGTAATATGCGTAAAAATTCTTTGGATCGTATTGAACCGCTTTTTGCAGCCGCTCGATCGCCTGCGGATAACGCCCGCTTTCGTCGTGAATGACGCCTAACACCGTCAATGCAATCGACTTCTCTTCCTGCGTTCCGGTGGAATCGAGGAACTCGTTGCAATAGTCGAACGCCTGTCTGGTAAAACGTTCCTTATAAAGATTGATGCACTTGGTCAGCTGCGGGTTCGCGTTTCCGTCCGGGAGATACGGTCTTTCCAAAAGGCGATTGATATCGGATTTATTCTGAACGAGATCCTTATTGAACGCGCCGGCAAATTCGGATTCGGGGGATTTAGCGCGGAAGAATTGATAGTAAACGGCAAAACCGAGTCCCCCCAGCACGAGGGCTCCCATCGAAATCCAGAATATTAGAAGTTTATTATACGATCTGCGGATCCGAACAGGTTCTCTGTCTTCCGGGAAATAAAGTTCCTTCTCCTCCATTCCCTCTAAGAACAACCTGTTTTTTCGGATTTCTTTATCCATCGGATTTGATTTCGTTTTTGAGAATCGCGTCTAAGACTCCGTTTACGAAACGGGCCGATTCTTCGCTTTCGAATTCCTTCGTAAGCTCGACTGCCTCGTCGATCGTAACGTTCTTCGGAACTTCCCAGGTGTACAACAACGCGTACACGGACAACCGGAGAATCGCTTTGTTCACGACGCTGATTCTGGAAAAGTCCCAATTCTTGGAGTACTTCTTGATCAGAGTATCGATCTGTTCCTGATTTTTCACAACCCCATTTACGATCGAAACCGCGAAATCCCTTTCTTCTTGTTCCGTTTTTTTATCATACCATTTGAACTTGAGAACCTCTTTGAGAGGAGGCCCCGTTAGTTCCAATTGGTAAAGCGCCATGACGGCGATTTCTCTGGATGTGCGTCTGGCTGACATTTAAAGGAGGGAAAGCAGGTTCACCATTTCCACGGCGGTCGCGGCGGCTTCTGCGCCCTTGTTCCCCGCCTTGGTTCCCGCTCTTTCGATCGCTTGTTCGATCGTATCCGTGGTCAAAACTCCGAACACGACGGGAATGGAATATTGAACTCCGATCGATCCGATCTTTGCGGATTCGCCCGCTACAAAGTCGAAGTGAGCGGTCGCGCCTCGGATCACTGCGCCCAAACAAATGATGGAATTGTATTTTTTGGAAGCGGCCGCCTTTGCGACGACCACCGGCATTTCATACGCGCCGGGAACTCGAACCACGGTCACGTCTTCTTCCTTGACTCCGTGCATACGGAAGGATTCGAGAGCCCCTTTCAAAAGGCTTTCGGTGATAAATTCGTTAAAGCGGGAGACGATTACGCAATGTTTTTGTCCCTTTCCGTTGAGGTCTGCTTTCAGTTCTTGGATCATAGATTCCTGATTGATTCTATTGTTGAGAAATCACATGTTACCTATTGTGGCAAATCAAAAAGTCCTCTCAGGATCGTTTTTCTCCCCTTATCTGCGTTTTGCATTCATTCTTAGTTTGATTCTCACTCTGGTCGACTGTTCGGTTTATCGCAGATGGTTTCCGAAAGAAGATCTGTTTTTAAAATCCCTCAATTTACCGGAATGGGTTTTGGAATCCAACATCAAACTCCGGGTGTTGTCGGGTTTGCAGGATCTTCCCAACCCTGAGGATTCTTTGCCTGAAGACGAGATCGCAACGTTTGAAAACAGGGCGAGAAGAATCTTGGCGACTTCTCCGCAAGCGATGAAGGATTTATTCGAAGCCACGGGTTGTATCGACGGTTCCAAACTTGCGGGAATCCGAGCCAATCGAATCACCGAACGGGAAGAGGATATTTGGTACGGAATTTGTCAGAACGGAAAAGAAGACGCGATCATCTTCCGTTTATTCCAAATGGGCAACACGGACCTTTATCGAAAATACGAAAAGGAAACGATTCCCGCTTGGGAAGAAGCGAGAAAGCTTGCGTCCAACAATCCGGACCGCGCCGTACGTCTCGCCAATCAAGTCATCGAAATGGAACCAGCGCATCCCGCAGCAAGAAAGCTTCTCGGTCAATTGTATTTGAAGGGCGGTTATTGCAGAGGATCGATTCGAAATTATCGATTGTATCTCCGAGTGATGCCTCTCGCAGGGGACAAATGGAAGATCCACGAAAAGCTTACGGAAAAATGCGGTGAGTTTTTAAAACCGGAACCCAAACGAGAAGAAGAAGTGGAACTTCCGGACTCCGATCCGGACGCGATGTAAAATCGATTTTCAAATACCGATTCTTTGTTTTTAAAACTATTTAAGAATTTTCTAAATTAGAATTTTTTTGAATAACAACTAAATTTTTCATTCAAAAAATCGTCCCGAACAGCCTCCTCCAAGAACCGATTTCGACGGAGGACAAAAAAATGCTTGCTAACTACCAGGACGAGAACGAAAATTTTGACGTGCTCTGGGTTCATTCGATTCCGGATAAGTTGGAAGAAATCCTGGGGGTCGACGGCACGGATCAATTCGTAACGTTTCTGAATTCTACTCTAACAAAATTCCGAGGTAATATGCTGACTCATGCATCCGATCGATTTGAAGGAAGACTCAAAGAGGATCATCTTTCCTTGAAGAACGAACTTGCTCTCTGGAAAAATGAGCTCAAGGAAGAATTTGCCGACTTTCGAAAAGAGGTCAACGAATCCAATTATCAATTTCGTTTTAGCATGAGAGCCGAATTGGATCGGTTCAAAGAAACGATGCGAATTGAGTTCAATCTGTTCAAAGAAGCTGTGCGAACCGAGATACACGCGTTCAAAGACGAAATACGAAGCAACCTCAATGATCACCGTTTCGAAACAAAAATCGAACTGAATCAAATCCGCTTAGATATCAGCTCTTTCAAAACCGAAGTGAAAGGCGATATCGCTGATCTTCATAAAACGATCGCGATTCAAACTCGTTGGATTTTAGCGGGGATGCTTGGAATTGGAAGTTTTCTATTGGCCGTTGCAAAAATGTTCTAACGTTGTTTTTCCTTGCCGACCCGGATCACGAGGGAGATTTTCCCGTCCGGTTTTTCCACGACCTCGAAGCCTTCTTCACGCAGGGCTTTTTTGATCTTATAAAGTCCGAAATTTACGACCTTGCCGGAACCGGAAAGAGGTTTTGGAGTGGGTTCTTCCATCCCTTTTTATATCGGATCGGCCGGGGGACGATCTTAAATTAACGAGAACGTTTTCTTTCCGAAAGAAGGTTCCTTGACAATCGACGCCGGAGAATCTGTCATGAAATCGAATGGCTTTCCGCGTTTTCTTTTATTCCACGACCTTTCTTGTTCTGGCCGGCTTGGCAACGGCGGCTTACGCGCCGGATCTATTTCAGTGGGAAACCCTGGAGTGGATCTACGAAAAGAGGACCTTCTTTCTTTTCTTCGTAATTTTTATCGTATCCGTCGTTCTGATCTATCTGATTTATTTCAAAGCGAAGAAGGGAATCCATCATTCCAAAAGCAAAACGGAAATCCATCTGCAAGAATCGTTAAACGAAGTCGTTCAGGACAACCAATCCTTATTCTCCTTTTTAAAGACCGCAAAGGACGCGCTCGAAAAACAGATCGAATCCTCCAGGCCTAATCTTTCCCCCGAGTTCTTTTCCGCGTGTTCGGCGGAATACAAAAAACT
Source organism: Leptospira yasudae (assembly GCF_003545925.1). Classification (NCBI taxonomy): domain Bacteria; kingdom Pseudomonadati; phylum Spirochaetota; class Leptospiria; order Leptospirales; family Leptospiraceae; genus Leptospira; species Leptospira yasudae. Next base: position 87,381 of record NZ_QHCU01000003.1, on the reverse strand, counting down.
GACTCAGGAATTCGATTCTTGTTCGGACATATTCCGCGAAATTCCGCTGGCGCCCGAAGAAAAAGAGGACAAAAAGAAAAAAGCGAAGAATTTTAGAATTTCCGAATATTCGGATTTAATCAATCGTCATCGTAAATTATCCAGAACTCTCGAAAAACTCAGAGAGGATCTCACTCGACTCCGAGACAAGGTTTCCGGTTTATGAAAACTGCACTCGTTACTCCGTTCTTATTTTTGATATTCGTTCTTCAATGTGCTTCTCCTGCGACACAACAGGAAGCTTCCGCACAACCGCAGCCGAGCAAAATTCTTCCGCTTTTCACGCTGGGATTAAGCAAAGAATCCTTGGAGACTATCGGCAAAAAACGCTGGTCCTTCCGGGTAAAATCGATTCTTCTCCATCACACCAACGGACTCAAAGCGGAAGAATATTTGGAAAAAAGCAAAAGCTCCGGCTGGATGGTTCACTTTCTCGTCCTGGAAAACGGAAGCGTCTACGGAGTCGAAGATCCTTCCAAAATTCTTTACAGAGCCGCGCCGGGCATGGACGAAACTACGATTCATGTTTCTTGGGAAGGTGCAAACGAGGCAATCCTCAAAAACGAATCCCAACTCAACGCGTTATCCGAATTGATCGGAGGTTTAGCGAAAGAATATTCCATTCCTCTAAACAACCACGACATCGCTTCGGGCAAAGGAATCTTCACGCATACGCAAAGCAAAAAGAAGTTCGGCAGATTTTTGGATACGGGAGAATGCGGCAGTGAAAAGGTTTTGTCCGCGCTTCTCGCAAAAACGCAGGGGAAATTCTTTCCTGAAACCGAATGGAAGGATCGATTTATTCCGGGTTGGGTTTTACGAAAAGAGAAGTTCGTGGATTCTTCCGGCAAAAAAATCATACAGACATACACCCGCGGAAGAGGGACTACCCCCGCCCCGTCGATCGAGCTCGGTTCGATCGAAAAAACTTCGGACGGAAAAGCTCCCGAAGAAAAAAGACTTCGTTACAACCACAGAGGCACGATCCGTCCGGAGTGCATCGTTCTTCATTACACCGCGATCCCCGATTATCAAAGGACATTGGAAGTATTAGAAAAACGGAATCTATCCGCGACCTTTCTCGCCGATCAGGACGGAAAGGTCTATCAACTTCTGGATTCCATTCTGGATACGGCAGCAGCCGCGACGGGAACGAACGCGAATTGTTTTCAAGTGGAGATCGTGGGCAAGGACACAGACATGCTTCTTGCCAATCGCGAACAAACCAAAGCGGTCGCGCGCTTGGTTAAGGAATTATCCGAAAAGTACAAGATCCCTCTCAACAACGAAAGAGTGGAATCATTGCGCGGCGTATATTCCCATACGCAAGCGAAGAAGAAATGGGGCGGCTCGATCCATCTCGACGGAAAAGACTTTGATCCCGGCGAACCTTATATGAAAGCGGTGATCGAGCAAGTCGGTGGAACGTTTTATTCGGAAGAAAACTGGTTCGAAAGACAGAGCAACGACTGGATTCTCTTATTCACTTCTTTTCAGCCGTAAACCGTTTTGCCATTTTAAAAACATTCTTTGTGTGTTTCCTTTCAAACAAGGAACGAATTTTTCAACAAGTAGTTACATTTTATAATTCGCCTTACTGCTGTACTATGAATTGATACGGCGACGCCTAACGAAAACGAAACGATTCTTCTCTTCAATTCGCAAAGAATAAATTTTTTTACCGTTTCAGAATAAATCATTGATCCCACAATCCTTTGAGATTCTTTCCATACTATCCCCATTGATTTCGATCGGCCGAAATAGATACAGAAGACGTTCGAATTTGAAATTTCTCGATCCAGTTAGAACGATATGAAAAAACTCTTCAAAAATTATTACCGGACGATTCGCATCGTCTTAACTCTCTTTTTAGGAATCGACCTACCGCTGTTCGCCGATTCTCCCGCGCAGGAACTCGCAAAATCGGTGGACCCGCTTTGGATCATCGTCTGTGCCGCGTTAGTTTTCTTTATGCAGGCGGGTTTTCTGATGCTTGAAACGGGACTTTCACGGCTCAAAAACACGATCAACGTCGCTGTCAAAAACTTAATGGATTATATCGTCGGAACAATCGTATTTTTCTGCGTCGGTTTCGGATTGATGTTCGGGATTTCGGAACAGGGCCGTTTCGGAACGAACCTATTTTTTCTGGAAGGTCTCGTTTCCGGAAAAGAATTCGCATTCTTTTTATTTCAAGTCGCGTTTATGGGAACCGCCGCCACGATCGTTTCCGGTGCGGTTGCGGAACGTATTAAATTTTCTGCATATTTAGTCGTTTCCATCGTCGTGTCCGCCGTAATCTATCCGATTTTCGGCCATTGGACCTGGGGCGGAGGATGGATTGCACAAATCGGATTCGTGGACTTTGCCGGTTCTACCGTCGTACACTCGTTAGGCGGCTGGATTTCCTTGGCGGGAATCATCCTTCTCGGAGCGAGAAAGGACAAGTTCAAGGAAGACGGAACACCGCGCAAAATCCAAGGACACAATCTTACGTTTTCGGTTTTAGGGGTTTTTATCCTTTGGTTCGGCTGGTTCGGATTCAACGGAGGAAGCGCGCTTTCATTTACGGAACAAGTTCCTCTGATCATTCTCAACACAAGCCTTGCCGGAAGCGCGGGAGGCATCGTCGCCATCAGCGTTTCCTGGCTCTTTTATAAGATCGCGTCCGTGGAAGATTGTATGAACGGCGTTCTCGGCGGACTTGTTGCGGTCACGGCGGGTTGTCACGAAATTGCGCCTTCGGGCGCGCTTCTTATCGGAGGAATCGCTGGAAGTTCCGTGGTATTGACTTCTTGGATTTTGGAAAAAGTGTTCCGTCTCGACGACGTGGTCGGGGCGTTTCCCGTTCACGGAGTCTGCGGAATCATAGGAACCTTATTGCTTCCCGTTATATCAAAAAATCCTAATATTCAAATAATCCCGCAGTTGATCGGAGTAATTACCTGCGCCGCTTGGGCCTTCGGACTAGGGTTGATTCTTTTCTGGATCTTGAAAATCTCCATGGGAATCCGCGTAAAGGAAGAATACGAAGATAAAGGTTTGAACGTAGCCGAACACGGAGCCGGTTCGAGCTGGATCGATCTCATCCATTCGCTCAAGGATTTGTCCAAAGGCGGAGGCGACCTCACGAAAAAAATCCACGTGGATGCGGGAACCGAAGCCGGAGCCATCGCGTATTTGATGAACCAATATCTCAACAATCTCGGAAAGATGATCTATACGATTAAGGAAAAATCCGGGGAGCTCGAAAATTCCGCTTCCGAAATCTCCTCCGCATGGGGACACATGAGCCATGGAATCCAGCAACAAGCCGCGAGCCTGGAGGAAGTCACATCCATTTTCGATTCGTTCCGAGAATCCTTTCAAAGGATCTCCACTTCGGCGACGGAACAAAAGGAAATCGAGAAAAACGCAAAGGAATTGTTAAACGAACTCGTTTACGGATTTAGAAAGTTCGATTCCGATTTGAAAGCGAGTTCCGAAAGATCGGAAGCCTCGGTCAAAACGATCGATCTCAGCAGAAGGGAACTCAACCATCTCGAATCCGATATCAACGACATCGGAACTTCGGCAAAAAAAGTGGAAGGCCTCGTCAAACTTCTCAACGACATATCCGCAAAACTCGGAATGCTTTCGATCAACGCATCGATCGAAGCGGCTCGTTCCGGAACCTCGGGGAAGGGGTTCGGAGTCGTCGCGGAGGAAATCAACAAACTCGCTTCCGGCACGCAGGAAAGCACGAAAAAAGCCGCCGAGATCCTCGGAGAAATCCAAACCGCAGTTTTCAGGGGAAAGGCGACGGTCGGCAACACGGTGGATTTTTTCAAAAACCTAACGGAAGAATTCAGAACATTAGCACATACGAATATTACAATTCGCGAAAGCAGTTCCCGTTATTCCGATCTGATCGGGGATCTGGATCGGCTCAACTCGTCGATCGCGGCTCAGAGCGAAGTCATCATGTCGAACATCGGGGAACGTTCCTCGGAAATCGGAGGCTTGTATCAATCCGTCGAGTTCATCAACGGAGCGTTTCATGAAATTTCGGCGCAATCGGAAGAATTGTCCGCCACAGGAGAATTTTTAAAACAACTCGCGGGAATTCTCAACTCTCTTGTTCGAAACTTCCGCGTCGAAAAGGACGTGTCCCAGGATTTAATCCCGGGCTGACCGCAGTTCCGTAACGCACGATTACGGTGCAGTTTCAAAAATAGAATTCGGAATCACGACCTCGGGAAAATAATCCGCATAGACAAGTTCGGAACGTTTACTCGGAAAACTCGTATAAAGAATATCGAACGAACTCCGCTTGAGACAATAAGTTCCGCGGTGAATCAGATGCGCCGAAAACACGAGTAAATCTCCCGGAGAATGCGGAATCCTTACCGAATCCGGAAGTTCTTCGTAATTTTTATGTCCGTCCGTCTCCAGCCGGACTTTTCTTTCCAAATCCGTATCCCACCGTTTGTGCGAACCAGGAATCACTTCGATTCCGGGATCTTCCGCAAACGGAATTCGAAAATGATAAACGACATCCCTTTGTAGGATTTCTTTTTGAGTTTCCTCGTCTACTCCGAGGTATTGGACGTCCCGGTGCCAATACGGTCTTTTAGCTGCGTCCTTCGGATTGAAGAACAACTGCGTATTCAAAAAATATACTTTAGAATTGCTGAATGTTTTTGCGATGGATACGAGTTTTTCCTGCTCGATGAATCGGAATAAGAGGTTCCTTTTTTTGTCCTCGGGCAGGAATTTCTTTCGAGTTAAGTACGCGCTGTTTACGTTTTGAGGAAAATCGAATTCTTCCCTCCAACGACGATCCGCCTCCGATACGATTTCCGCGATCGGTTCCCGTTCGGAAGGAGGAAAAAAATTCTTAAATAAATAAAAGCCGTTTTTCGCAAACGATTCCGATTCGAAAGACACGATTTCATTCTGAGAATTGCGCGCTGTTCGTAAAGTAAAATCGTCAAAACTTGAACTGGGAAAGAATGGAATCCAATTCGTTGGCTTGGTGTTGAATCTTTTCCGCGACTCTGGACACCTCGTCCGAATTGGACGCGATCGATTGCGACTCAGTGGTGATCAATTGAATCGTGTCCGCGATCTGATCCGTGGAAAGTTTTTGCTCCTTCGTTGCCGTTTCGATCTGCAGGGATTCCGCGGAAACTTTTCCGATCGTATCGGTGATTTGATCGACTCGATTCGTGTTTTCTTTGACGTTATTGACGAGACCCACCACTTCTTCCTGATATCGATTCGTGTTTTCGATCAAATCCAAAAGAAAGGTCACCACAAAATTGACGTTATTCGATCCTTTGTTGACCGCTTCGTGCGTGTTCGAAACGAGTCGTTCGATATCGCGTACGCTGGAAACGGAACGATCCGCAAGTTTCGAAATCTCCTCCGCGACGACCGCAAATCCGCGTCCCGCCTCTCCCGCGCGAGCTGCTTCGATCGCGGCGTTCAACGATAATAAATTCGTTTGATCGGAAATTCCAGTAATCAACGTAGTGATCGAATTGATCTGCTTTGCCATTTCACGGATTTCATCGATGGCTTTGGTCGCCTGAAGAATCGTTTCCTTTCCTTCCACTGCGGCCGTAGCGGTTCGACGAACGGAATCGCTGAGACTGACGAGTTTTTCACCCGCGAGTCCCATAGAGCTCTTAAGTTCACCCGATCGAATCTTTAAATCCTGCGCGTCCCGCGCCTCTCCTTCCACGGATTGAAGAACGTTCTGCAAAGAAGCGGCGATCTCTTCGAGAGCGGCGGAGGATTGTTCGGTTCCCGCAGCTTGGGACTGCGCCGACTGATTGAGACTTCGTATGGACTCCGTTAGTTGGTTTACGATTTGATTGGAATTGCGCGCCATCCGCGAAAGGGTTTGAAACAACTCGGAAAGATAACGCAGGAATTCGTTCGCGGTCACGGTGATTTCACCGATCTCGTTGTCGTAGACCGCGTCGATCCGCAACGTCAGATCCCTTTCTCCCATAGCCTGCTTTAATCCGAGAGTGATCTTATGAACGGGATCGATGATAGAACGGATAACGACGAAACAGAACAAAGTCGTGACGAGCAGAAGAATCAAAAGACCGGAAATCGCGGCGACGATCCGGAATCGATCGGCCTTCAATCGTTCCTCCAAAAGAACCTGAGTCGTCGATAAAAGATCCCTTTCCAAAACCTTGTATTCCTCGACAAAGACGAGCATTCGTTTTAAGAACGCGTCCGCGGTTTCGGGAGATTGACCGGAAAACGTCTTTTTGCATTGATCCAAGTTTTCCTTTACGTGTTTGTCGAGATTGCGGATTCGTTCTTCGAATTTTTCCTTGATCACTCCGTTTTGCCCGACCGATCGTTCGAGCAACGCCGTGACTTCCTTTTGATTGCTTTCGATATGATGAATCTTATTGAAGATTTGGATCGCCTCCTTGGAAAGAAAATTCGGATTTTCGTTTTCCAAAAGCTGATACCCTGTTCCCCGAATCAGAGCCAGGTCGCTGATTATATTCGGAATATATAATATATTTACGGAAAGTACGTAGAACGTTTCCGGATAGGAATCGAGAATCAGATTGGAATCCTGAGCCACGTAATCCTGATACTCCATCAGAAGTTTAAAGAACGGGTCGTGGGCCTGGATCACTCCATCGATCGTCAGGGACGAATCGGGGATTTTCGGAAGTATTTTCCATTCCTTTCGCATGGAAGCCAGATATTCGGGAGAACGTTTCATAAACCCGATCTCCTTTTCCAATTCCTCGAGTTTGGCAAGAGCGTCTTCCACCGCTTGATTGCTTTTCTTCAAAGCCTCTACGGAAGACTTCCCTTTCATCACATAATAAAAATCCTTCCTGCGATCCACGAATTTGGAATAGAGTTCGATCGCTCCGAAGAAGAAATCGATTCCCCCCACCTCTCGTCTGGTAAATTCGCTTTTGTCCATAAACTCCTTTAAGAAGAAAAAGCTCGCGAGCAAGAGCGGAACTAGGGTCGGAAGAATGACGAGGATCAATTTTTTGATAAGGGAAAGATTGTATATTTTTTGGATCACGGGCTTCGATTCCTTGGAGGAGAAGACTTAATGGGATTGGAAGAGTTTTTTCAAGAATTTATTGCTTCGCGTTTTATAAAAACGGAAGAAAGAAGAGTCTTGTCGGCAGGGAGCCCGCGTCAGCGATGCGGAGCGTGCGAAGCAGTCGTTTCGAGCAGAGCGAGAAAGGACCGCAGCGCGGAGCAAGCGCGGTTCTCACGCAGTGAGAAGACGCCCGCTTGCCATCGTTCGAATTCTCGTTTCGGGATTTTCGATTCCCGAAGGGAATTCGGTTTAAAATTTAGGCGTTATCTACGACCAACATGCTTCGCAGCATCCAAGCCGTTTTTTCATGAACCTCGAGTCTTTGTGTCAACAGATCCAAAGTCACTTCGTCTCCTCCCGCATCGGCCGCAGGTAAGAGTGCGCGAGCCGTTCTGATCACCGTTTCGTGTCCTGCGACAAGATGACGGATCATATCTTCCGCGTGGGGAACTCCGCCTTCCTCATGAATCGAAGTCAATTTGCCGAGTTGATGCGAAGAGCTAGGAGCGTAAAATCCGAGCGAACGAATTCGTTCCGCGATCAGATCGATCGACAGCCAAAGTTCGTTGTACTGCGTTTGAAACATGAGATGCAGCGTATTGAATAACGGACCGGTTACATTCCAATGATAGCTATGCGTTTTAAAATACAGAATGTACGTATCGGCTAATAATTTTTGCAACCCGGTATTGATCGTTTCTCTGTTTTTTTCGGAAATTCCTATATCTATGTCGTTCATATTCAGATCCCCCGTTTCATTTTAGACTGTACCCGTAAAACGACAAGAAAAAACTTGCAAGGCCGTTCAAAACCAAGTTCCTTTATCGTAAAGAACGTAAGATTAGTATCTCAATTAACGAGCATATCGGAAAATTTAATTTTACTTTATTAAAAAATCGAGTAGCAAGAACCCGGTTCGATTTCAGGACAGATTGTTATATTAGAAAAAAGGAGTGGAAGATTTTCCACTCCTTAAGGCTGGAATTATTTTTTCTTGGAGTTGTAAGCGCGAATCGCCGCGAAAACCTCTTCCAATTCCTCGTCCTTCATGTACGGAAACAGTGGATAATTGAGAACGGAAGCGCAGATTCTCCCCGTCGTATGTTTATCACCGAACTTTCCTTTGATATACGGCTTTGCTCCGGGCTGATCGCTCATCGCTCCCGGATAGATATTTCCGAATCCGATTCCCTTTTCCTTCAGCACATCCTGAATATGAGGACGTTCTTCCGGTGTGGAAAGGGTCACGTTGCAATATCCGTTCTCTTCGTAATCCTTAGGCGGATGAATCACTTGGATTCCGAGGCTTGGGAGTACTTCATAATATTTTTGTGCGGCCTTTCTTCTTGAAACGATTCTCGCGTCGAGATGTTTCAGATTGATGTTCAAAAACGCAGCCTGCAGCGTATCGAGTCTGGAATTCCAACCCACGTCTCCGTACGCGTAATGCGAAATTCTTCCGTGATTGGAAAGCATTCTTACTTTGTTTGCGAGTTCTTCGTCGTTCGTAAATACGGCGCCGCCGTCTCCCGCTCCGCCCAATACTTTTGCAGGATAAAAGGAAGTCGTGCTGATCAGCGCGTCCTTGTAGATCGATGCGCCTTTGTATTTCACTCCGTAACACTGAGCTCCGTCTTCCAAAAGCGGAATCCCTTTGGACTTGCAGAGTTTACGGAAGTCTTCGATACGGGAAGATCCCCATCCGTATAGATGAACGATCATAGCGGCTTTCGGTTTTACTTTGTCCACTGCCTTTTCGAATTCGGCGAAGTCCATCTGCAGGTCTTCCGGATCGGTATCGACCGTATAAGGATCGGCCCCTACGTTTACTACGGCCTCGAAAGTCGCCCAAAAAGTGGAATCGGGAAGAAGCACCGCGTCTCCCTTTCCCACGCCTAACGCACGTAATGCGAGCTGAAGCGCGTCCGTTCCGTTCGCGCATGCTACGGAATATTTCGTTTCCGCCTGAGCGGCGAGATTTTTTTCCAGGAGGGAAACTTCTTCTCCTCCGATAAAACTTGCGTTTTTACTGAGAATTTTTACTTTTTCTTCCCATTCTTCCAGTAGTCCCGGTTCAAACCTTTTGATATCGATAAATGGAACGCCCATTCGGCTCTCCTGTTTTTAATTTTATACGTAAGAATATTCTAAAATACTACTTCTTCTTTTTCGCAGCCGTTTTCGAAGGGACTTTCTTTTTTGCCGATGAATTTTTCAGATTCGCGGAATAAGTCGAGGTCTTCTTATTGGCTGCGGCCTTCCGATTCGACGCACCCTTTTTTACGGAGTTTTTTTTGGTTGCCGCTTTGCCTGCATTTTCATCCGAAGCGTCGAGTCTCGTCCGAAACGAAGGATCCGCTTTCAAGAGGAGCTTCTCGTCGAACATCAATGCGGCGACTTCTTCGTAACGACTCACCGGAAAAAAGGTCATCCCCTTTTTCACGTAATCGGGGATCTCTTCGAGATGCTGCAGATTGTCCTTGGGATAGATGATCTTATGGATCCCCACGCGTTTGGCGGCTACGATCTTTTCGCGAAGCCCTCCGATCGCGAGGACTTCCCCCGTTAGGGTCAGCTCGCCCGTCATCCCGTAACCCGCTTTGATCCTCGTATTCAAGGCAAGAGAAAGAATCGCGGTCGCCATCGTGATTCCCGCCGACGGTCCGTCCTTCGGAGTCGCTCCGTCGGGAACGTGAAGATGAATCATCTTGTCCGAGAACAAATCGTCGTTATGTAAGAAATTCTTAATATAGCTGAGGGCGATGCTCGAGGATTCTTCCATCGTTTTACCGATCATTCCGGTTAAAAGAATTCCTCCCTTTCCTTTTACGAAAAGAGCTTCGATCAAGAGAGTCGCTCCTCCCACCGACGTCCACGCGAGCCCCAGGGCGGTGCCGGGAACGGTCGCGCGAACCATTCGTTCGTCCGTAAACTTCGGAACTCCCAAAAAGGTTTCGAGATCCTTTTCCCGAATGACTTTGGGGAAAGATTCCTTTCGTACGATCTTCATCGCGATCTTACGTACGAGCTTGTCCGTGACCTTTTCCAATCCGCGTACGCCGGATTCCCTCGAATACGAATCGATCAGCGCGACGACTGCCTTCTTATCGAATTCGATTCCGTACGGCGCGACTCCGTTTTTCTGGAGAACTTTTTTCCAAAGATATTTCTGAAAGATCTGAACCTTTTCATCCGTGATATATCCGGAAAGATTGATGATCTCCATCCGATCGAGAAGAATTCTGGAGATCGAATCCAACGTGTTCGCGGTCGCGATAAAAAATACATTCGAAATATCGAATGGAAGATCCAGATAATGATCCCGGAAATTTTTGTTCTGCTCCGGATCCAAAACTTCGAGCAGCGCGGAGGCAGGATCGCCTTGGATTCCCACGGCGAGTTTGTCGATCTCGTCGAGAAGAATCACGCAGTCCTTCTCTTTTGTTATGCGAAGCGCCGAAATGATTTTTCCCGGCATCGATCCGATATAAGTCCGTCTATGTCCTTTGATTTCGGCCTCGTCCCGCATTCCCCCCACGGAAAAACGGAAGAACTTTCTTCCCATCGCCTCCGCGATGGACTTTGCAATGGACGTTTTTCCTACTCCGGGCGGTCCGACTAAAAGAAGAATCGTTCCCTTCTCGTCGCTCTTGAGTTTTTTCACGGCGAGAAATTCCAAAATTCGATCCTTAACGTCCTCGAGTTTGTAGTGATCTCGATCGAGAGTTCGTTTGGCTTTGTCGAGATCGATCTCCCGATGGGCTGCGGGTTCCCAAGGTAAAGACTCGAGAATGTCCAAATAGTTTCGAATCACGTTGTAATCGCCCGTGTTCGGATCGGCATACGAAAACTTATCGAGTTCCCTCGTGACTTCTTCGATCACTTCCGGGTCGGCGCCGATGGATTTAAGACGTTCGAGAAATTTTTCGTATTTCTTTTCGAACTTGTCGTCCTTGATTCCGAGTTCGTTTTGAATCGCCTTGAGTTGCTCTCTTAAGAAGAACTGTCTTTGTTGTTTGTCGATCTTGTCCTGAATCTGATCGGAGATTTCCCTTTGGATCGATACGAGTTCGATTTCTTTTTTTAAGAACAGAAGAACCTTTTCGATTCTCTCTTTAAGAACGTTGGACTCGATGACGGATTGATATTCTTCCTTTTCGAGATTGAGAATGGAACATACGAAATCGGCCATCTTTCCCGGCTCGTTTACGTTGAGCATGGTGAGTTTCATCTCTTCGGTGAAGAGAGGGTTGTTCTGCGCGAGTTCGCGGGTCATGACGAGAAGGGTTCTCATCATCGCTTTGATCGTATTCTTAGGCGCGCCCGGTTCTTCCTCGGGATAAGAAACCTTGGAGAGCAACGGATCGATACTTGTATAAGACGCGATTTTAAAACGGCGAACCGTGTTGATCAGAATATTGACCGCACCGTCCGGTAAATTCACTTTTTTTAATATTTTGGCGACTACGCCGTATTGATAGATGTTTTCGGAAGTTTCTTTTTCATTCTCCTCATCCTTTAAAAGAACGAGACCGAGAAACGAATTACCTTTGATGGATTCTTCGACCGCTCTTGCAAACTTTCCGCTCGGAACGATCAACGGCGTAATGATGCCCGGAAATACGGGTCGGGACTTGATCGGAATTAAAAACAGTTCCGGGGGAAGAATCGAGTCCAACGGAATGATCGGATTCTCTTCCATTCCCGACAAATCCTCTAATGGTTCCAATCGCCCTCCTCCATTCCCGCATGTGTTCCGACAAAGGTCGAATTTGTCCAGGTTCCTACGCTGGAAAGGATTCTCAAATCAAATCCGACCCATTCTCCGTCTAAAAAAATCATGAAAGCAATCCAAATGTCCCAATTCGGCGGAAAAGAAGTTCTGGAATGGGTTTCCATCCCGACTCCGGAACCCAAGGAAGGAGAGGTCCTCGTTAAAATTCACGCGGCCGGAGTCAATCCGGTCGATTGGAAAATCAGGGAAGGCAAGCTGCAAGGGAGAATGCCGCACGAATTTCCCGTAATCCCAGGTTGGGAATTTTCGGGCGTGGTGGAAGCGCGGGGTCACGCGGCGAGACGTTTCGAAATCGGCGACGAAGTGTTCAGTTATTGCAGAAGACCTACGATTTCCAAAGGCGCCTACGCGGAATCGATTGCGATCCCGGAATCGTATCTGGCGAAAAAGTCGAAGGCCATGTCGTTCGAGGAAAGTGCGGGAACTCCTCTCGCAGGTTTAACGGCGTATCAATGTCTCTTTCAGTTGGCCGACTGCAAAGCGGGAAATACGGTTTTGATTCTCGGAGCTTCGGGCGGCGTGGGAAGTTTCGCCGTTCAACTCGCCAAGAATGTCGGAGCTACTGTGATCGGATTGGCCGGACCGGAAAATCAGGATTTTCTAAAGAACGAATGGAAGGTCGATCTTGCGTTGAACTACAAAAATCCCGATTGGAAGAAGGAGTTCCTACATTCTTACCCGAAGGGGGCCGATCTCGTGATGGATTTTGTGGGAGGTCCCACGTTCCAAGACGGAGTTTCCTGTCTTCATTCTCAAGGAAGAATCGTGTCCATCTTAGAAAGCGACTTCTCCGCAATTCCGAATGTTTCCGCCGCGTATCATTTCGTGGAACCGAACGCAAAACATCTGGAAACGTTGAGTCGGCTCGCGGACGAAGGAAAACTCAAAACCTACGTCAGTCGCACCTTCCCTCTTTCCAAGGCGGCGGACGCAATGGAAGAAATCGGGCGCTTTCATACGAGAGGAAAGATCGTGTTGAACGTTTGATTATTTTGCGTATCGATTGACTTTCCTTTATGGGAATCCTATAATTGGCGAGTTCAAAAAGATACAGGGGAACGAGAGATAGGAGTTCAACCGATGAAACGACGTGCAATAACCCTCATGGCAATTTGTCTTGTTTTCGCTTTCGCCGACTGCAAGAAAAACGACGATGACGACGACAAAACGATACTGGCTTTAGTCGTAGCGGATTTTTTATACAATCCTTATGAAAAGATCACTCCTTCCGCTGGGACGATCACCGTGGCGGGAGCGAGTTATACGAACAGAGCGTTTACCCCTTCTTGTACGGGAGCCGATGGAAATACGACATTCTCCATCTACCGCAAAAAAGTAAGCGCATCGAATAAGAAACTTCTGATTAACTTTATGGGAGGAGGCGCTTGTTGGAGCAACTATAACTGTTTCGGAAACAGCACGACGACGTATTTCAATCAACTCAATTCCGTTCCGGATCTGTTCGTAAAACTCGCGTTTCAAGGAGTGATGAACGCGGGCAACGCTTCCAATCCATTCAAAGATTATGATGTAGTTTTTATTCCCTATTGCACGGGAGATCTTCACATCGGTTCCAAGGATATGACCTACACCAACCCGAACACAGGAACGGCGACGGTCGTCAAACACCGCGGATACGATAACGTACTCGCCACGTTGAAATACATTCAATCCGAATATACGGGTGTGGAGAACGTCTTCGTGACCGGACAAAGCGCCGGTGGATACGGGGCCTTATTGAATTATCCGATCGTACGGGAAACCGTGAAAGGTCTGAACGCTTCCGTAAAAGTGAATCTACTTTCGGATGCGTCCAACGGAGTCGTGCCCGCAGGATTCTTTAACAACCTAAGCACTCAGTGGGGAGCGGACCCGAATCTCCCGACATGGGTGACGGGAATCGCCGCAAACTATCTCACAGCCGGTGCACCGTCCATTCAGGATTTCTTTACGAAGGTTTCCACGTATTACAACGGTTCGGGAGATAAAACCGGACAATACACGGCTCTCTTTGACGGAAATCAAAGATTCTTTTATAAGGTCATGAACATCATCAACGCGGCGCCGACGTATTCGGATTCTAAAACGACCGATCCTTATGATTCGAGCAAAACGTATTCGGCGTTATTCGGAGATTCGGATGGAAGTTCCGCTCCGGACGGAACACCGGCCTCGACGAACGGATCCAGTTGCGGCTGGTCCCAACAAGCGGTCACTTCTATGACGGGGATTTCAGGCGGAGCGGCGAACTACTCCTATTACATCGCGCCGGGGGACGTACATACGATCACGACCTCGGAAGAAATGTACAACGTAAACGCGGGAGGAACGAACTTCGTAACCTGGCTGACGACGCTTTCCACCGGAGTCAAACCGGGGAACGCGAAGTGTTCCAATAACGGAGAAAATTGTACGAATTCCAATATGGTCAAAAGCAAGATCAATCTTGCGCTCGGGGTGGCAACCTCGGATCAATCCTACGCAAACGCGAGAAGTTTACTGACGACCTGCGGAACGATCACCGGTCTCTAAAAACGAAAATCCGCACGGTCCTTAAAGGAACTCGTGCGGATTCTCATTCTACACAAATGAAGTAATTCTTACTTCGACATCATCCCAGCATCAGATCGGCGTAATCGTCAAAAGCGCCGCAGTGGTAGAAATAGAAGCTCGAACACCATTGCAGGTATAAGGAGAAGTTGTTGAAACTCCAGTTACGCTAATCGAATAAACTGCGTTCGCCGCAACGGTGATGTCTGCCGTTGCACCGGTCGCGGAGCTGGTCAGAACTGTGGTATTTCCACCGTCTTTCACGAGAATTTCGAACTGGTCGCGCTCCGAATTACAGCGACTCGAAGTATGAAGCTGAGAACCATTGACGCCAGTCAATCGATACGTTCCTGCCTTCGTGAACGTTAGGGTCGGGGTTCCGTTTTTGTCTCCGCAAACCGTAAAAGTCTGACCTTCGGGAACGGTAAGGTTAGTCGCGCCGGAGGACAAGCGAGCGCCGCTGTTGCAGGGATTTAAGACATAGCCTGCAATTAAGAGGTTCAGGAAAAGCTTATCGGATTTTTCCTCATCGGTTTCCTTAGGTTTACATGCGATCGCCATAACCAAAATCAAAAGCGCTAAGGTGGCCTTTTTCATATTATTTATATTCCTTCAAAGAGAGTTAACGCTTGATATATGCTCGGAGTTATGCGGATACGGTCAGCAAAGGTTCCCTTTTTCGGAAAAAAAACGCGAAAAAGGATTTTTTTTAAACCGACTTGAAACTGGATGAGAAATTTGGAATATGATTCCGGGCGGCGGACGGGCTCTCCGCTTCAGTCAAGTTATTGAATTCTCCGAACGCCGTTCCTGAAACGGAACAGCAATAACTTGACTCCGCATCGATCCCTGCCGCGTTGTGAACGGGAGTTTCTTACGAAAACGGCCGGATCGGGCCGTTTCTAAACATTAAATATCCTTAATAATCAAATCCATCATACGGATAAAAACCTTACGGATATCTTCGCGGGCTTCCTCCGAAGGAAGAACCTTGTGATTCCAGATTTTTAAACCGAAGCGGATAAAGAAATTATCCAGAAACTCGGATTCCACGTGTGTTTTCAAAAGAGTTTTACCGCCGTCCCGGTTCCAGGATAAAGCGACTTTGGTTCCTTTGTCGCCGTTGGCGTGAACGAGAGTTTCGGTAAACTCGTGGATGATGGATTCCAGATTTCCGGGAATGACCAAATTGATCGCCCAAGTGGGAATCACGTAGGAAAACCCGCCCGAAACGTCGAACTTTTCGATCTTATGGATCTTAAACGAAAGAGAACCGTTATCCGGATGATTTACGAAAACGCCCGAAAGAAGAATTTCAGGATTTTCTAATAAAAGTCCGTAGAGATTGGCTTCGAGAGCGACACGGACCTGAAACGGAAAATGGTTCAGCGAAGGAATCGAAAACGAATCCTCATGATACAAATTTCCTTTCGAGTCATACGGAAGAATTCTCCCGTGAGCGGTGATAAACTTGAACGAAACGTCCGGAGTTTTGGAATTCAGGCGAATCTCCGCGAGGGTTTTTCCCTTTTGATTTTCGATCTTGATGTTCACCCAGCCGAGATACTTGATCGTATCGAGATAATCGCCTAACTCCTCGTAGTCGTCAGCGATGTTTCTGGAAATCGAACCTTTGAAGTTGAACTTGGTGATCGAAGATCCTCCCTTCGATTCCTTATCGTCGGAAAGAACAAGCAGCGAATCCAAACCGAAATAATAATTCAAAAACTTACCGAGATCCGGAAAAGATTTGGAAAGATCGTTCAGAACCTTTCTCGCTTCCGGATTGTTGACCTTTTTAAAGATCATCGTATTCGGAGCGTCGATCTGACGAACGTTATGCGGATCCAAAAATTTCAGACCGGCTTCCATCGCCATCACCGCGTGTTTGTGCGTAAATGGACCGAGATGCGTGACCAGATCCAAATTCCCCGAATAGGAAGTTCCCCCGTACAATGGCTTCGGATTGTGTTTGAGATCGAACTCCGCGCTGAAATCCCCGAACGCGGGAACGGAGATCGTCTTCATCCTTTTTTCTTCGAGACTGATCTTATAACCTTCGGAAGAAAATCTACCCTTGTACGAAACCCAATGTGTTCCGTCCTCTTCCTTTTGCAGAAATTCGGAGTGATAGAGCTTTTTGAGTTCGAACTTTTCCAGAGAAGCTTCGATGTATTTGTGGAACTCCAACGCCTTTCCGTCGTATTGAACCTTCTTGGCGACTCCGCGCAAGAATCCGAGGAATTGTTTGGAAATCTCTCTTCCGTCGGGACCGATCGAAGGGGGAATGTCCTTGAGTGATAAAGCCCCTAAGACGGGAAAAACAAGAAGAATCGAAAGTAGAACAACTCCGCGCAGAATCAAACCTTGAAGCCGAATTCTCACAATCACCACCTTTTATATAACGATCGATATATATTACTGAAGTATTCCTCCCAAACCTAATTCCCGATTTTTAAAATGCAAGATTTTTATAACGATCGCTACACAAAAGATTTCAGGGTTCGATGATAAATCGAATCGGATTTCCCTTTCGTTCGTCCAGATCTTCGAGACATTGATTCACTTCTTCCAGAGGATGGTGCGAGGTAATTGAATGCGTAAGATTGATTTTTCCTTTCAAATACAGATCGATGAGTTCGGGAATCGCGCGCCGATCCGAACCGTACGAACCGGAAACGGAAATCATCTTCTCGATGAGAATGAACGGAATCTGAAATTTGAGAGGCTGCTTGCCGATTCCGACCAAAACGATTCTTCCTCCCCGATTCATCGCTCGAAGAGATTCTTCCACGTTGGACATATAACCCGAAAAATCGGCGAGAAGATCGACTCCGTTCGTAATTTCTTTTAAGGTTTTACCGGGATTCCGAATCTCCTTCAAGTTCACCGATTCGTCGGCTCCGTATTTCGCGGCGTTTTCCAAAGACCCTTTGTCCACATCGAGCGCGATCACCTTACCGCTCGTCAACGCTCTTGCAACCGCAACCGCGTGAATTCCCAAACCGCCGCAGCCGAAAATCGCAACCGTATCTCCGTCTTGAATATTGCCTCGGTAACGAATCGCATGATACGGAGTGGAAACCGCGTCCGCAAGAATCGCTCCTTGATCGAAAGGAATCGCATCGGGAAGAGAATACAAATAACGTTCTTCGACTACGTTGTATTCGGCGAAACTTCCGTCCCGATCGAAGCCGAACACGCCTAAGTCCTTGCAGAGATTTTCATGTCCGGATTTACATTGTTTGCAGACTCCGCAGGAAGTTCCGGCCGCGATCACCACCCGATCGCCTTTTTTAAAACGACTTACGTTTTCTCCGATCTCTTCCACAACGCCGGAAGATTCATGACCGGGAACTCTTGGGTGATGTTTACACTTCATCGTTCCATGAACGACGAGATGAACGTCGGACCCGCAGATGCCGCAGGCTTTGATTTTTACTTTTACTTGGTCGGGTCCGAGCGCGGGAACGGGAACTTCGCGGATGTCTAAGATTTTTTTACCGGATTCTAAAACTGCGGCTTTCATGTTCGATTCTCCAAGGATAAGACGCAACGTAGATTAAGATCGATCGCGGACGAGTCAAGGTGATTTGGGGTTGAATTCGGATTCTACTTTTACGGATCCGTAAATTTCCGGGTATTCGAACGAGCGAATCTTTCCGAAATTTTCGCGGGTTTAGCACTTGAATCGGGAGCATCGGATTTTTTCATGGAAGGAGAATCGATTCGGTTGTAAAATCGGAGGAATTCTCCAAATAGAAAACTCCTTCCGGAGGAACACATGGAATCAGAGACAATCTACCGGGAGATCAAGGCGAGTCAGAACGGTCAAGACTGGCATCATACGAATTGTTTCGGCTGCGGTCCCGATAATCCGAAAGGAATTCACGCAAGTTTCCCCTTTCACGAAGAAAGCGGCGAAGTTCGATTTCCGTTTAAAATAGAAAAAGCCTTTGAAGGCGCTCCGGGTTTCGCGCACGGAGGAGTTCTTGCGACTCTCCTCGACGAAGCGCAAGGCGTGCTTTGTTTTCATCTCGGTCACTTCGTGATGACCGATCAGTTGTATATGCGTTATCACAAAGCGGTTCCTCTCAACGAAGAGGTGGAAGTTCGTTGTTGGGTTACGATGGTTAGAAGAAGAAGGCTTTATACGAAAGCTACGATTCATTTTTCCAAAACGGGAGAACTTCTCGTTTCCTCCAAAGCCCGCTGGTACGATATGTCCGAAAGAACGATGAGAAGAATGTTCCAAGGAACCGTATTCCCGATCGACACTCTTCTGCAGGTGTTGGAAGTGAACCAGAAACGCGGTAAGGAAATCCGCAAACGGATCAAACGGCAAAAAATCGAATCTTAAGAATTCAATTTTCCTAATACACGTTTTTCTTAAGCGTTTCGAAGCGAACGGAATACCTGGCGCACCCAGGTTTCCAAGCCGTCGAGACCCGGCTTTTTGTGTTTTAACAAAAGACGGAAATACAAACCTCCGTACAAAAGATCGATAAAACCTTCCACTTCGCCGTCGCTCACGTCCGGAAATTCTCCCGTGGCGCGTCCGCGTTTGATGTATTCGGCCGCGATCTTTCTTCTCGGCCTTAGATAATCGTCCCGTACCGCTTTTGCCAATTCCGCGTCGTCTTGCGCGGCTCCGATCACGGAAGAGATTACTTTCCCGTAGTCGCCTTGGAAAACTCCGGCAAGTCCTTTCATCTGCTTGAGAATTCCTTCCTCCAACGAAATACCTTCGGGAAAATCCAGAAACGGACTGATCAAAGTAAGAATGGTATTCATCGCAAGAGTCGCCTTGCTCGGCCATCTTCTATAGATCGTGGTCCTCGCAACACCCGTCTTTTCCACGATGTCGTCGATGGAAAAACCGTAAAATCCCTTCGACGCAAGCAACTCGAACGTTGCCTTTAAGATGGATTCTTCGTAATCCTGCGCCCTCGGCCTTCCTCGGCGGGAGACTTCTTCTTTTTCCTTCGTTTTCTTTTTTTCGGCCATATTCTCTTTTTACGAAAAAACTCTTGACCGTCAAGTGAATTACGATACTGCTGGTATCGAATATACGAAACTACCAGTATCGTAATTCTTGAAGGAGAATCATCAATGCGTGCAGCCATATCCACACTCATTCTTTCCACGGTATTCGCGTTCGCTTTAGGCGCGGAAAAAAGATCGAACAACCCGGTCGGAGTCGTAAACGGATTTTTTTCCGCGTTCGGAAAAGGAGATCTTCCCGGAGTCATCGGAAGTTTTCACGAAAACGCGTCCATCACCGCGGTCCGAAAAGCTTCGCGTAAAACCGGAGAACTCTACGGTTCGTATTCCGGTAAAAAAGGCGCGGAAGAATTCGTGACCAATCTCGGTAAGACGTTTAACACGAAGGAATTCGTCGTCGAGAACGTGATCGGAAACAAGGACGTCGTATTTGCAAACGGGCGTTTTAAACACGAATTGAAATCCACCGGGAGAATGTATGAAAGCGACTGGGCTCTGAAATGTATCGTTAAGGACGGAAAGATTTTAGAGTACGTTTTCTATGAGGATACGTCCTCGTTCGACATCGCGAATCGTTAACACATCCGATTCAGCTTCTTTTCCAAGGCGGGTTAGCGTTCGGCTCCCGCCGTTTTTTTGAATATTCTAACTTTAGAATATTTTTTACGGGAGAAATCGTATCAACACCCCGCAGAATGAACGTCGTTTATACGCTCCAAGTTCCCGGATGAATGGCGGTCTTGATCTTGTTTAAGATCTCCACGGTCGCATACGGTTTTTGTAATACTTCGATCACTCCCTCGCGCAAGAGTTCCATCTTCTTGTTCGGCTCGATAAATCCGCTCGCCAGAATCGCGCGGATCGCAGGATTGATCCGTTTCATTTCGTAATACATTTGATCTCCTTCCATTCCCGGAAGCCCTACATCCGAAAGAACGAGATCGATACGATTCCAATGCGATCGATAAATTGCAACCGCATCCAATCCGTTCGCGGCAACGAGAACCTTGTATCCTTCCTTTTCAAGAATCGCGGTCAACACTTCCTTCAGCATTTCCTCGTCCTCGATCAAAAGAACGGTTCCCGCCCCGGGATTGAGAATTCGCACGGAAGATTCTTCGTTCGTATCTTTTGCGACTTCGTATGTTTGCGCGGGAAGATAGATTCGAAACTCGGTTCCCTTTCCGATCGCGCTGTCCACTTCGATAAAACCTCGATGCGTTTCCACGATTCCGTATGTGGTTGCAAGTCCCAATCCCGTTCCTTTTCCCGGAGCCTTGGTCGTAAAGAACGGTTCGAAAATTCTTGCCTTGGTGGAAGCGTCCATTCCGATTCCCGTATCCGCAACGGTGAGTTCCAAGTAAAGAAGAGCTTCGGCTTTTTCATGTCTGCTTCGTATCTCTTCGCCGCGAACCGTTCTGGTCGACAATCGAATCTTACCTCCGTTCGGCTCCAAGGCGTCTCTTGCGTTTACACATAAGTTGAGAAGGACCTGATGGAGCTGCGTATGATCCGCAAGGACCTGAGGCAGATCGCATCCCATCGAAAGATCGATCTCGATCAATTTCGGAAAGGTTTCGTCCATCAGATGTACGATCTCATAGACTACTGAGTTCAGATGAACGGGGCCGAGGGTCATATCCCCTTTCCGTGCGATCGTCAGCAGCTGACCCACGAGATCGGCGCCGCGTTTGATCGTCGTTGCGATCGCATCCGTGCTTTTGATTCTTTTTTGACGGTCCGTGGATTCGTCCTGAAGAATCGACAAATGACAGGATATGATTCCGAGAAGATTGTTGAAATCGTGCGCAATCCCTCCCGCAAGAGTTCCGAGACTTTCCAGTTTCTGCGTCCGAAAGAGCCTTTGTTCGAGTTGCCTTCGTTTCGTGATGTCCATAATCACGCCCGCGACTCCGACTATATTCCCTTCTCTTAATATAGGACGGACCGAAATCTGAACCCAGATAGAACCGCCTTCTTTTAATTTAATGCGACATTCGCACATGTCGCGATTGCCGCCGAGGGCCGAACCCATCAGTTTGCGAAAGTATTCCCGATCCTCTTCCAATACGATTTCTTTAAACGGACTTCCTATGATCGTTTCGGGAGAATAACCGATCAAGGATTGTATGATCGGACTGATATACGTGACTCCGCTTAGAACGTTCGTGGAAAAAATGACGTCGTTTATGTTCTCGACGAGTTCCCTATATTTTTGTCTGGATTCCTGAAGAGCTTGTTCCGCTCTTTTTCGCTCCGTGATCACCGTTCCCGATGCGATCAAGAATTGAATGACTCCTAATTCGTCTCTCAAAGGTTGGATCGAAAAATCGACGACGATGTATTCTTCTTCGGCGATTCGAACTTCCGCGTCGTATCGAAGCGATTCTCCTTTGGCGGCTCTTGCTATGGCGTTTCTCAGAGTTTCCCCGCTTGCAGTTGAAAAAGACCACCAATAGGTTTGATCAAACGGTTTCCCCAATACGTCCTCAAAGCGGATCTTTGCCGCCGTCAACGGGGCCTTATTCACTTCGACTAAAACTCCGTCGGGCCGGATCAGGCCGACGAACATATCGGGAACCAATCCGTCGATGATGTCGCGCAAACGCTTCTGGTTTTTTTTTGCCGCGTCTTCGATCAATTTAAACTGCGTTATGTTTCGCGCTACCCAATAGACCGTCGTTTCGGAACGATACGAAACGCTCGCTTCGAACCACAAAACCTCCCCGCGGATTTCCAAATCGTATTCGATGCTCTGCGTTTTTCCCGTCGTGAGGGTTCTACGGATGGTCGCTTCCGCAAGGTCCGCCCGATCGGAAGTAAAAAAATCGCGCACTCGATTTCCTAAAAGTTCGTGAGCGGGGGCCGTTAAAAACTTAGCCTTGGTGGGCGCGATTTTAAGATAACGTCCTTCCACATCCATTACGAGAATGATATCGCTCATCGCGGAGAAAAGCGCTCTTAAGTCCAACTCCGAATCCTTCAGAGCGTCTTCCGCTTTCTTTTGAGCGGTGACGTCTTGAGCCATCACAAGACCGTAATCGATTTCTCCGTTTTCATTTTCGATGGGGGCGTGTTCGAGTTTGAAAATTCTTCCCATATAAGGGATTTCGATCGTCGTCGTCCTTCCTTCAAAGGCCGCCTTATATAACGGTTCGCTAATATCGCAGATTTCTTTCGGAAAGATGTCGCGGATGGTTTTACCCTGCACTTCTTCCGCTACGAGATCCACGAGCTGCAAACCTCTTCCTTCAAAAATAAGATACCGAAAATCCCGATCGAATACGGCGACTCCCCCGTTCGGAAACTGTTTGGCGATTTGTCTGTAAAAATATTCCCGTTTTTCCTGTTCCATTTTGGCGGTTCGAATCGCTTCTTTCTCCAGCATTCCCAATATAACTCCTAAGACCTCTTGAAGAATCCGCAATTCGACCAAAGCTTCGCGTCTTATCTTCAAGAACGTCGAGGCAATGAATCAGAACTTAACAATTCGTTCCGTTTGAATCGGGATAACACGTTCGGCTTAGATCGTTTTGGAACGACTCTAAACTTGATCGGAATAAAATCCCTCTATTTGAACGAATTATTAAACGAAGCGTTTTTTACAAATCATTCTCTCTGCAAAGGACTATGCTGAAAGGATTACTATTTTAAAATCTTTTTACTAAGAATTAAGTTAACAATTTGTTTCCGAAAAGAAACCGGAGTCATTCAAACAAGACCATGAAGCAAACGGAGGCAAAGAACGAGAGGATTAAAAAAGGATTCTTAAGTCCGCAGAGATCGATCCAAAAAACATTAAAATATTTTAATTTTCCTATATTCGTTCCGTCTCCGTCTTTACGAAACGAAGCGCAAACGCGAATTCAAGCGGTTTCAGAAACCAAAAACTTCAATCCCAAAACGGAAAGGATCAACGTGGAAAGAAAAAAACCTCTCCAGAAATCGATCGGCTCTCCGTGAATCAAAATTCCCACAAGCACGGTTCCAACCGCGCCGAGCCCGGTCCAAACCGCATAACCGGTCCCCATTGGAATCGTTTGTACGGCCTTATTCAAAAAAACCAAACTCAATACGGCGGAAATTGCAAACCCTACGGTCCACAACGGTTTCGAAAAATTCTCCGAAAGTTTCAAACAGGTAGTAAAGCCGATTTCAAAAACGGAAGCGATGATAAGATAGATCCAAGCCATAGATCCACGTTTTTTTACGGGCTCCGTGTATCAACTCATTGTCTTTCAGAAGATAGGGAAGAAGTTTTTTTTCGAATCGTAAATAGAAGTTTCTTCTTCCTCTTTTCAAAAGAAGAAAGTCTAATTCTAAAACGGACGGAGAAACGAACTTTGATCGAATTATATTCAGCTTCCACACCGAACGGAAGAAAAGTTTCCATTCTATTGGAAGAATTAGGAATTCCTTATACAGTGCATCCGATTGATCTCGGAAAATTGGAACAGAAACAGGATTGGTTTTTGAAAATCAATCCGAACGGAAGAATTCCCGCGATCATCGACAAAGATAACGGCGATTTTACCGTTTTTGAATCGGGGGCCATTCTGATCTATCTCGCCGAAAAAACCGGAAAACTGTTACCGAAGGATCCTAAGGAAAGAAGCGTGGTTCTGCAATGGTTGATGTTTCAGATGGGCGGAGTCGGTCCGATGCAGGGCCAAGCCGGAGTCTTTTTGAAATACGCTCCCGAAAAAATTCCGTTCGCGATCGCAAGATATCAGAACGAAACCAAACGTCTTTATTCCGTCCTCGATCGCAGGCTCGGTGAAAGTAAATATCTCGGCGGAAAGGAATTGTCGATCGCGGATATCGCGACATGGCCTTGGGTGAACGTTCACGACTATGTGGAGGTTTCTCTCGACGAGTTTCCGAATCTCAAACGCTGGGAGGCGGAACTCTCACAACGTCCAGCATTCATAAAAGGAAAGGACATTCCGAACAAAGTGGATCACCAAAAGGACGCCGAGGAAATCAAAAAGAAAGCGCAAGCTATGTTAGGAAAGTAGAATTTTCTGATATTCTAAAGCGTATGTCCGTTGCGATCCGATGCGGCGTCGGCAACCGGAAGAACGACGTAAAAAGTCGTTCCTCGATCGGAAGTCTCGAAAAAGATCCTGCCATTGTGATCTTCGATGATTCTGCGGCAGATATCCAATCCTAAACCGGTTCCGGCTCCCGAAGGTTTTGTGGTGAAAAAAGGTTCGAAGATCCGATCCCGTATCGTGTCTTCGATTCCGGTTCCGCTGTCTTCAATCGCGATCTCCCAACCCGAGGATATTTTTTTACAGGAAATCGACATTCTCCCTTTATAGTTCATCGCATAGAGCGCATTACCGATGATGTTCGTCCAGACCTGCGTCAGCGCGTCCGCATTTCCCCAAACGTAGGCGGTGTCGGGCATATTCCGGACGATTTCCACTTGAGTTTTATACTTGGAATAATAAAGCGTAAGTACGGTTTCCAATTGTTTGCGGACGTCGACCGGTCCCATCGCAGCACCCGAACGATCCTTATACGCGTATTCTTTGAGAGCTTGTATGACGAGCGACGCTTTTTCCGCCGCCTTTTCGATCGTAAAACTGGCACGGGCCAAACTGGACAAAGAAAGCGCGTTATGCGCGATCGGAAAGAATCTCTCCTTATCCGATAACTCTTGCAGAACTTCGGAAATTTCCTCCGGCGCGATTCCCAAATCCGTGAGAATATCGGCGAGCCGCATCGAGTCCCGGATTCCTACTTCGCTTAACAATCCCGAGATTTTTTTCCGTTTTGCTCGCTCCTCTTTCGTATCGTAAAATTCCCGCGGAGATATTCCTTTGGAAAAAAGTTTTTCCCAGACTTTCTTTTCGGCTTCGGAAAATTCGGAATAATTTCTTAAAAGAGTCTCCCACGAATTGGACAATACGGATTGAATTCCTTCGTTCGAGGAAACGATCGCTCCCAGCGGGGTATTGAGTTCATGCGCTATACCTGCTACCAACTGTCCTAAAACGGCCATCTTTTCGGAGCGGATCAGCTGTTTCTGCGCGCTTCTCAAATCTTCAATGGCTCGAACGACTTGTTCGTTTTTGGAAACGAGATATTGGTTTACGGTTCTTAATTCTTCCGTTCGTCTGGTGACGATTCCTTCGAGACCTTCGTTGATGGAGCGGATTCGTTGTTCGGCGTCCGTCATTTCCTTTACAAGAAACGTTTGTCTCGCACTCGCGATCACGACTACGATCGTCGTTCCCGTCCACGCTACGATCCGAACTCCTTCGGGCAGACCGGAAAGAGTTCCGGCAAGAACGATCGTGATCGAACTCGCAACTACTTCAAATAAAGGTAATAAACGGAGAGCGGCTTCGAACCTTCTTCCCCAAATCGGGTTATCGTTGAACTTAGGCTCCCAAGTCAATGCTCCGTATCCTAAGATCAACGCGGATACGGAAAATCCCGCGTTGAGAATCGTTCCGTCCGGCGGAATCTCTACGATAAAGAACGCGTTCCACAACAACCAGCAAAGCCCCGTTCCTCCCATTCCGAGTATGAACGCAAACCAGGACTTATCCGGCTGCAATCGCAAAAGCGGAATGAGCAGAACTCCCAACGCGGCCGCCGTTAAAAAGGATACGGGATGATTGATCAAAGGGAGAAGCTGCGGTATTCCGACTCCTTCGCGTTGCGGAAGATACAACGCGAGCGAGAGCGTAAGGATCGCCGTTATCAAGCCTAATGCGTCGAGAACCGCGGCGCGGATACGAGTGCGATCACATTCAATAACGATAATAGAATATCCTATCACGAAGGAAGGCGCGACCCAAGGAAACAAATAATCGCTCGGGGTAGGCGTCACATAATAATCGAGATACACTTGGATCGCCCACGAAAGCTGACCGAGCGCGTTAGCGGTAAGGCCCAGCGCAAACCAGAGTCGGAATCGATGGATTCCTCCTTCGGCGGCGAGATATCCGAGCCAAGCCAGAATCGCGGCACAGAGATAGGTGATCGTCCAATGAATATTGTCTATAAGTCGATCTACGTTTCTTTCTTCGTAATAGTAATTTCCGAAAAAAGAAACGATCGTCAAGATCGTACTGATCCAAAATATCCAAAGCCCCGCTTTGGTTAAGGAAGATCGAGATTGACTTCTCTGAATTGTCATCAATGACTCACGAACGACGAACAGTATGGACGTTAACCGTTCGACTCGTCGACCTCTTTTCTCGTTTATAAGACTCGTAAAAACGGATTCTGACTCAAATAATTCCGAAAACGGATCAAAATAGAGTGCGATTTATTTTTTCGGGAAGATGGGGAACTCCGTTGATCGAAACGGGAAGATATTTCCCTCTGACCCAACGAAAGGTACTTAAGGAGGTGTTCCAGATCCAAGGCATCCAAGCGAAACAATCCTCGTCCTGTTTTAAGAGCCGATTCAGCACCAAAGAAATGGGGGTTCCCGAAGTGAAGATGAAATTCCGTTCCTGATCCCCGGGCGAAAACCATACATTAGAAGAATGGAATATTCTTTCCTCGAAACCGCGGTAGGTTTCGATTCCTTCGGGAGTTTCCGTTCCTTCTTTCCAAAACTTGAGAATCTCTTCGGTCAGCTTAAAAAACAGAGCCGCGGATCGTATCCCGCCTTTGAGTCGAACCTTTGCGAATTGAGAAAGAGTTTTTGCAAACTCGGGCCTCTTTGCCGCGAGCAGTTTCGAGTAAGATCCCCAGAGTTCGGGTGAGAATTCGTTCCAACCCGCATCTCGATTGATAAACGAAGAGGATCGAAATTCTTCCCGTTCGCCTACGACCGAAATCACCCCTTCCAAAAAGGATTCTCCCGTCTCGACTTGTCTACGCAAGGTCCCGGTTACGATCCGATCGGGAACTTCTCCGTTCTGAGCCATGAACTTTCCGAGCGCAAACGCCTGACTCTTTCCGTGCGGAGTTAAGAGATCGTAGTTTTCACCTTGAGAATTTGCCTGTCCGTGACGGACAAGATGAACAACGGACATGAGCGACTAACTTTCCGTCGTGAATCTAGGATTGGTGACTTCCACCTTTTCGCGTACGGTTTCTTTTACGTGATTCCAATACTCCGCGTTTTCCAAAGAGAGTTTTTCCTTTCGGATCTTGTCCCTGAGTTCCGCGTTCCAAGCGTGCGCGAGATTTTTCTTTTCGTTTAACGTGGAAGGCAGGGAAGAATTCTTCTTTAAAAGTTTTACGAGACGATCGAGTTCCTTGTCGAGAAGCTCCTCTCCGGATCGAATCTCCCGAGAAACGACTCCCAACATATTCCAACTTACTAATGTTTTATACGAAAGAAGATCCTTATCCTTGAATTGCGGGAGGACTTCCTTCATAAGAAAATCCTGAATCGCTTCGAGCAAGTCCGTTGATGTCGGTTTATCCTGCATTTTCTATGATCCTCATCGCTTCGTATTCCATTTCACAGGCTCTTCTTCCGATCGCCGCAAGTTCGATTCCCTTATCCTTTCCGGAAAGATGCCGTTCCGCCTGACCGATACAACCGATCGCCCAACGGAGATTTCCCATCACTTCCCAATACGTGACCATCGCCGGATTCAACGTGACTCCGGAAGCCTTTTCATACGCTTCGTAGAATTCGGTGCGGTCCGCAAAACCGCCCGCTTCCTTATTCAACTTTCCGAATCTCCAGTCTCTCATACAAAGCCATGTGAGATCTTCGTGCCGGTCTCCCCAGTGCGCGAATTCCCAATCCACGATTCCTTGAAGCCCGTCGGGCGTTACCATAAAGTTTCCGGTTCGAAAATCCCCGTGTATTAATACGACATCGTCCGAAGGTTTCGCCTTTTTTTCGAGCCAGTTGAGAATCATCTCCATCGCAGGATACGCTTCGCTCATCCGATCCAGCTCCAATCGAAGAGAACGGATCGATCCGTTCGCGACTACCTTGTCGTTGGGATCTTGTCCCATCCAAAGAGTTTTACGAAGGGTTTCGTTTTTACAATGTTCCGGTTTTACCGAATGAATCTTTGCGAGATTGCCGGCTAGATCCGCGGTGAGTTGTTTTCTGATTTTGTTAAGCGAAGGATCTTTGACGATATATCTTCCCGTGGCTTTTCCGGAAATCTTCTGCATAAAGTAGAAGGGACTTCCCGTTACGCCTCGATTCGTTTCGAGCCAAAAAGGTCTCGGAGTGTTGACGCCGGCGTTGTAGGCGAGTTCGCAAACTCCGAATTCGTCCTCCCGACTCAACGACGCGAGAAGCGCCGCGCCTTTGTCGGTTCGAAATACGGTATCGTAAGAACCTTTTTCCGGTCCGTCCAAAACCTGGAGCTGCGCGGAAAAATTCTCCTGACAAGCTCCGCCCGAAAGAGATACCATCGAATGGATCTCCGTTTTTCCCTTCAATCTGTCCGAAAGATATCCTTCCAGAACGTTCTTTAATTCGGTGTCGTTCATAATATTCGCGTATTCTAATATTAAAAATCGTTTTTGCCGCTGACCAGGTTTCTTCCGATCACCATTTTGTGAACCTCGCTCGGTCCGTCCGCGATCCGAGCCGCCCTTGCGTCCCGATAAAACAATTCGAGTTTCATGTCCCTTCCGTATCCATGAGAACCGCAGATCTGAATCGCGCGGTCGATCACCTTGCAGAGAGTTTCGGAGACTTGCCACTTTGCCATCGAAATGATCTGCCTTGCGTCTTCTCCCGATCGAAGAGTGTGTGCGGCTTTTAAAGTAAGCATATAACCGGATTCGATTTCCAAAGCGGATTCGGCGAACATCCACTGAATCCCCTGATGATCCGCGATTCTTTGACCGAATACTTCGCGTTTGAGCGCATATTCCCTCGCGATTTCCATCGATCTTCTCGCAAGACCGATCCACCGCATACAGTGTGTTAGGCGGGCTGGTCCAAGACGCTCCTGCGACCATTTGAAACCTTCGCCCACTCTTCCGAGGATCGAAGATTCGGGAACGCGAACGTTTTCGAACTTCAATTCGCAATGACCTCCCGGACCGTGCGAACCCATCACTCCGATTTCACGCACCATCGTATAACCGGGCGTATCGGTCGGCACGAGAAACATCGTGGTTCTTCGAAACGAATCCGCAACCTTGGACATCACGATCAAAAAGCCCGCTCCGTTCGCTCCGGTGCAATACCACTTGTGCCCGTTGATCACGTATTCGTTTCCGTCTTTGACCGCGTTGGTAGTCAAGGTTTGCGGATCGGCTCCGGCGCCCGGAGGCGGTTCGGTCATCGCAAAAGCGGAACGAATCTTTCCTTCCACAAGAGGATAATAGAATTTTTTCTTTTGTTCTTCGTTTGCCGCGATATGAAGAAGGTGCATGTTGCCCTCGTCGGGCGCGTCGCAGTTACAAAGATAGGGAGCGATCGGAGAACGTCCGAGTTCGGAGAAGATGATCGCGGTTCCCACCATATCGAGTCCGAGTCCTCCCTCCGATTTTGGAAGATGCGGAGTCCAAAGACCGAGTTCCTTTACTTTCTTTCTCAGCTCTTCCGTGATCTTTTCGGGCATCCTTCCTTGATCGTAGTCGTAGTGATCCTCCGCGGGAATCGCGTGATTTTCCACGAAATCGCGGATTTTCTTTTTGATCTCCTCGACTTCCTTCGGTATCGTAAAATCCATCCCTATCTCCTTAAATCGAATCGGTTACATAAATCTATATGTTGACACTCATCGACATATACAAATCCTTCAGGATTCCAGAAATTTTACAACTTCTTTTAACGTGTCAACTATCAGACTCTTGTCCACCGAGTAATAGATTTCCTTTCCTTCCTTCCGGGAAGAAACGAGATTCAACAATTTCATCTTGTTGAGATGATGCGAGATCGTGGTTCTCGAAATGTCGAATTCCTTCGCGATGTCGCCCGCTTTCACCTCTCGATGACAGGAAAGAATTTTCGCGATCTTCAACTTTACAGGATCGGAGATCGCGGACATGAGCTGCAGCGTAGCTTCCGTTTCGAACGGGAATTTCTTTTTCTTCTTCATTCGTTATAACGTTTTTTGTTTCGATCGATCTTGCTTACAACCGAACGTATATTCCTTTTTTCGAATCTACTCACTCGGACGCTCCGGATTCCAGCCGAATTTTTCCGATCCGATCGTTATAAAGACTTCCCAAATATAGGAAACCGTTTTTATATTTTACGGAGGTGATCGCCTTCAGATGTTTTCCGGTCGGTTCCTGAAAACTGCGAAGAGGAGTTCCGTTCTCGTCCAAAAGAAGAACGAATCCGTAAGGCTGCGCTTTCGGCCAGAGAAACTTGGGAAGTTTCGCAATCGCCGACTTCAAAGCGGGACGCGGATGAAAGACGTTATCCATGAGGGAATTTCTCACCGTAAACAATGCGAGATAAAACGTTCCGTTTCCGTCCGCCGAAATATTATCCGGAAATCCCGGAAGATTCTCTATAAAAAAATCGTTTTGACCTGCCTTCGGGCCTTTCAGCCAATATCTGCGGATTCTATATCGATACGTTTCGTTGACCAATACGAAGTCCTCGTTTTTAGAAAGGGCGACTCCATTAGCAAAGTATAATTCTTTTAACAACACGGTCGTCTTCTTCGTATGAGGATCGTATTTCAAAAGTCTTCCGCGAGGTCTCGCTTCCATCAAATCGTAGAGATATTCCTTGCTACCGAACTTGTCCGAAGCGTCCGAAAAATAAATCGTCCCGTCTTGAGCGACGTCCAAGTCGTCCGTGAATCGAAACGGAACCCCGTCCGCTTCCGTGCTGAGGACTTTCACTTCTCCCTTGGTTCCGATTTCCAAAAGTCCTTTGTCGGCATCGGCTATAATCAGCCTACCATCGGCCAAAAGTTTGCTGCCGAGGGGACGCCCCGAAGTCGCGGCGTGCGCCTTAACGTTGCCTTCGGGAGAAATGTGAATCACCTTTCCATTCTCGCAAGACGCATAAATATTCCCGTGGTCGTCGACTTCCATGTCTTCGGGACCTTGCAGTTTTCCTAAACCGATCAGCTCGGCCTCGGACAACAATTGATTGGGAGCATAGGCTCCTTCCATCGGAGGAGGTTCCGGCGGGAAATACGCCAACGGATCAACGGGAGAAGGTTTTAAGATATAATAGACAATTCCACCCAAAAGAAAAATGGAAACAACGGCAAGAATCCGATTCCGGTTCATGCAACCTCCGTGTGAATTTCTAAGGACCCCAAAAAAATATTCGGGACCGGGTGCGAGTCAACAGGAATTTCCCCGCTTGTTCCGAAGGAGTTCCCACAAAAGAGAAGATTCTTCTCGGAAACTGTGGGAACTACCACATTGCTTTCTATAAATCGCCTCAACATCAGCCCCACCCTAACGCACCCGCAGATTTTAGTTGATTCCGGTTCCCAAACCTTCGAAGCTGGTGCAGACTTCTCCGAAAAATCTGAATTCCGAAAAATCGAAAAACTAATGCGAGATTATAAATAAGGTCCGTCAGAACTATGAAAATAACAGAATCTATGGTCCACAGACTCGGTGTTACATTCAAAGAATCCGATATCATCTTTGAAGAAAACCAAGAAGCGGAAGTGATGTATTTGATCGTAAAGGGGAAGGTTGGGATTCACAAAAAAGTAAAGGAGGCTTATAAACTCCTCGTAGAATTAAAAGAGGGCGATATGTTCGGCGAAATGGCACTGATCGACAAAACGCCTCGAAGCGCAAGAGCCGTCGCAAAAACGGATGTTTCGCTTATCGCGATCAACGAGGGCGCGTTTTTCAATCTGATCCAAACCAATCCGGGATTTTCGATGAAGATCGTTAAGATTCTTTCCTCTCGTTTGAGGGAAACGAATAAGACGATCGCTTCCCTTTTGAAAGCAGACAAAAAGAATTTAGTGACTTCCGCATTGATCAGCTTCTCCCAAACGAACGGAGAAAAAGACGGAACAACAGTTCGAATTCATCTCAGTCATTTTATCAAATGGGCTATCCTAAGAGTCGGGTTGGAGCATCAGGACTTGGTGAGTTCGATCAGTCTATTAGTAAAAGATAAAATGGTAGAACAGAGAAAGGAAGATCCATCCACGTTGATCATCCGGGACGCTCTATTCAAATATACGGTGGATGCTTGAGCCTTAAGCCAACCTTGTCGGAACATTCCAAAAACCGAAAGAGACTTTTTTATTTAGACAATCTTCGATCGTTCGCTCTCTTGCTCGGTCTCGTATTTCACGTCGCGATCGTGTACGCCGCGGAAATCAAATACCCGCTTCGAAACGAAGAACGATCGGAATTCTTCGACGTATTCGGAGAATGGGTTCACGTATTTCGAATGCCCCTCTTCTTCTTTTTATCGGGATATTTTACCGAAGCGATCTTTCGGGCCAAACCTCTCAAAGATTTTTTACGGATGAGAATCTTCCGGATTTTCATCCCCACGGTCGTGGGGGTTCTTTTATTCGCGCCGATGCAATCCTACATTTCGCTTTTACAGGCGGGCGATAAAATTTCTTACTTCGATTTCTATATTCAAATTTTCTTAAATGGGAACATTCGCCCTTCCCATCTTTGGTTTTTATACTTCTTGATCCTGTTTACGATCCTGCATCTTTTCGTCCGCAAGGCGACTCTGCCTTTAACGGCTCTTCTCAAAAAGGAACCGGCTCAAAAAGGATTCGCGCAGGAATGGAAAACGATCACGGTATTCACGTTCATCAGTTTTACGGGGACGTGCATGATCAACTTCTACTTTATGAAGGACGAATCCTGGTTCGCGATCGAACCGGTGAACTTCGTTTACAACTATACGTTTTTTCTCTGCGGAAGTTTACTCATCTCCAAGGAAAAGCTTCTGCTCGAACCGCAATCCGATCGTTTCTGGATCTGGGCTCCGCTGGCGCTTCTTACCTTCTGGGGATTTTACGAAATCAGCAGGATCGATCCGTTCTGGTCTTACTTCGGTTATACGGGGGATTGGAGAAGAATTCTCCACATTCTTTCCAAATGCGCCGCGGGTTGGCTGATGATCCGGCTGCTCATCGGACTGTTTCAAAAGTTCTTCGACTTTAAAAACGAACAAACGGAATACATGAGAACCGCGAGTTTGCCGATTTATCTCGTTCATCATCCGGTTTCTTTGTTGGCCGGATATTTCGTGGTTCATACGAGCCTGGGGCTTGCGGAGAAATTCCTCCTCCATCTGTTTCTCGTATTTTCAATCACATTCGCAATTTATCATTTTCTAATACGTCCTTTCCGCTGGGTGAATCTCGTCCTCGGGAATCAGACGCAGGCAAAAAAGAATCCATAGGGAGTTTCCATTGAACGTTCATCTCAAAAACATTCTCTTCAAACCCAAAGCGGCCTTTCTCATTCCGATCTTTCTGTTTCTCGTCTGCTGCGAGAGCGGAAATTCTTCTTTGATCTCCTCTCCTGCCAATCGTGAAAAAAGCGGAAGTGCGACCGTCAAATTCGGAATTCATCCTTACAAAGGAACGGTCATAAAAACGGGAGAAGAAGTTCTTCCGTTCAAGGTATTGGAAACGGACAAGAACATCGCGCTCGTGGAATTGCAGGTTCCTGTTTATTCGGACGGTAAGGGACTCGAGTTGAAACTCTCTTCTCCGGGTTTTCAAAATTCTTCCTTTAGCGTTAAGAACGCGGAAGAGCTGAACGAAAAACTGATCGCCCTCGACAAAGAAGGCGTAACGCATCGTTTTACCGCGCGATTCAAAACCGGAATGCAGCCGAAGAGCGTGCGTTTTATCGATAACACAAGACTGGCGATTCCTCTTCTCGAAGACGAAGGAATGGACGTTCTGAATATCTTAACGGGAGAAACCGTTCGACTCGCGCCTCCCGAAAAATACAAAAAGAAACTCGGCTTTGTAGAAACGATCGCGATCCCCGAACACAACGAACTCTGGGTCAGTCAGATGCAGGCGAACGCGGTGCACGTCTTCGATTTAAAAACTCTCGCGTATAAAGCGACGGTGGATCTTACGGGTAAATGGTCCAAAATTCTTCTCTACGATCCGATCCGCGATCTCGTCTATTGTTCGAACTGGATCAGCGAAGACATCTCCGTCATCGATCGCAAGACGAAAACGGAAACGCGCAAGACCGATAAGATCGGATTGCCTCGGGGACTTCTTCTTTCCAAAGACGGAAAGGAATTGTATATCGCTCAATTCTCGGCGAGCAATCAGGAATCCAGCGGCGGAAGACTCGGCATCTATTCGATGGAAAAGGAAAAGCTGATCGATACGATCGGACCTCCGGGCAACAAACGTCATATCGTTCCCGGACCTACCGAAGATAAGATCTACGTTTCGGATATGTGCTGCAGCAAAATCGAAGTCTATGATCTGAAAGAGAAGAAAGTGCAGAAGTCGATTCCAGTATTCGATAAACCGAATACGATTGCGTTGTCTCCCGATGGAAAATATCTCTACGTCTCCTGCAGAGGACCGAACAACCCGACCGAAGGTTATCTCAAAAAAGGATTGGTTCTCGGAAGAGTGTATGTCATCGACACCGCGACCGATACGGTAAAAGAATTTTGGGAAGCGGGAAATCAACCCACGGGGCTCGACGTTTCGCCGGACAACCGATACTTGGTGATCTCGGATTTTCTGGATCATCAAATTCGAGTCTATCGCAGAGACGGATTTTAGAAAAAACCGGAGAACGTTTTTTACTAAAAAACTGTTGCATTTGGGAACTCAGTTAAAAACATGTCTCTTACCGGGCCTGTAGCTCAGCTGGTTAGAGCACACGCTTGATAAGCGTGGGGTCATGTGTTCAAATCACATCAGGCCCATCCGGTACTTGAAAAGGGGCTTTAGCTCAGCTGGGAGAGCATCTGATTTGCATTCAGAAGGTCGTCGGTTCGATCCCGACAAGCTCCATACCGAATCATCCCGCTTCGATTCGGTAAACACTTCCCTTTCAATTCAATTTCAACAAGAGTTGCTCCGAGAAGAAATTTTTCTTGAATCAGTTTCGGGCGCTCCTGCGCGAATTCAACTCTACAATCAAAAACGAATCGTTCCAGCGCACAGGACTGGCTTGCGCCGCGCTACGGCTAACGCCTTCGGTCTTCTCATTTCAAAAATGAAATGAGAAGACTGCTGCGCACGCTCCGCATCCATAGCGCGGGGATCGTAAGATAAGGTTTTGCTCAAAATTCAAAAATATTAGGATTTTCTAAACTATTTTAAATCCGCGCCGCGACCCCATCCGGAAAAGGATTTGTAACTTTCCAAGACAAAAGACGAATTGAAATCAACGCGGTTGTATCGTAGAATGGAAGATACGATCCGAAAAATAATGCGACTTCCGAAACCGAGCAAACGACTATGAACGTAAAAATCCCGCTTCTCTCGCGTTATTTCTCCTGGCTTCACAACGACGCGCCGGAATCCCCCGTGGAAATCTATCCCGAAGTTTCCGATTCGTTTGAAAGCTCGATCCCGGGCGTCTCCATAATCGGAGATTTAACCGGAGTTCCTCTTCTTAAGTTCGCCGTTGAAAGCGGGGCCCAAGTCGTTCGGAAAATTTCGGCAAAACGGGGAACGTCTCGTATCACTCCCGAACAAAATTCTGCGACGGCAAAAACATCCGCCGAAAACTCCTCCGTTTACGACGTGCTGATCGTAGGCGCCGGTCCCGCGGGGATTTCCGCAGGAATCGAATGCAAAAAGTTAAATTATAACTTCTTAATATTAGAATCCAATGATCCGTTTCACACCGTAAAAAGTTATCCGAAAGCGAAGCCTATTTTTGCGGAACCGGAGGATTTAAAAACGACCTCCGAGGTTTCCATTCAAAACGGAACGAAAGAAAGTCTTTTATCCGATCTCCAAAAAGCTCTGGAAAAATGGAAACTTCCGATACGCAGCGGAACGACCGTATCTCAAATTCAAAAAATCGAATCCGGTTTTACGGTTCACACGGAAAACGGAGAATCCTTTCCAACGAAAGAAGTGATTCTCGCGATCGGAAAAAGCGGAGACGCAAAGAACCTCCAAATCCCCGGAGAAGACTTACCAAAAGTGTATCATCGATTGTTCGATCCGAAGGACTTTGAAAATGAGGACGTTCTTGTCGTCGGTGGAGGAGATTCGGCCGTCGAAGCAGCGATCGCGATCAGCAAATACGCGAACTCAACGAAACTTTCTTATCGCGGCAAAGAGCTGGTTCGACCGAAAAGCGATAACAAGGATCGGTTTGCGGATCTTGTTGCCTCCGGCAAAATCGATTTCTTAAACGAAAGCATCGTCCAAGAAATTTCCGATCGCGAAGTTCGTTTAACAAACGCGGGGCGCTTTGATTCGAAAACAGGTTTTACCGATTCAAAAAAGAACCCGGTCCAGGACGCCCGTTCCCAAGTCATTCCCAACACGAGCGTCTTAGTACAGATCGGTTCTCGAACCCCGATCGAATTTTTAAAACGAATCGGAATCCGGATTCAAAATCGAAAAAACGTTTGGGATTGGATCGGATTTGCCGCTATGTTTCTCTTTGCAAACGTGGTTTACTTCGGGAAGGCTTCGTTTTACGGAATCGAAACCTACGGAACGATCGCGACTACTTCTCTTTTTGCATTGATCGGTTTGGGAGTCCCGCTCACAATCCGTCTTTTTCAAAAACGAACGGAACTGCTTGCCAACGGCTGGGGTATATTCAGAAATTCTTATCTATTGATCGCGGCGTTGTATTTTTGTCTCGTCTATGTGGGCGGAAGGTATTTCGGATTTTTATTCCTCGGAAAACAACCGGGTTTTCACTACACTCTATTGTATTCGCTCACCATTCTTACCTTCGGTTTGAGAAGGATGAAGTTAAGACCTACACGATATATCCGAAAACAGACCTGGACCTTAATCCTCATTCAAATCTTTCCATTGTTTCTTTTACCGGAAATCATCCTTCCCTTTCTCGGACAAAACGGCCTCTTAGGAGACGGAAACGGATTTATACTGACACAAGTGTTTCCGTACGGCGCTTATTGGAACGCATACGGATTGATTCTCGCGTGGCCTCTCAACATGGGAATCTTTTACAACACGGGGATTACTACGTTCTGGCTCGTCTACGGACTCCTGCAAACCTTCGTAGTCATTCCCTATCTCGTGTACCGTTTCGGAAAAGGGGCTTACTGCGGTTGGATCTGTTCCTGCGGAGGTCTGGCCGAAACCTTAGGAGACGAAACAAGAACCAAAATGCCTCACGGCAAATTCGCCAATCGGTTGGAAAACTCGGGGCAATGGATTTTATTCTTTGCGACGATCATCACCTTACTCAAGTTAAGCGAAATTTTTCTATCGCCTTGGTTTCCGATCACTCACGTATTCGGAAGCATCGGAGACGGAGGAAAAAAAATCTACGACTTGATCGTCGATTTGATGTTAGCCGGAGTCGTCGGAGTCGGTTCGTATTTCCTTTTGAGCGGAAGGGTTTGGTGCCGATTCTTTTGTCCGCTCGCGGCTTTGATGCATATCTACGCGAGATTCAGCCGTTTTCGGATCTTTTCCGAAAAGAAACGGTGTATCTCCTGCAACATCTGCACCAAAGTCTGTCACCAAGGGATCGACGTGATGAGCTACGCAAACAAAGGAACTCCGATGGACAACGTTCAATGCGTGCGTTGTTCGGCTTGCGTCGTCAACTGCCCGACCGACGTTCTTTCGTTCGGAGAAATAAAATAATAAGGAAGAATTCTTCGTTACTGCGTTAAGAACTCGATCGCTCGTTCTCGTTGGGTCGCATTGCTGGAACCGGAATGTCCTTGATTCGGAGTTATGTACAAAGGGACCTCTGCGGTTGCAGGACATTCTTGTTTTAAGAATTTGTTTAAAGCGACCACCCAGTTTTTTGCGAGTTCCACACGGTTCTTACCGAACGAACCGTCTTTGGGAATCGCCGGATCCACCGTATCCAATTCGCCCACAGTAACGCTCAGCGGAGTCGTACAGAAATTCTTAAATTCAAGAGAGACGTTTTCGGGGAAGTCCTTCTTCTTTTTCAAGCCGCTCGGAAAGAAACGTTCCGTATCGGGAAACGTATACCATCCCGGCGCGGAGATGAAGGCTCGTTTCACCTGAGAACCGTACATTAGAATATAACGATGTGTGAATTGAGCGCCGCCAGAATGTCCATAAAAATACAAATTGTCCGTGTTTACCTCGCGTTCCGAACGCACCTTCTTCAGGATATCCTGTAAAAATAAATCCCCTCTTTGTTCGCCGTTAATGACGGTCGCATAATCTTTCCAGATTTCTTTTTTAAAAACGGGAACGATCAGAGGAATGTTGAGTTTGTCCGCGATCGGCTTTCCGAAACGGATATAACTGTCCCAATCATACGCCTTGCTGTGTATGATAACCAGAACGCCCTTATTCTTATCGTAATCTTTCGGATAGTATTCCAAGTATTCAAGACTCGGAATAGCTTGAATCGAAACCGTAAGAATCCAAAGAAACAAAAAGATCCCGTATCTAGAAATCTTCCGTTTCCACCAATCTTTATTGCTGAATCGTTCCGGCATAACTCTGAACCCTCTGAAAAAAAGCGGGATCTTCCAAAACGGAAGCGAACTCATCGAATTCTTTTTTGAGATTTTCGTATAAGTTTCCCATAAAGTAGTTATTCGCAATTCCCTTTAAGACGGATAACATGTTGAAATCCCACTGAGAAAGTTTGGACGCGACTTGAATCGCATGTCCAAGAACGTTTTCACCTTCGTAAATCTCGTCCACGATTCCGAGCGACAAAGCTTGAGAGGATCGAATCGGATCTCCTTTGAGGGTCAGGGTAAGCGCCTTAGCCGGACCGACCTTGCGCGCAAGAGTCGTAATCAAAGGAGGACCGCCGAAACGAATCTCCGGTCGAAACAGAATCGCTTTTTTTTCGGAAACGATATAATCCCCGCAAAGCGCCAGATCAAAACCGCCGGCGGACGCGAATCCCTTCAGAACGGTCACGACCGGTTTCGGGAAACTATAAAGAGCATAATGATATTCTAATATTCTATGACGAAAAGATTCCATCTTCGAGCTTACGACTTCTTCCAAATCGTAGCCGCTCGAAAAATGTTTTCCGGAGGAGGTTAAAACGATCGCCTTCACGTCCGTATTAGACGCGTTTGCCTGAAACACGTCCTCCAACTCGTCTCGAATCTTTACGTTCAGCGCGTTGGATTTTTCGGGACGATTGAGCGTAACGATAAGAATCTTATCTTTCAGATCGGTCAACAGGCACTCGTATTTCATTCTAAGATTTCGGCTCCGCAACAAAAACAGGGGCTGATCTTAAACGGTAGAGTGCTCTCTGCAAGAAGAATTTAGAAGGAAACGATCTTTTGGAAAACGAAACAAAAAGAAAATCGTTAAACGAATCGACTTCGTTTAACGACCAAACATTGGAGTTCTTTGTTTTTAGTCGTTCCAGTTCGGAAACTGGGCGAGATTCGACTGCGCGATCGAGTCGTGAGCGGGAATGATTTGAATTTCCGGTTTTTTACGAACGAGTTCGTGAACCCGAAGCAATTCTTGCCCGAGTTGTTCCGGATTTCTGTCGGCAATTCTTCTGGATAAGCGAGGTTTGTGCGCGGGAATTTGAAATCCCTCCTTAGACCAACTGATGTCTCCCGTAAAGAAATATCTTTTTTCCCGTGAAAGATTGATAAAAAGACCGATCGATCCTCCCCCGTGTCCTTCCATAGGAACAAAGATCACGCTGCCGTCCCCGAATAAATCCAAACTCTGAGAATAGGATTCGTACGGAGTTTCGCTAAAACGAATGTCTTCCCATTGGATCGAATTCCCGTCGAACTGTCTTTGAATATAACCGTGTCTCGTGTTCGAAGTCTGGGCCTCCTTACGCTCTTCTTTGGTCGTGACGATCTTAGCCCAAGGAAAATCCTTGATGCCGCTCGCGTGATCCCAGTGCATGTGCGAAAGAAAAACCTTTCCGATCTTGGAAAGATCGTATCCCGCTTTTTGCAAAATCGTAACCGCTGCGATATGATCGGTGTAAGCCATCAGAATTTTAAGATGCAAAGGTTTTAAAGCGAACTGCTCCTTGATATCCGTTCCAAGGCCCGTGTCGAAAAGAAATCTACCTTTCGGATGTTCCACAAGAAGCGCGGAATGGGCCACGATTCGTTTCTGAAAAAGATTTCCCCCTTCGAATAGAAAAGCCTCCGAAGTTCCCGCATTCGCGGTTCTCAAAAGCGTAAACCGAACTCCCGGATTTTGAAAGCCCGTATTTCGAAATTCTTTTCCTTGGACGTTCAATTCTTTATTATTTTGAATTTCTAATTTAGGATATCCTAATGCATAAACGGACCCCAACAAAAGAACGGCTGCGATTCCCGACACGATCCATACATACTTCATCTGTTTTTTTCTCCTTGTTGCACTAAAAGTTTTGCTGTTTTTGCGGCGGATCGCAACGGTTCCGGATCTTGATGCGTCCTGGAAAGAAGAATCGCTCCTTCCAAAAGGCAAAGAATCGAAGTCGATAATATCGAAGCGGATTTTTTTTCCCATCCCATCCGAACGAAGTAGGATTCAAGTCCTTGATTCCATTCGGAAAAAATATTTCTGCAGGCCTCGTTTACCGGATTTCCTTCGACTACGGTTTCGGATGCCGTGGTCGCAACCGGACAACCCTGCGTGTAATTCGTTTCGACGAGTTTATTCTCGAGAGATTTAAAAATGGCAAGCACCGCGTTGGACGGCGACTTGGAAGAAAGAAGCAAGGAAAGGAGCATGCTCCCCATTTCCCTTCCGGAAACCGTAATCGCTTCCGCGGCCAAATCCTCTTTGCCGCCCGGAAAATGAAAATAGATCGAACCTTTCGGAGCGCCGGAAGATTCCACGATATCGTTTAAACCGGTTCCGTTGTATCCTTTTGTTTCCAAGGACAAAGCCATGGCTTTGATCATTCGTTCCTTCGATGCCGTCCCTTTTTCACCCATAAGTCAAATGGGATCTTTATAAATAGACCGGTCAACATATTTTTACAACGTTCTAAAAATAAATCAGAAACCCTTTGAGTTTTCAAAATTCCGTTTCTAAACTTTGAAACGGAATTTTATTTCGTTTTAAAAACGAGATTCGGGGACATTCCCAAAAAGGAAGCGTATCGATTTGCGGCTTCGGAGATTCCATTCTTCAAGTCTTTGTTCGGTTTTATAAAGGGAGTGATTTCGATGCAAACCTCGTTCTTCTTTTGGATCGTACGTTTCCAAGTGCCCAAAACCTTTCCCCGTACTACGATCGTGGAACTGAATACTCCGTTTGCCGGAATCATACGTTTTTGATAAGCGACATCGATGGAGGCGCTCCGATCCGTATATCCCAATAGAAATTCGTCAAAGCCGGGAAGCAGATATACGGTTTCGTCCGGATTTTTCCGCGACTTCAAATTCTTAGGCATCCAATAAACGGGATCTCCGATCGTTACGCTTTTCAACTCGGACTCAATCGACTCTACGGATTTCCGCGCGTCGGTCACGCTCATACCGGACCACCAAACGTAATCGTACAAAGTCGCAGGACCTCTGCTTCGAAAATAACGTCTTGCCAATTCCGCCGATGCAAGTTCCGGAGTTTTAAAGGACAATCCCGGATCGGGAATCCACTCGTCTAACAAAACATAGGTGAATTCCTTTCCTCTTCGTTCTCCGAAACATAGGATTTGATCCAAGCCGGCCCGTTGCAAAATGAAAGACAATCGATTCTTTGTTGCATCGATTCCGTTCTTGGAAAAGAGAGAAGTCAGTTCGTCTCTGGTGAGAGAACGATTTCCCTTCAATTCACGAATCATGAGTTGATTGCATTTTTTGAATACGGAAGAATCCAGTTCGAGTTCTTCATATCGTTTTTTATTATTGGCGATCAGACGCGGACCCAATAGCCCGCACATCCAGCGGATATCCTTCGCATCGACGAAGTGAAGCGTTCCCCGGAGAGGCCAGGAACGGACGATCTTCTTTTCGGAAATGGCCGTTTCGATCGCGTCGTCCGTCGAATTTGTTAAGCGAAGTCCGATCGACCATTTCGTTCCGAAATAATCCTGACCTTGCACCGCTCCGAGACGCGAAACGACGTCCGCCGTTTTTCCTTTCGGAACGGGAGAAATCCCGTGAGAAACGAGTCGAAGTTCGGCGATGTCCGAAAGTTCCAAAAAATTCTCCTTCGATCAGTTGAGAAGACTCGCAAACGCGTCCTGATCGGAAAATTCAAGAACCGCCTTCGAATCCGTTCCCGTCGAGTCGAAATAAAAATTTCCCTTCAACTGCTGCGTCAAAGCAGAAATCAAAGTGAATCCAGTCGTCTTGGGAGAGGACCAAACCGAATGTTTTTCGATTCCCGGTCCCGCATCGGATACGATCAGAGTATAACGATTATTGGAAAATTTTAATTCGACACGGATGGGTTCTTCTTCTTTTCCTTCGGAAGAATGCAAAACCGCGTTGTTCAACAGTTCGCTCACGATCATCGCAAAGGGCACCGAAATTTCGATGCTCAAGGGCGCGCTGCCTTCGCAGGAAATCAGTTCGAACTTTCGGGACGGATGCGATAACGAAGTCAGACGGACGATTTCTTCCAGTATTCCGTTTAAATCCACTTCGTAGTCCGTCTCGGTTTTGTAGATCGCATCGTGAATTCTCGACAACATAAGAATTCTTTCGTTGAAATTTTCGATCTGTCTTTCGTCCGTCTTGCCTTGTCCCGTTCGATGCAGATTCGCAAACCCGCTTAAAATCTGAAGATTGTTCTTCACTCGATGATGGATCTCGCGAATAAAAACTTCCTTTTCCTTCGTATGACTGTTTAAAACGCGTACAGTGATGATCGCGATCGTGCAGAATAAAATCAGCTTTAAAATCGTATCGAAGATGAACGCGGAAGAAAGTTCTCCCTGCGTCCACAATTGATACAAACGAAAGGACATCAAGCCTCCCGTATAAATCGAAACCGCGATCGTTTGACGGATCTCGGAAAAATGCAGAAACAAGATGATGATGGTCGCCATCGAAAAGTAGATGTTCCCGTTCTGCATTCCGAAAAAAAGTCCGATCGTAAGAGCGATCAAGCTGAGATACAGAATTGATTTTACCGCTTCGTTCAGACGACCTAACTGAAGCAAGACGATCGAAATCAGGGCGGAGGTTCCGAATATTACGAAACCGATTCGAATTCCCTGACGGATATAAGCAAGACAGGCTGCGAGTGAAACGAAAAAGATAACGAGGTTCGTCACATACAAGTGACGCGCTTTGTTTCGGGTAAGATAATCCCTTCTTCCGTAGATTCGGTCGATTCTTTCGAATAACATTTTCAATTTTTATTTCGCTTCGAAGAGAACCCCGAAGAAAGAACGAGAAACATCTTCGAGGTTCGCATTTTAAATTACAAATATTTTTCTAATCATGCGACGTCCTTTCTCGAATTTAAAGCGACTTGGAAATAAATTGCCTTCGCAAGCGAACGCCCGCTATAAAATCGGGAACGAAATCGGATCAAACTCCCAGATTGCTCAACTGATCCAAAAAATTCACCGCAAAACTTCCCGTTCCTTTGGATTCCTTCGCGGCACGCGCACCTGCGACCGCAAAAATCAGAGAGGCGGCCACAGAAGCGGCTAACGGATCTTTTTGAACTCCTAAAAAGGAAGCAATCAGCGCGCCTAAAGAACAACCGACCCCTGTTACTTTTGTCATGATCGGATCTCCGCCGGGCACTGCAAAAACGGTCCTCCCATCCGTAACGTAATCCACTTCTCCGCTTACGGCCACGACGGCTCCCGTCTTTACGGAAAGTTGTTTAGCGGATTCTAATGCATCGTACGAACGAGCCGTGGATTCCACTCCCTTCCCTCCTCCGCTCGCTCCACCTAACGCGAGTATTTCGGAGGCGTTTCCTCGGATCACCGCGGGTTTGAAATCGAGCAGCTCCTTGGCGATTTCCGTTCTGAATGCCAAAGCGCCCGCCGCGACCGGATCCAATACCCAAGGAGTGCCCGCTTCACGCGCGGATTCAACCGCAACTCGCATCGCCTTTGCGTCGTTAGGCGTAACGGTGCCTACGTTGATCAGAAGCCCTCCCGCGATCTTCGCAAAATCGCCGGCTTCTTCTTCGGCGATCACCATAGCGGGAGAAGCTCCGATGGCGAGCAGAA
Organism: Leptospira yasudae; assembly: GCF_003545925.1. Classification (NCBI taxonomy): domain Bacteria; kingdom Pseudomonadati; phylum Spirochaetota; class Leptospiria; order Leptospirales; family Leptospiraceae; genus Leptospira; species Leptospira yasudae. The sequence goes on along the minus strand of NZ_QHCU01000003.1, from coordinate 42,745 downwards.
CGTTCGCTGTCCAATTGGTGACGACGATGTTCGTTATCACGTGGGTCAACGGAGAATGTTTTCTAAGCTCGGTTAAATCCTTTGCGACCTCGGGGTCGGGCCAGATTCTTTCTATGATTTCGTTTTTGTTCATGATCGTTGGATATATAGTTTCGGGTTCGAGCGAGGAGTTGTAAAGAACGTTTCCGTTGAAACCGAAAGGAGATCGGCAAGGTCAAACGCGACGACGCGAATACGAAACAACGATTCGATCAAAGATCCAAGGGAGAAGACGATGAAACGACTTCAGATTCTGATATTGGCAATTTCTTTCCTGCCTCTATTCACCGCGTACGCGCAGCCATCGGGAGGTCCTCCTAAGGATTCCTGCCGGACCGAAAGAGAAACGTATTGCAAGGATATGCGGCACGGACCGGAGGAACATCGTTGTTTGAAGGACAACGAATCTAAACTTTCAGCGGAGTGCAAAGCTCATCTTGCGGAACGCGAAGCGAGACATCACGCGATGAAACAGGCTTGTGCAAACGACGAGGAAAAATTCTGCAAAAACGCGGGTCGGGAACACGGGGGACCGATGCGTTGTCTCCGGTCGCACGAATCCGAACTCAGCGCGAAGTGTAGAGAGGCCCTTCCGCCTCCTCCGCCGGATAAGAGATAAAATTCGGGCATTCCCCGCCTGCAAAACGAATCGTTTACGAACGAATCACGAACAACGCAGGCGGGTCGGGCTACTCCGGGTTCGTCGCGACGCGACTCATCTCGAACGGAACCTTCCGGAATTCACAATGAAACCGAAATCGTTCGAGACGCTTCGCGCCCTTCGTATCCCTAATGCGGAGTGGACCGCAAAAATCATTGACGGATAAACGATTCCCGACCATCAATCATTCATCTTTTTAACGAAAACAAATCGGAACGATATGCGACTCAAAACGATTCTTTTTATTTTTTACGCGCTTCAAATTCTATTCACCCTTACGATGAAATTTCTATCGTATCAGGGGGATTCTTCTCCGCAACTGCATGAGCAAATTCTAAAATACTTCACGCAAGAGGACGTTCAAAAAGGAATCGAGTATGCAAGGAGCGGATTTTTTGCAAGCGTGCTTTCCGATCTGATCGATTTCGTGGTGGCTGGACTTTTCGTATTCACTCCTCTCTCCGTACGGCTGGAAGAAGCAATCGAAAAGAAAACGGGCAACCGGTTTTATCTAACCGTTTTACTTTTCTTTTTCGTATTCAGCGCGATTCAATTTCTGATCTCGATTCCGTTTCAATATTATTTCGGATTCGTATTGGAACACCAATTCGGATTTTCCAAAATGACGTTTTTGGATTGGGTCGTTTACACTTCCAAAGCGCTCGGGATCGGACTTGTGGGAGGAAGCGTAGCCGTCTTGGGGATCGCCTTTCTTTTAAAGACGTTTCAAAAAGCGTGGAAGATCTACGTTCCGATCGCTTCCCTTATATTAGGACTTTTGATTTCGATTCTGTTTCCGATCGTGATCACTCCTTTGTTTTACGAATACAAACCGATCGAAGAAGGGAGTCTGAAACGTAAGATCATCTCGCTCTGCCAAAACGCAAAGATCGAAGTAGAGAACGTCTACGTCATCAACGAGAGTAAATACTCGGGACATACGAACGCGTATTTTACCGGATGGGGACAAAACAGAAAGATCTTTCTATACGATACTCTGATTCAAAACCACACAGAAGAGGAAATCGTAAGCGTATTGGGACACGAGATCGGACATTGGACGCACGATCATCAGATCAAGGACATACTCGCCGATACGGTGATCACGTTTCTTCTATGTCTTCTTCTCGGTTATCTGTTTCAAAAATTCAAAACGGAAGGATCGGTTTCGTTACGCGAGCTGTATTCTCCTTCCACGCTTCCTTTCTTGTTTTTGATTCTTTCGCTTTTCGGATCGTTGACCAAACCGGCGTGGAGCACCTTAAGCCGTTACCAGGAAACGGAAGCGGATTTGGAAGCGCTCGTCTTGACTCAGGATAAAAAATCCTTTATCGGAACGGAAGTCAAAATGGCAAAGGACAACCAAAGCAGACTCAATCCGCATCCGAGCGAAGTTTTTTATTATCATTCCCATCCCACCACTTTGCAGCGCATCCAATTCGCGGAAGCGTGGGCGACATCGAATGGAAAATAAAACGAACCGAAACCGCTTTGGAAAGAATTTGTTACCAAGAATTTAAAAAGAAAACGATTTTATAGTTTTCAGTTTCATTCTTTTTGAAATCGTCTATCATCGATTTGGAAAGGGTTTAGAAAAAGAGAATACGATTTTTCCGCTTTTAAACCCGTATTTCCGAACGGTGACAAGATGATTACGATTTCGTCCGAAGATTTAGAAGCAGAAACCAAACGTTTAGGCGTTCGAATAATCGAACAAAACGAAAGACAATCTTCCGGATTATTTTCCAAACAGTTTTGGATCAAACGTCTGTTAGCTCTTTCCGTTCGTTATCCGAAACTGAAAATCGAACTCTTCCGCTTCGTGGACGTTTTGCCTTCCCTGCGTTCCTCGAAAGATATTACGGATCATTTAAGTCTTTATCTTCTCGAAGGAAAAACGGAAATTCCGAAATGGCTCGGTTTCTTTTTACGAACGGGCATTTCCATTCTACCGATTTCTTTTGTACTGGGAAACTCGGTCCGTTTTTTCGTGTTATACGCTTCCAAAAACTTCATCGCGGGCAAAAATTTCACCGAGGCAAAACACCGACTTCTTTCCATCCGAAAAAAGAACCGGGTCTTTACGCTCGATATTTTAGGAGAAGCCGCCTTGTCCGAAAAGGAAGCGCTTCGCTATCAAAAACAATATCTCGAAGTATTGTCCGATCTGGATTCGTTTTCGGGTTTCGAACAAACGAGTTACGGTTCCTGTCCTTACGTAAACGTTTCCGTTAAGTGTTCGAGTTTATATTCCCAAATCTCCTCCCTTGCAAAAGAGAATTCGGTTTCCGTTCTCAAGGAAAGGCTGAGACCGATCCTCAGGCTCGCAAAAGAAAAAAATGCGTTCATCAATCTGGACGCGGAACAATTCGACTATAAGGAAATCTTAATGTCTCTTGCGGAGGAGATTTTTCTGGAAGAGGAATTCAAGGATTATCCCCACTTCGGAGTCGTCATCCAAGCCTATTTGAAAAATTCCAAAGAGGATCTGCAAAGAATCATCTCCTATTCCGAAAAACGCGGGGTTCCGATCACGGTCCGTCTCGTAAAAGGGGCGTATTGGGAGTACGAAGTCATCAAAGCGAAAGAGAAAGGCTGGGAAATTCCTGTTTTTGAAAGCAAAGCGGAAACGGATCTCAATTACGAAGAATGCTCGCGGATTCTTCTGGAATCGTTTCCGAACATTCTTTCCGCATTCGGTTCCCATAATATTCGAAGTCTTGCATTCGTTCTTTCCTTTGCGGAAAAACAGGGACTAAACCCGAGGGATTTCGAAATCCAAATGCTCTACGGGATGGGTGACTCCTACAAATCCGTTTTGACGCAGCTCGGATATCGGGTTCGCGAATACACTCCGTTAGGCGAAATTCTCCCCGGAATGGCGTATCTCGTCCGAAGACTTCTGGAAAACACGTCCAACCAGGGATTTTTACAAAACTTTTTAACGGGAAGAATCAAACAGACGCATCTTTTGCAAAACCCGAAGGAAACGATTCATGACAAACTTTAAGAACGAACCCGTACGAGATTTTTCAAAAGAATCGAACAAAGAATGGATCTCGGATTCGATTTCCAAAACACGGGCCTTGTTTCCGATCTTTGTCCCCGCGATCGTATCCGGCAAAGAAATCAAAAATCTCAAAACACAATCGCACCAAAACCCCGCCCGTCAAAAGGAAACAGTTTCCCAATATTTGTTAAGCGACATTGAAGTTCTTCAAAAAGCGATAACCGCTTCCAAGGCGGGATTTCGATCCTGGAGGGGACGTTCTTCTCAAGAGAGAATCTCAATCCTTCTGAAAGCGGCCGATCTCATCGCGGAAAACAAAAACGAACTCTGCGCCTTGATGCTTTTAGAAACCGGAAAGAACATCCCCGAAGCCGAAGCGGATCTCGTGGAAGCGGTGGACTTCTGCAGATATTACGCGACCGAATACGAGCGAATCGTCCGGGGACAAAGAGTCGATCTTCCCGGAGAAGAAAACTTCTATTCGTATAAACCGAAGGGAATCGTGGGAGTGATCGCGCCTTGGAATTTTCCGGCCGCGATTCTTACCGGAATGTGCGCGGCTCCTCTCGTTTGCGGGAACGCGGTTCTCTTGAAACCCGCGGAACAATCCTCCGCGATCGCGTTGTATTTATACCGCCTTTTTTTAGAAGCGGGAGTTCCTCCCGAAGTCTTCCATTTTTTACCCGGACGAGGAGAAGAAATCGGAGCCGAGATCGTAAAACATCCCGAAGTCGCGGTGATCAACTTTACGGGTTCGAGAGAAGTCGGTCTTTCCATTCTCCGGGAATGCGGAAACGTAAAGCCCGGATCGAGAATCGTCAAACGCGCATTATGCGAAATGGGCGGAAAAAATCCTATGATCGTGGACGGGGATGCGGATCTGGATTTGGCCGTGGAGGGTGCGATTCATTCCGCGTTCGGATTTCAGGGACAGAAATGCAGCGCGCTTTCCCGATTGATCGTGTTGGATTCCTGTTACGATACGTTCCGCGCCCGGTTCATCGAAGCCGTTTCCTCGTTGAACGTGGATTCTCCCGAAATTCTCGCGTCAAAAATAGGTCCGGTGATCGATCTCGAATCCAAAAACCGATTGGAAACGATCCTGCAAGAACATAAGAATTCTATTGTATTCCAAAAAGAGATTCCGGATCGATTGAAGGAAACGGGTCATTACGTTTCACCCACGATCTTCGAGTCGAACGATTGGAAAGGCGATCTCGCAAATAAGGAATTTTTCGGACCGATCGTAACTCTTTTTCGCATTCGCAATTTTACCGAGGCGATCGAAAGAGCCAACGATTCGGACTACGCATTGACCGCGGGTTTGTATTCAAGAAATCCGGATCATATCCGGGAGGCCAAAGAAACGATCGAAGCCGGAAATCTGTATATCAACCGTGCGATCACCGGTGCGATCGTGGAACGTCAACCATTCGGAGGATACAAACTTTCCGGAGTCGGAGCCAAAGCCGGAGGTCCAGATTATCTCAAAAGTTTTTTAGAACCGGTCACGATTACGGAAAACACGATGCGGCGCGGTTTTTCTGCGGAACTGATTCAATAATGCGAACTCGTTTCGTACGCGGTTCGTCGTTTAGGGAATATAATCGGCGCAAAGTACGGCGATATCGTCTTCGGGACTTCTTCCTCCCATAAACTCCTCCAGATCGAACATCAAAAGATCCAAAAAAACATCCCCGCTTCTTCCCGCGTTCGTCGATAAAAAGTCGAGAAAGCGGGATTCTCCGTAATTCCTTCCCATCTTATTTTTCGCTTCGATCAATCCGTCCGTAAACAACATCAGTTTATCATTTTTTTCTAATGTGATGGACGCGGAGGAATATTTCCAGTTCGGTTCGATTCCGAGAATGAACGTGTTTTTCGTATTTAGTTCTCGGGTCTTCGGTTCGTTTTCCCGAACGATCAAGGCCGGCTGATGACCCGCGCTCGAATATTTCAAAAGGCCGTTCCGATTTAGAATACAATAAAAAGCGGTTACGAACAGATCCTGTTTTTCGAGCATTTCGTATAAGGACCGATTGACCAGTTCCAAAAGATCGGAAGGTTCTCCCGCTTCCTGACAATGATTTCGAAACGCGGCCTTTGTCATCATCGTGATCAAGGCGGAAGCGACTCCGTGCCCGGAAACGTCGGCGATAAAAAAACCGGTTTGGCCGTTTCCCAAATCGATGATGTCGTAAAAATCCCCGCCGATCTTTTCCACCGAATAGTATTTGGAACTCAAAAGCAGGTCGCTCCGCCGAACACGCGTTAGATCCGGTAACGCGTTCTGCTGCAGCCTTCTCGCGAGAGTCAGATCCATCGCTTGAATCCGATGCAGTCGATGCATATTCCGTTTGCGCTTTTTGGTTTCGACGAGATGCCTCGTCAATTGATTCCCCATATTCTTTACGCTTTCGGAAGCGCGCAAAAGCCAGAGGTGCATAAAAAAGAACACTACGAACAGAACCGCGATCGACTTGAGATGACTCAGGAAATATTCGGGATTCAACACGATGAGCAAACCGAAAAAAACGAAGTAATACGTGATAAACCAAAGAGTAAGATAAATCCCTCGGGCGAGTCCCAAAACCGGAAGCTGAATGCTGATGACAAAGATAAACATCACCGGAAAATACGCGGGGGCCAAATACGTGAAGTAACCGTAAAACGCGGGCAAAGGAAGCGATAACAATAAGGAACGGTTGGCCCACAAGAGCGCGGACCATCTGCCCGTCACCATTCTAAAATTAGAATATAACGTAACCGTGATCGTATAAAGAAAATTCAGAACCACCCACTGCGGTTCGGGGGTGACCGCGTCCCGTATGAGATATCGAAGCACGATCCAAAACACCAAAACTCCGAACGCGCCTTGAAAGAGAGAAAACGTGATCTCGCTTCGAAACGTTTTTTTGAGCTGGGTTAAGAATTTGGACATAACGGATCGATTGTTGAAAGCGAAACGGGTCCGCGCAACAAGGGGTATTATTTAGGACTCGAATCCGGGAAAGGAAATTACTTTTTTCCGGCGGAAACGGACCGATTTTCGAAAATCGGCCGTTCTCTTCGACTTACGGTCTTTTTGCGGTGGCGATATACGCTTCGGAGGAAAGCGAAATCGGCAATCGGGTCAATTCCTCTTTCAGATGTTCGAACATAATTCTTTCTTTTTCGAGCCAAGCCGATTCCTTCATCTTGCTCTTCATCCATTGAAGAGGGGCTCCTCCGTCGATCATCGTGTCCAAAAAATCCTTTACGTCTACGACTTCGATCGAATTGGAAAAAGGAAGAATTTCGATTTCCTGAAAACCGGCGGAGCTGAGTTGTTCGCGGATATAATCCGGATTTTCAAAACTCTGCACGTTGGTTTGCGGCGCTGGAATATCCGGATTCGCTTTTCGAAGCGCACCGAACAAACATTGCATCAAGGGAGAATTCGCGATCGGAGCCCAGCCCGAAATCGCGACCTTTCCGCCCGGCTTGAGAACGCGATAAATTTCCTTTAAACCTTGAAGTTTATCGGGAAAAAACATCAGACCGAACATGGAAAACGCAAAGTCGAAACGATCCGCTTCGAACTCTAATTTTTGTCCGTCCATTCTATACGGATGAACGTTATGCGCCTTTGTTTCTTGAATTCCGAGCTTCAATTGATCGATCATCGCTTGGGAAAAATCGATCGCATGGATTTCCCTCACGGAACGGGCAAGAGGAATGGCAAGGGTTCCCGGTCCGGCCGCTACGTCGAGAACGATCGAATCGGGCAGAGGTTTTAAAAGCTCGATCGCTTTTAAAGAAAACCCCTCTAAGAACTGTTTGGTGGATCTTGTGTATCCTTCCGCAACTAAGGACCAAGGTTCAACGGATGACAATGGATTGGACATGATTCCTAATCTATAAGGCATCCGCGAAATATTACCAGCAAAATCCTGATTTTCCAACGGCCCGCACTGCAGGTTTTATTCAACTTCGAATACATTCAAAATTTTGCAAGTTTAGAGCAGTTTGTTATCCGACTTCTCGAAATCCCAAACCGTTGTATAAATCCGGCGGATACTTCCACGGTCTTTTTTTGCCGAAGTCGAAAAGAATGCAGGAAGCCACCGAGTCGCAAGCGACCTTACCGTCGGATTTACGAATCATTTTTTGAAAGATCTTCACGCGCGAACCGTCCAAATCTCCGAAGGTCGTAACTACGGTCACCGATTCGGGATATCGAATCTCCGCTTTGTAATCGGTTTCCGATCGAAGAATCATCGGACCTACGTTTTCATCGCGTAGCTTAGTATAACTATAGCCCGCTTCTTCGAGAGCCACCATTCTTCCCTCATGAAGAAACACCTGAAAATTTCCCACGTTGAGATGTCCGTTCGGGTCGCATTGACTCCAAAGAACCGGGATCTCATATTGAAATTCTTTTGATTGAACCGCCATCTTTACCTCTCTATTTATTTTTCCAAATTTCTGAAGAGGATCAAAAGATCGATTAAATAGTTTGTTATAAAATTATTTATTTGTTGGGAAACCAAAGGAATCGAGTGGACGTCCGTTTTTTTTCGGATATATTTCTCTCCATTCTCCCCTTTTGTATCTCCCGCCGTTTGCACTTTTTATTCCTAAAGGGGTTGACAAAGATGCGATTTGGGATTAATTTAACCAAAAGGTTAATTAACCAAATGGTTCAACAAGAAGCAGAGATTGATCACTTAAGCCTTACGTTTGCGGCCCTGGCAGACCCCACACGCCGCAAAATCCTGGCGACTCTTCGTTATGGAGAGGTTACCGTAAAGCAACTTGCGGAACCCTTTGCTATGAGCCTCCCGGCGATCACCAAACACCTCAAGGTGCTGGAGCGGGCCGGACTCATTTCCCGAGGTCGTGAAGCTCAATGGAGGCCGTCCCGGCTCGAAGCGGGACCTTTGAAAGAAGTGGCGGACTGGCTCGACGAATACAGACAGATGTGGGAAGCGAGATTGGACCGACTCGACGAGTATTTGCGGGAACTCCAGCAAAGTCAGAAAGAAACAAATCAAGAAAGGAAAACGGATAATGAACAAGGAAAAAATTAAAACCATCATCTACTGGATCGTGACCGGACTTACGGCGGCGAACTACGGCTTTGCGGCATTCGCATACATCCAACGCGGGCCGGACGTCGTTGCGGGAATGGGTCAACTCGGTTATCCTCTATACTTCGCGACGCTTCTCGGAGTTTGGAAAGGACTCGGAGCGATCGCAATCGTTGCTCCTCGTTTGGCCTTGGTGAAAGAATGGGCGTATGCGGGAATGTTCATCAATCTCACCGCGGCTTCCATCTCGAACGCGGTTTCCGGAATGGAAACCTTCCACGTCATCGCTCCTCTGATCGCGTTGGTGCTGGTGTTCTTCTCTTGGGCGCTTCGTCCTGAAAGCCGCAGACTCCAAGGGGTTTGGCATCTGTAATCGAAACCGAGTTTAAGAATAGTTCATCTTTGTAATATTAGAATTTGATTTTATATTGCAAAGATGATAAAACGAAAAGGAGAATCAACATGGGCAACCCGAATCAGACCAAAGACGAACTGGTAATCACACGTATTTTCAACGCTCCCCGAGAAGTCGTTTTCGACGCTTGGACGGTTCCCGAACAGGTAATGAAATGGTGGGGACCGAAAGAATTCACCACTCCTTACTGCAAAATGGATTTTCGAGTCGGTGGAAGATACGTCTTCTGCATGCGCGCTCCGGACGGAAACGAATTTTGGTCCACGGGAGAATATAAGGAAATCGTAAGACCGGAAAGAATCGTGAAAACCGACAGCTTTGCCGACTCGAACGGAAATCCGGTTCCCGCTTCCCATTACGGGATCGACGGAGAATGGCCCGAGGTTCTTTTGATCTCTCTTCTGTTCGAAGATCAGCAAGGGAAAACAAAATTCACTCTGCGTCATACTGGAATTCCTGGAGCGGAGGTCAGCGACATGACCAGCGCAAGCTGGAACGAATCTCTCGATAAACTCGAAGCGATTCTTAAATAAGAACGATTCGATGCAGCGCCGGACGAAGCAAGGTCCGGGTTCGCATCGCTTCCTTCATAACTAAAAAGAAATCTAGATAATCCATTAGGAGTTAAGAATGAGTGCAAAGAACAATACTTCGACTGCGGACAGGGAGATCCACGCGACTCGAATCTTCAACGCGCCCCGCGATCTCGTTTTCAAAATGTGGACCGAACCGGAACACATCAATCATTGGTGGGGACCGAGAGGGTTTACGAACACATTTCAAGAGTTCGATCTAAAACCGGGAGGAGTCTGGCGTTTTATCATGCACGGTCCGGACGGAACGGATTATCCGAACCTCATCGTTTTTTTAGAGATCGAAAGACCGGAAAAGATCGTTTATAAACACGGCTCGGACATGGAAGACCATCCGGGGGATTTTCATGTCACAGTTCTTTTTTCCGAAGAGAACGGAAAAACCACCCTGGATATGACGATGCTCTTTAAAACCGCTGAACAACGCAACGAAACCGTCGAGAAATACGGAGCGGTCGAAGGTCTCAACCAGACTATGGATCGTCTCGCGGAATACCTCGCAAAACAGAAAGTTTAAAAAGTATATTAGGAGAATCTTATGTCGAAATTAAAAACAAGCCTGCTCGCAATCGCGGGAATCTTGATCCTCTTTATCCTGGGCACTCTCGCTCTTGCTTCCACAAAGCCGGCCGACTTTCATTACGAAAGATCCGCCAACATCAAGGCTTCGCCCGAAAAAGTTTTCGCACTCGTAAACGACTATCGCACTTGGACGGGCTGGTCTCCTTGGGAAAAACTCGATCCCGCGATGAAGCGAACTTACAGCGGCGCGACTTCGGGGAAAGGAGCGATCTACGAATGGGCGGGCAACGATTCCATCGGCAAAGGCCGCATGGAAATCATAGAAGCGGATTCTCCCTCTAAAATTAAGATTCAGTTGGATTTTTTCGAACCGTTCGAAGCCCACAACACCGCGGAGTTCACGTTCACTGAGGAGAAAGGAAGTACGAAAGTGACTTGGGCGATGTATGGTAAGAATCAATTCGTCTCAAAAGTGTTCGGTCTGTTCTGCGATATGGATCAGATGATCGGAAAAGATTTCGAAGCCGGTTTAAACGGCATGAAATCGATCGCGGAAGGAAAATAAAATGAGCGGTTTAGAAAATACGGCGACGGCTTCCGATCGGGAGGTCGTGAGCGTCCGTATCGTAAACGCGTCTCGTGAAACCGCGTTCCAAGCTTGGACCGATCCGAACCATCTTCAACGCTGGTGGGGACCGAAAGGATTTACGAACACGTTTTACGAATTCGATTTAAAACCGGAAGGCAATTGGCGTTTTACGATGCACGGACCCGATGGAACGGATTATCCGAATCACAGCGTGTTCGTTTCGATCGACGCTCCGGAAAAACTCGTATTCGATCATATTTCCGGTCATAAGTTCCGAGTGACGACCACGTTCGAAACGGAATCTCCGCAAAGAACAAAAATCACCTTTCGCATGTTATTCGAGACGGCGGAAGAATGCGAACGATCCAAGAAGTTCGTGATTCAAGGGAACGAACAAAACTTCGATAAACTCGAAGCCGAACTCGCGAGAATGCAGGGATAAAACCGCATGAAAAAAGTGATTCTTCAACAGATGATTTCGCTGGACGGCTACTTTGAAGGCCCGCAAAGATCGATCGATTGGCACGTCGTCGACAAAGAGTTCAACGAATACGCGGTCGATTTTCTAAATTCCGTCGATACGCTCCTCTTCGGAAGAGTCACTTACGAATTGATGGCGGGTTATTGGACGACCGCGGACGCGCTCCGAGACGATCCGATCGTCGCAGCCAAAATGAACGAATTAAGAAAAGTCGTATATTCTAAAACTCTAAAAAAAGCCGATTGGAACAATACGAAACTCATATCTTCGAACCTAATCGAAGAAATACGAGCGCTCAAAAACGAGCCCGGAAAGGACATAGCAATTTTCGGAAGTTCGGATTTAAGCGTTCCCTTGATCGACGACGGCCTGATCGACGAACTCAGAATTTTCGTAAACCCGGTTCTCTTAGGCGGAGGAAAACCTCTCTTTCAAGGCATTCAACAAAGAATCAAATTAAAACTGACGCAAACGAGAACGTTTCGATCCGGAAACGTTCTTCTCTATTATCAAATAACGTAAGAAGCAACACAAATGAACACGACAAATACGAATCTAGCGGGAAGAAAAGAATGGATCGGTCTGGCGGTCATCGCTCTTCCCTGTCTCCTCTACGCGATGGACTTGACCGTTCTCTATCTCGCGGTCCCTCATCTCACGGAGGATCTCAAACCCACCGGTTCCCAGCTTTTGTGGATCGTGGATATCTACGGATTTTTAGTGGCCGGTTTTTTGGTCACCATGGGCACGTTAGGCGATCGCATCGGTAGAAGGAAACTGCTGATGATCGGCGCCGCCGCATTCGGAATCGCCTCCGTACTGGCTGCGTTTTCCAGCACGGCTGAAATGCTGATCGCGACTCGCGCGCTACTCGGAGTTACTGCGGCGACCTTGGCCCCTTCTACTCTATCCTTGATTCGGAATATGTTTCTGGATTCCAATCAAAGAACGGTGGCGATCGGAATCTGGGGAACGAGTTTTTCCATCGGAGGAGCGATCGGGCCTTTGATCGGCGGACTTCTTCTCGAACACTTCTGGTGGGGCTCCGTGTTTTTACTCAGCGTTCCCGTGATGATTCTTCTTTTGATCGCCGGACCGAAACTCTTACCGGAGTTCAAGGATCCGAATGCGGGGAGCCTCGACATACCGAGCGCCCTCCTTTCTTTGGGTTCCGTTTTATCCGTCATCTACGGATTAAAACAAGTCGCGGAAAACGGCTGGGGAATTCTTCCGATTCTTTTTATCCTAACCGGTCTTTTGATCGGAACGTTCTTTATTCGAAGACAACAAACGCTTCAAGATCCGTTGATCGATTTGCAGTTGTTCAAGGTCCCCGCGTTCAGCGCGGCTCTCATCGCCAACTCTCTGACGATTTTTGTGGGACTCGGAAGTTTTCTTTTTCTCGCACAATATCTTCAGCTGGTGTTGGGCTTATCTCCTTTGATGGCGGGAGTTTGGACTCTTCCTTCGGCGGCGGGTAACGTGGTCGGATCGCTAACGGTTCCGATGCTTGTCCGTAAAATAAAACCCATCCTCGTGGTTTCGGGCGGTCTAATTCTCACGATGATAGGACTCGTCTGCTACGCGTTAGTCGATTCCAGCTCGGGACTCGTTTATGTGGTGATCGGATCGATCATCATTTCCTTGGGAATCTGCTCCGTCGTGATCTTAGGAACGGATCTGATCGTCGGCTCCGCACCTCCTGAAAGAGCGGGAGCCGCGGCTTCGATTTCGGAAACCGGCGCGGAATTCGGGGGCGTTCTCGGGATCGCGGTTCTGGGAAGCATAGGAACGGCGGTTTATAAAAACCGGATGGATAACGTGAGTCTCGCGGGAATCACTCCGGAATCGATCGCACCCGCCAAAGGAACGTTAGGCGCCGCCGTGGCCGTAGCCAAGGAAATGCCCGAACAGATCGGGCTTGCCCTTCTTGATCCCGCCAAACAGGCGTTCACCGATTCGTTCCAATTGGTATCCTGGATCTGCGCCGCGATCACGATGGTGCTCGCCGTGACGGTATTCACGATGAGAAAGAGCTTGGAAAAAGGGGAAGAATCATGAGCGCATTCGATTCAGTTCTAGTCGAAACTTCGGATCGGGAACTCGTTCTCACGAGAATCTTCGACGCACCTAGAAAGCTCGTCTACAAGGTTTGGACCCAACCCAAGCACGTAGCGCAGTGGTGGGGTCCGAAGGATTTTACGAATCCCGTATGTGAAATCGATCTTAGAGTCGGCGGAGAATACAGACTCACGATGCGTTCTCCGGATGGAAACGATTATCCGGTCAAAGGAGTATTCCTCGAAGTGATCGAGAACGAAAAGATCGTACGAACCGATTTGATGGACGAACATCCGATCGAATGGATGGAAGCTTTAAACAAGGAACTGGGAAACGAACAAGCCTCGCCGAATTATGTGGAGACCGTTACGTTCGAAGATTACGAAAACAAGACGAAGGTTACGATCCACAGCAGATTCCAGTCCAACGCGGTACGCGATGCGTTCCGCAATATGGGAATGGTCGAAGGTTGGACGGAAAGTCTGGTACGTTTCGAGGCGGAGTTGTCGAAAGCGGTAAAAACTATATTATAATTTTATAGTATAAAAATATAAATCTCGTACGAAGAAGACGGGAGCGCGATATGAAAAAGGGAATCAAAGACGAAAGGGGAGCGGATCCGTCCGCGGCGGAATCCGGGACAAAGATGGGGCGGTTGTTGATTCATCCGCTCGCATCCAAACGGAAAAAACGCCCTTCTCGAAAAACAAAATATAAAACCGACCGTAAATCCGAAAAACGGTTGAAGCCGGAATATATCTCCATGATACAGTCTTTGCTGTTTTAAAAGAAAGGAATCTTTGAGGAAAAAAAAATGAAAGATAAACTATTAGGACTTCAACCTATCAGCTCGGACGTCGCGGCCCTTCTGCTTAGATTGATTTTCGGCGGCCTTTTCATCTACCACGGCTATCCGAAGTTAGTCGGCTTTGACCAAATTCTCCCCATGTTTCCGGACTTGATCGGAATCGGCTCCAAGACTTCGCTGATTCTCGTCGTGTTCGCGGAATTCTTTTGCGGAATTTTTATCGTGATCGGACTTTTGACGCGTCTTACGGTGATCCCGATCTTCATCACGATGTTCGTGGCGTTTTTTATCGCGCACGCACAAGATCCGTTTCAAGCGAAAAATCTTCCGTTCGTCTACCTTTTATTGTCCTTTGTGGTGTTCGTTTTAGGAAGCGGAAAGTTTTCCGTGGATAAATACATTATCAAAGAATAATACGTTTTCACGCGGAGAAGACCGGATCGCATTCACCGCCTTCTCCGTTTTCCGATTTCGGCCCTTTTCTAAAAATTCAAGGAACGGATTCTTTTTTCCAACGTTTTCGGTCCCACCAATTCCCATTCGGGAACGAGCTTGTCTTCCTTTCCTACGATCGTTTCGCGAATCCAAACCTGCCAACGGGTAACGCCCGATTTTTTCAAAGCGTAAAGTACGGCTTTTTCTCCCGGAGGAAGGTTGGGAAAATAAACCCGGTTGTTCGGATCCTTATACGCGGGCATCACGGATCGTACGGAAGGAATGATGAGAAGATACGTCGTCTCCTCTTCATACGTGGGATAATTCGTATCGATATTTAAAGGAATCAGCTTCAATCCCATATACAAAAATCGATCGCAGTTGATCCAACCGAAGTTTAAAATCGGATAATAATACGAATTCTGGGCCGCGCCTCTCCGTTCCGCGGGGCCGCTTCCGCTCATCGTTTCCGCCCCGTCCGCATACGAAGCCCTCTGATATTTGGCAAGAACGATCCGATTTCCCTTCGATCCTTCTTTTTGATTCTCAAAATTTAGAATATTCGAATTTTCTTTTGTATCGTTCTTTGCGGTTTCGGAAGGATCCTTGTCCGCTCCCGAAGCGGAAGCGTTCGTATTTTTTGGAACCTGAGTCGACCAATCCAAAATTCCGTCGCCGGATTTGGTCCCGTAAAACATTTCATAACCGGGTTCGAAAGAGGACGCGAAAGCGACCTTCGGAGGATTTTTCGGATTCACTTTTACTTTTCCGCCGGATTCCATATAGCCGTTTAAGGAAATCATTCCCTTGGTTTGAATCGGACGTCCCGAAGAAACCGTGCTCAAACCGCTGAGCAGAATATCTTCGCTTTTATAATATTCGGAAATTTCGATTCGCACCGGAGAATTTACAAGGCCTCCGTTTTGTGCGAGGAGACTCCCTTTCGGAAATTGAATTTTAGTTCCTTCGTCCGCTTCGATTTCAACGTCCTCTTGCGGATCGATCACGAAGACCTGCGTGTTTTTGTACTGAGGAGTGCCGATCTTTTCCCAGCGAGAAGGAGAAACCAAACGTTCCCAGCCCGCACAATTGACGATCGATGCAAAAAGAAAGAAGAACATCCACTTACGAATCATAAACACCTCTTTTAAAAAGTATTATCGACCCGAATCGCAAGTAGGACAAGAATCGAACCCGAAAACGGAAGATTCAATTTTTTATTTCCAAATCTGTTGCGCTTTTTTTCGTCTTTTTGACTTGGAGAGATATATCGACGGATACAAGACAACCTTTTTTTCGAAGCCGGAATTTGGACCGACAAACGAATTCCGGATCAATTTACGGTGGAATTTTTACAAACGTCGCAGTTGCCGCATTTCGTAAACGGAGCGTCGAAGTATTCGTAGACGAATTCCCTTCTGCATCGTTCCGATTTTAAATAAAGGAGCATCTGATACAAACGTTTCAAGCTCGTCTTCTTTCTAAGTTCGAGTTCTTCGGCGGAACAAAGAACGGCCGGTAAAGAAGTTTCCAACTTTAAGGAATTCTTATCCAACTCTCCCGAAGTGACACCGTGTCTTTCGAACAGATTGAGAACCGTCTGTAGTCGATGATCGCCCCGATTTTTATGAACGATCAAGGACTGAAGTTCGTCGTATTCGATCGAAGATAATTTCTCTCCAAGACGCTGCATGGTTTGATACGCCCTTGCGATAAAAGCCGCGTCCGGATTTTGCCACTCGATAAAATCCATCAGCACCGTTAGGTCGTCCTGATTGTAAAACACGTGACAATCGGAAGCCTGGCCGTCTCTTCCCGCCCTTCCGATTTCCTGATAATAACTTTCCAAAGAAGAAGGAAGTTCGGCGTGAACGATCGTGCGTATGTTCGGTTTATCGACTCCCATTCCGAACGCGTTCGTCGCAAGAAGAATCGTATCGTCGGATTTTAAAAACTGATTCTGAACCTTCTTTCTTTGATCGGGAGCCAAACGTCCGTGATAGATACGATGCGGAATTTTTTGAACGTCGAGTTTTTCGCTGAACTTCTGCAGATTTTGGATGAGGTTAAAATAAACGACGGTGCTTTTCTTTTGTCGTTTTAGCAAATCGAGAATCGCGTCCGATTTGGAAGGTTCGTCGACGAAGGTGCGGACGTCCAAAAACAGATTCGGGCGGCAGATCCCTTCGTTGTAGATTTCGATCTCCGATTCCTTCAGTCCCATCTGAAGAATCACGTCTTTTTGAATTTCGAGCGTTGCGGTTGCGGTTAACGCGATCGTCGTCGGGAAGCGTAGAATTTCCCTGAACTCCGCGATCTTCGTGTAATCCGGTCTGAAGTCGTGTCCCCATTGACTGATACAATGAGCTTCGTCGACCGCAAGAAGGGAAATCTTCCGTTCCTGAAGAGAATCCAAAAATTCCTTTTTACGGAATCGTTCCGGTGAAACGTATACGATCTTGTATTTGCCGCGTTTTAGATTCTCGTAACTTTGAAGACGTTCCTCTTTGGAAAGAGAGGAGTTGATGTAACACGCGTCGATTCCGAGCTTCTTTAATTTGGAAACCTGATCCTGCATCAACGCAATCAAAGGTGAAAGAACGATCGTAAGACCGTCCATTGCAAGAGCGGGAATCTGATAACAGATCGACTTCCCCATTCCGGTCGGCATGATGACGAGACAATTCTTTCCCGCAAGAATGTCCGAAATGATTCTCTCTTGAGAAGTTCGAAACTCGGAAATTCCGAAAAGGGCTTTGATCGGAGTCAAAGAAGTCATTGAGATTAGAATTTGCAACCGATCTTCGAACGCAAGAGAAAATGTAATACTTGCCAGGCCGCGGATTTCTTAGAATGCTCGTAATTCGGAGACCGCGGAGAAAACGTTTGTCCATCACTCATATCACAAGTCTATCGCTCGAAGACATCGCGGTCGAACTTTCCAAAAACATCCTATCGGAACGAAAACGATTTCCGCTTCACGCTCCCGTGATCGTCGTTCCGAGTACGAACATGAAACTCTGGTTGAATCTGAATTTGTCCCGGATCGACGGACTTTCCGCCAATCTCCGTTTTTTATTTCTCGAAAAAGCTTTGGAGGAATACTATCATCTTCGATCGGATTTGAATTACGATCCGTTCGAGCGCGCTTTTCCGAGTCAGGAAGCCAATCAAAGAAAGATCCTTACGCATCTGATCGAAAACAAAAACGCAGAAGAAACGAAATTTCTGCGTTCGTATCTCAGCGGAGTATCCCGCGCATTTTTCCTCAGCGCAAAGCTGACTTCGCTTTATAAAGATTACGAATTAAACCGATCTTCCTGGATTCAAAACTGGGCAAAGGAAAAAGGTTTCGAAATTCCCTCGATCTCGCGCCGTCCGACTCCGTTTCCGAAAGAGGACGAATATTATCTTTTTCAAAAGAAGTTGTATCAAAACGTTTTCCTGCGATCGAAAGAACCGAGCACGCTCGTTCAATTTCTCTTACAAGAATCGAAAAAGAAACCGAAATCTTCCCCTTCGAACTTTCCTTCGTTACATCTCTTTTGTTTGTCCAATCTCGCGGATACGTATTTAGGAATCTTGGAATCGCTTTCTACAACGGACAAACTCCCGATCTATCTCTATCAATTTCATACGGGCGCGACAAAGACGATTCGCGCGGAAATCACCGATCCGGAACGATGGGCATCTCCGCAGATTCATCTCGCCGCAAGAATGACAGGAGTTCAAGGAGCGATTTCCAAACATCTGGAGAATTCACATTCGTATCCGAAAAGGCTGGGATTACTTCGGAAATTTCTCGCTGGAGAAGAAAGAGCGACTAACGTGTACGATGAGAAAGAGGACGCTTCGGTTCGTTTTTGGAACGCGCCTTCTCCGTATCGGGAAATGGAATGCGTCGCAAACGACATTCTCCATAAGATGAATCGCGACCCGAGTCTGACGTATCTCGACTTTGCGATTCTTGTCACCGATATGAAAACGTATCGACCCGCCGTCGAATGGGTGTTTGACGGAGGAATTCTTTTGCAGACGAAGGAAACGAGCGATCCGATCCGCAAAAAAATCCCCTATTCCTTGACCGATATCAAAGCGAACGACGCTTCGCTCTTGTATCGAGGATTGATTCATTTTTGGGAGATTTGTTCGGGAAACTCCATCGATAAGAACGGACTTCTCAAACTTTTAAGAAACCCTCTTCTGCAAAATAAAATCCGTCTTCATCCGCAAACGATTTTGGATCTGGAAACTCTGATCGAAACTTCGGGAATTCAATACGAGGAATCGGGAAGAGAAAAAGATTCATTCCAAATTTCGAATGGACTCAAACGCATTCGTCTTTCCTCCATTCTTTCGGATGATACCGCTTGGAACAAATTCAAGATCGCTCCGATCCGTATTCAATCCGAGGAGAATTCTTCCGTTCTTACGATCTTTTGGGAAAAAATTCTGCGCGCAAAAAACGAGATTCTTTCCATGCCCGCGCCTCAGGACAAAACCGTTCGATGGACTTCCGATTATCTGAGGCACGTTCGTTCCGCGCTCGAAGAACTCTTCGAGTTCACGGAAGAATACGAACAGGAAGGAAAATTATTTCAGAGCTGGCTGGAATCGCTTTCCGAATGGGAAGGAATCCTTTTACAAAATCAAGAAGAAGGAATCTCGCTCCTTCGATTTGTCACCGAACAGATCTTCGATCAGATCCCGTATCGCAAGGGAGCGTATCTCACCGGCGGCGTGACGATTTCTCTTCTCCAGCCGATGCGTCCGATTCCGTTCCGACACGTTTATATCCTCGGACTCGGCGAAGGGAAGTTTCCCGGTTCGAACGATCGTTCCCAACTCAATCTAAGAAAGGATCACAAAGAGGATTGGGATATTTCCAGAAGAGAAATTCAGGAATCCCTTCTCTGGGAAACGATCCATTCCGCAAAAGAATCGTTAACCTTCAGTTACGTAGGCAAGAATCTGCAGGAAGACAAAACATTCGAACCCTGTTCCCATCTTTTCGAGATCATGGAAGCGATGCGAATCAAAGAAGCCGTCAAACTGCCACTGCATTCGTATAGTATAAAATACGAACATACCACCGAAGGACTCGAACAAGGCCTTGTGAGCTACGACTTCGCAAGAGTATGGGTGAACGGAAACAGAAAGGATCACCCCGTTCTTACGAGATTTCAGGATCCGAACGAGCTCGTTAAAAACGAAATCGAATTCTCCCGCTCGGGGGTGGACGTACGCGAACTTTCCCAATTTTTGAGCGATCCTCTCGACACGTATCTCAAACGGAAACTCGGAATGTATTTGGACGAGGACGAAACGGGGAAAGACGAAAAAGAACCGTTCGATTTGGACGCGATCGCCGAAGCGACTCTATTAAAAAAAGTGCATGCACTTATGATGCCGAGTTTGGTCGCAGACAAACCTTGGGATTGGACGCGGGAAAAAATTTCGGAAGCATTATCCCCGATTCTTGAAAAAGAAAAAATTTCCGCGCAGTTTCCCCAATCCGTGTTCGGCAAGATTCAAGAAACCGATCTCGTGGATTATTTGGAAACGACGAGTAAACTTCTTTCCGAATGGAAGCCCCTCTTTCAAGGGGGAACGTATTATCCCTACTTGAGTTTAGGCGACACGGGACTACCCGATGCAATCTGTAAAAAACTTCCCGAGTTGAAAGTCCCTTTGGACGACGGTTCGGTTTCTCTCAAAGGCGAATGGGAACACGTCATCGAAAAAGACGGAAATTTATATTGGCTCTTTTCCAAGAGTTTGGAAGAAAGACCGAGCGACGATTATTTCGGTTATAAGGATTATTGGAAGGTGATGAGCTTTCCGTTTTTAACCGGAGTCGCGTTCGCTTCGTCCAACGAAAACTTCAAGATCTATTCCTTCAAACCGCGCCCGAAAGAAGAATCCAAAAAGAAGAATTCTCTCGAACTTCAATACGAAATCGAAAGCTCCGATCTCGGAGTCGAATACCTTGCGAAAATTCTAATGGACTACCTGAAAAAAGAACCGGTCTTTTTCCCGAGAAGAGCCTTTCTCAATTATTACGTTAAAAACATCCAAGGCGGAACGGGCAAAAATAAATCCCCGGATCGATCGGCAAAGTTCGACGACGAATCCGCGTGGATCGATTTTCTCAAAGAGGAACTGAGTTCCGTGAAGGAAGGACTTTCTCCTCTCGTAAAACTTTATCCGAAAACTCCGGATTTGATTCTGAAATCCCGAATCGCTTGGGCTAAGAATTTCTACAAACCGCTTCTGGATTGGAAAAAGGATCTATGAAACAATCGCGTCCTTATCCATTGAAATCCAGTTTTATCGAAGCTTCCGCGGGAACCGGTAAGACATATACGATTATGGAAATCGTGGGCGATCTCGTCTTAGAACATAAGATTCCTCTGACTCAAATCCTGATCCTCACGTTTACCGAAAAAGCGGCGGGCGAACTCAAAGAACGACTGAGAAAAAAACTTCTCCAGGCCGGCCTTACAAAAGAAGCGAAGGAACTCGATCAGGTTACGATCGCGACTATACACGGTTTTTGTAATATGATTCTTCAGGAATATCCGGTCGAAACGGAAACTCCTTCCCAGTGGATTCTCACCGATTCGAAGGAACGTCTCGAGGCGGCCTTATACAAACTCCAACACGAGGAATGGAAACCTTGGGTCGCGCCCGAGGATCTCGAACACTTCCTTTCTTCCTCGGATTATAAATTACAAAAAGAGAATATTCTTACCGCGGCTTCCAAACTACTCGGAGGCAAACGATATCCGTATCGCAACGACCAAACTCCGATGAACGCCGAAACCTTCGCACAAAAGACCGCTTTGATCGCCGCGGACATGGTCGAGCGGGAATTTCAAACGGGAGAATGGATGAGTTACGATCGGATGATTCTCAAAACCAGAGATTCTCTGCAAAACGCACATCTTCTCCAAGCGCTGCAAAGCCGTTATCAAATCGGAATCTTGGACGAATTTCAGGATACGGATCGGGTTCAATACGAAATTTTTTCCCGGCTTTTCCTGGAACCGAACGGAAACGAAACTTCCAAACGTGCGTTGTATCTGATCGGAGATCCGAAACAATCCATCTACGGTTTTCGAGGAGCGGATATAGGAACGTATCTTCAAGCCGAACAGGAATTGAAATCGCACCAAGCGGTCGAAATTCCGCTGAACGTCAATTATAGATCCGTTCCCGAGCTGATCTCCGCTTACAACGAAATCTTCGGGGGTAAAACGGGAGAACGGAGTTTTTTCCCGATCGTAGAACGAGGTTTCGAATCCACTCCGATCGATTATAAACCCGTACAACCTCCCGAAAACGATTTCAAAATTTTGTTAAGCGACAAGCACAAACAAGGCCCGATTCACATCGTTCGTTTCCAAGGCAGAGAATTTTGGAAAACGGACGACGCAAAAAGCGCCTGGGCTCAGTTCATCGCGGAAGAAATTCTCAAGCTGACGGACGAAACTAAACCGTTCCAATATCTTGTTTCAAACGCGGAAACAGCAAAGGACAAATTCGAAGAAAAGAAACTGAACTTTCGCGAGATCGCTGTTTTAGTGAGAGGAAAGGCCGAAGGAAAACTCGTAGAACAATCCTTAAAACTCAGAGGGATTCCCTGTTCCTTCTACAAGCAGGAAGGGATCTATCAATCTCCCGAATCGTATCAGATCTCGAACATCTTGGAATGTTTATTGGATCCGAACAAACCTTCCTCCTATCGCAAACTCTTGTTAGGCGATCTTTTCCAGGTTCATCCGGAACATCTTTCCGCATTTGACGAACATTCCATCGACTCGTATGAAAAGACGACCTTGGATCGATGGAAAACCTTCGCCATTGATCGCAAGTTTGCGGAGTTATTCCGATCGATCGAAGAAGACAGCAGAATCTTTTTAACGGAAGAAGCGACGGACATCGACTGGGAACGAAAACGAACGAACTACAGACAGATCTTCCGCAAACTTCTTCAGTTCCAAATCGTAAACCAAGCGGACCTCGAGGAAATATTGGAGGAATTAAAACGACTTCAAAGCGGTTCGAAAAGCGAAGAGGAATTGCCTCTTTTCGAAAAGGAAACCGAAAAGGACGCGGTTCAAATTCTCACTTTGCACGCGTCCAAAGGATTGGAGTGGCCCGTCGTATTCTTATTCAATCTTTCCGCGAATTTTATCCCCGACGTTTACGATTATCCGTATCTGGAAAACGGAGAACGGTTTTGGAAACTCAGCCTCTGGGACAAAGAAGACGAGATCGATACGGGCAAAAAAGAATATTCGTATCAATCCTGGAACGAAAACAAACGACTTTTGTATGTGGGAATCACGCGCCCCAAAGCGAGGCTTTATCTTCCTTTTTACACTCCCGTAAATCACGTCAAAACGAGAGATTCAGCATATTATAAAATTCTTTATCCTCGACTCGCGCATATCCTGGAAAACGATCCCGATCCGAATCTCTTTACGAGCGTTGTATGGACGCAACAACCTTTCGATCAAAGCGATCCGAGCAAACGCAATACGATCGCAAACGAGGAACTTTCTTTTTCGCCGTTGCTCCATCAGGAATCGGAACATCCGAAGACGATCCAACTCCACAGTTATTCCTCTTTGCGGACCAGAGCGAACGTAACATCCGAGGCGATCGCCGTTTCAACCTTGGAAGAAACGAGAGCCTTCAAGTCGGACGACGCGGAAGACATCGGAGATCTGATCGTGGACGCGCTTCCCTCTTCCGCGGCGACGGGATCGTTTCTACACGTTCTTTTGGAGGAATCCGATTTTTCAAAATTCAAAGTCGATCATCCGAAACGAATTCTAAACGACGAGAAAATTCTTTCCAGAATGAATCATCACCTTGAATTCTTTCCGATCTCGGGGACACAAAGAAAAAATACGAACGTCGAAAAGGAAATCTATCGCCAAAGGGCCGCCGAAATTCTCTGGAATTCCTTAAACGCGAACGTTCCGCTCCCCGGAGGCGCTGCGTTTCAACTCGCGGATATCGCGAAAGAAAATCGGATTTCGGAAATGGACTTTCATCTGGATCTGGATCCGCAAAGAAGCGGGCCGGGAAATTTTCTGAAAGGTTCGATCGATTTGGTTTTTCAAATCGGCGATCGATTTTATCTCGCGGACTATAAATCGAACCTGCTTGACGATTATTCTCCCGAATCGTTAAAACGAAACGTAGAAAACGCGGAAAGCAGATACGATCTGCAACGAGATATCTACGCGATGATTCTTTATGAATATCTGAAGAGCGTATTCGGTCAGAACGAAGCGCTTCAAAAACTCGGAGGAGTGTATTACTTCTTTCTAAGAGGAATGAAGGCCGCAACGAACTCGGGAATTTATTGCGACTTCGATTGGGATGCGAAAAGAATTTCGCAAATACGGGAAAACGTCCGCGAACTGACTTCGATCCGCTGGGGGGACGGTCTTTGATGGAAGAATCCTTTTCCGGTTTTATCGAAAGACTGAAAAACGACATTCTCGAACTAGAAGAAGCGGGTTCGAAGAAAAAACAACCGAAACGAATTTCCGAAGAGGATGAAACCATCCTATTAGAAATTCTGAATGCGATTTGGGCCGCGATGGAGGAAGGAAGCCTTTGTGTTCCGGTTCAAAAGGAATGGAAGAATCTTCTAAAGACGAAACCTCCCGGTTTCGCGGTCGATAAATTCCAAAACGAAGAATGGGTCTATTTCGACAAAACGTATCAGAGTAAAATCGAACTGGAATCTCTTTTACGGGAAAGAATTCAAAACGAAGTCGCGCCGAACTTCGACCCGGGCAAAGTAGAAGAGATTCTAAATGCTCTGGAAGCCAAGAGTTTCCCGTTGAAAAAAGGACAAAGAAAGGCGATCCTTTCCTGTCTGCATTCTTCCTTTCAGATCATCAGCGGCGGCCCGGGAACGGGTAAAACCACGGTTGTCGCCTTTTTATTAGAAATTTTGAATGCGATCGGACAACTCCCTCCTCCTGAAGAGATCGCGCTTGTCGCACCGACCGGAAGAGCCGCGCAACGACTGACCGAGTCGATCCAGGAAAATCTCCAAAAAATCGGAGATCCGCAGATGATCCGTTCCTTGCGGGGGCAGACGATTCACGGACTTCTTTCCTACAAACCCTCGTTGAACGGATTCTACTACAATCAGGAACGCTATCTTCCGCATCGATTGATCATCGTGGACGAAGTTTCCATGGTTGATCTGAATATTATGCTTTCTTTATGGAATGCGATTCCGCAAAAACCGAAGAATGCGACCGTTCCGTTTCGTTTTATCCTGATCGGAGATCCGCACCAACTTCCTTCCGTCGAAAAAGGAGCGGTGTTAAGCGACTTTCTTTCCACGCTCGAATCCCAAAAAAAGAATTTCGTTTCCAGGCTCGAAGAAAGCAACCGCCAGAAACCGAACGCAAAGGGCAACGTATCCAAGATCGTAACTCTCGCCGAGGAAATTCTGCGCTATTCCCCCGAAAATCTGAATCTCGGAACCAGGATCGACGATTCGTTTGCAAGAACCGATTTTCTCGGCGCGGATAGGACGTATGAAAGCGAGGTCGTATGGCTGCAGAATCCGGCGAGCAAAACCCCCGATCATTTTTCCAGAGACGAACTCGCGGAAACTCTCTGGGATAAGATTCTTTTTCCGCGCATTTCGGAAATCGGATCTTGGAAGGCGTACGACTCGGTCGATTTGAATGCGCCGGAGTTCGTGGAAAAATTTCAGAATGAATTGAAACGATTTCGTTGTCTCACGATTTTCAGAAGAGGTTATTGGGGAGTCGAAGCCGTTCAAAATAAACTCATGAATCTCGCAGCGCGGGATCTGTTTCGTAAAAAAGAATCCGAAACAAGTCCGCATCTCTATCCGAAAAAACTTTCTAAACGTTTGTATTTTGTCGGACTTCCGATTTTGATCACACAAAACGACTCGAGCAGAAAGTTATTCAACGGGGATATCGGAATCGTTCTGAGAATGGAATCCACTGGGGAATTAAGGGCCGTTTTTCCGATCGAAGGAAAACTATTCCCCTTCGCGCTCGACACTCTTCCCGAACACGAACCGGCGTTCGTCATGAGCGTTCACAAAAGCCAAGGATCGGAATATGATACAATTCTAATCTACATTCCCGATCATCCCGAATCCTCGGAAGACGAGCGATCGCATCGGCTTCTCAACCGTCAGATCCTTTATACGGGAATCACGAGGGCGAAAAATCAAGTCATACTCGCAGGCAATCCGAATACCTGGGAGCGAGGGATCGCCAATTCTCAAAAACGCGATACCGGTTTTAGAATTTAGATTGCGATTTCAAGCTTTCTCTTTTATGAATGGTCGTCATGCTTCGACCGCCGAAACGAACGATTCGCATTTTCGTTACGATCGCATTCTTCTGTTTCGTTTCTTTTATTGCAACGGATTGCAAACGTTCCGTCGAACCCTTTCCCAAAGCGAAGGATGGAATTCTTTCGCTAAACGGAAACACGCTCGAGAGCGGAACCATTCTTCCCTTGGAAGGAGAATGGGAAATCTCGGAAGGGTTCGGTTCGAAACAAAAGCTCGGCACGATTCAAGTTCCCGGCTTTTGGGAAACGAGTGAATTCCCGAACTTCAAAGGCAACGCGTTCGGAACCGCGACGTATAAACTCAAAGTAACCGGACTTACTCCCGGCGAATATGCGATCAAGTTTCATGAGATCCACAACGCATATCGAGCCTATATCAACGGAAAACTCGCTTTAGAATTCGGAAAACCGTCCCTCGATCCCAAAGAAGAAGTCCGCAGAATCGGCAAACCGATCGTTCACTTTCCGATCGGAGAAAAGGATACAACGCTTGAAATCACATTAGAAGTTTCGAATTGGTTTGAAGGAGTCGGAGGCATCCGGAGAACCCCCGAACTCGGCACGTTTTCTACAATCGCCGGAACGGACAAGACGAGAAGGAATTTGGACTTTCTTACGTTCGGAGCCTTATTGTTTTTCGGATTTTCAAGCTTCTTCTTTTATCTTCTCACAAAGGAAGAATCCTCGTCGCTTTATCTTTCCTCCGTATGCGCCATCCTCGCGCTGAGAATTTTATTTACCGAAGAACATTATATTTTTGAAATATTCCCGAACTTTCCTCCGATTCTCGAATTTAGAATCGACCTAGGAAGTCTCTTCGTATTAGCGGCGGTCTTTCTGAGTTACATTCGTTCCTTGTTCCCGAACGAATTCAAGACCCTTGCCTTCCGCATCTTTCTCGTTCCGAATTGGATCGTGTTCGGGATTTTTTGGTTCCTGAAGGGTGATCCGCTCGAACTTCTCGTAGAGGCCTATCTGTATTATATGATCGCGCTGATCTTAGTTGTCTTTGTAGTGATGATCCGCGCCATTCTTCATAAACGAACCGGTTCGTTCGTGTTTTTAGCCTCTTGTCTTTTGCTTTTGATCGGAGCGCTCAACGACACGTTGTCGCGCCTGGGACTTATCCCGACTCCGTTTATCGTTCCGTATACGTTTCTGTTGTTCATCGCGTTTCAATCGCTTCTGATTTCCATTCGATACAGAAGTCTCCTCAAGTTTACGGACATCCTCAATCAGGAACTTCAGATTAAATTCAGGGCGATTTCCGCATCGGTGCAGGAAGCGATTCTAGTCTCGGACATATCGGGAAAAATTCTTTTTTGGAACGAAGGCGCCGTAAAAATTTTCGGATGGAGCGCAGAAGAAATCCTCGATTCTCCCTTGGAAAAAATCCTTCCGGAAAGAAATCGAAACAAACACCGAAACGGTGTTAGGCGTTATTTCACTTCCAAACGAAGAAGAAAAACTCCGAAGCCGATCGAAATGATCGGATTGAGAAAAGACGACACGGAATTTTCGCTCGAACTTTCGCTTACGGATTGGATGGTCGAAAAGGATCATTATATCGGAATCATCATCCGGGACGTAACACAAAGAAAAAATCTCGAATTTCAGAGGGACAACGCGTTGAATCTGCTTCAATCGGATCTGCAGACCGCGGAAAAATTGCAGAAGTCCATGTTCCCGAATCCTCATTCCAAGGACTGGCCGTTTTTATGGACCGTCAAATATCTTCCGATGGGACCGATCGGCGGTGATATATACGACATTCGTAAAACCGGAAACGGATGCTGGAGATTCTTCATAGCGGATGCGACGGGTCACGGAACCCAAGCCGCGCTTTTGACGATGGCGATCAAAGCCGATTACGACGCTCTGAAGGAATCCGAATCGGAGCCCGGAATCATATTAGAACAATTGAATGAACGAATCCTCCCCATGTTCAAAACGCTGAATTCCCTTTTTACGGCGTTCGTCTTGGATTGGGATCCTAAAACGGGAAACGTACAATACGCCTCGGGAGGGCACCCCGAACAGGTGATTCTTTCCAAAAATTCCAAAATTTCTCTCCCGAAAACGGGTCCGATTTTAGGTTTAAAAACCGCCGCTAAATTTAATACGAAGTCGTTTCATTTCGAAGATCCGTTTCGGCTTTTTCTGTTTTCGGACGGAGCCTTCGAAGTATTTGATAAAAGTCTAATGCAACTCTACGGAGAAGAACGGTTCCATTCTTATTTACAGGAAAATCTTTACACTCCGATTCAGGAGATCTTGGATTCTCATCTTCAGAGCCTATATCGATTCAGGCAATCACAGGATTTAACGGACGATTTGACGTTGCTTGCGGTTTCGCTCGGAGAAGGAGCGTAAAATCTCCAAACCAAAGTACGAAAATACAATCGATATTCAAAGCGGTCAAAAAACGGATATTTATAGAAGACCTATAATTCGAAAATGATGCTGTTCTAAGAAACGGGATTTAGTATTTTAGGCATTTCAATCAATCGATTCTACAAGATCAAGATTCAGGAAAGAACATGAAACCGAAAACGAAGTCATCCGTTGTCTCCGTGAAAAATCTTTCTAAATTCTACGGGAACGGATTCCAAGCGTTGAAAAACGTCTCTTTGGAAATCGAAGACGGAGAAATCATCGCGTTGCTCGGTCCGAACGGCGCGGGCAAAACGACCTTAATTTCCGTAATCTGCGGAATCGTAAATCCGAGCGACGGCTCCGTCGAAGTCAAAGGCAAAAACATTCTCAAAGACTTTCGATTTACGAGATCGCAGATCGGATTGGTTCCGCAGGAATTGAGCGTTCACGCATTCGAATCCGTATGGGCCACGGTTTGTTTTACGAGAGGGTTGTACGGAAAATCGCCTAACCCCGATTATATTGAAAAACTTTTAAAATCCCTTTCCCTTTGGGAAAAGAAGGATCAGATGATTCTTACCTTATCGGGAGGAATGAAACGCAGGGTTCTGATCGCAAAGGCCCTCGCCCACGAGCCTAAGGTCCTCTTTTTGGACGAACCTACCGCGGGAGTCGACGTGGAACTCCGAAAGGATATGTGGAACATCGTCCGCAATCTCAGAGAAAACGGAGTCACGATCATCTTAACGACGCATTACATCGAGGAAGCAGAAGAAATCGCGGATCGGATCGGCGTAATGAACAAGGGAGAATTGATCCTTGTCGAAGATAAAAAGGAACTCATGCACAAACTCGGCAAGAAGCAGTTGCTGATCGATTTGAATCAGACGTTGAAGAAGATTCCGGCCGGTTTAAAAACGAAAGGGCTCGAGATCGTAAACAACGGGAAACAACTTCTATACACGTATGATTCCCACGGAAAACAGACTGGAATCTCCGCGCTATTGCAAGACTTGAAAAAAGCGAAGATCGATTTCAAGGATCTGAATACGACTCAGAGTTCTCTGGAAGAAATTTTCGTTCAATTGGTAAAGGAGTCACAATGAATCTGCAAGCCATCAAATCCATTTATCTCTTCGAGATGTCCAGAACCTGGAGAACCCTATTTCAAAGCATCGCTTCTCCCGTAATTTCCACGTCGCTCTACTTCGTCGTCTTCGGTTCGGCGATCGGTTCCAGAATTCAGGAAGTGGACGGAGTCGGTTACGGTTCGTTTATCGTTCCGGGACTCATCATGTTGTCCTTGCTGACGGAAAGTATTTCCAATTCCTCCTTCGGAATTTATTTCCCTAAGTTTACAGGAACGATTTATGAAATTCTCGCGGCGCCGATTTCCATGTTCGAAATCGTGATCGGTTTCGTAGGAGCGGCGGCAACCAAATCCGTGATTCTCGGAACGATCATGCTTGCGACGGCTTCGTTGTTTGTTCCCGTTAAAATCGCGCATCCGTTCGTGATGGTTTTGTTTCTTTTACTGACTTCGATCTCTTTCAGTTTATTCGGATTCATCATCGGAATCTGGGCCGATAGTTTCGAAAAACTTCAGATCATTCCTTTGCTGATCATCACGCCCCTCGTGTTTTTGGGAGGAAGTTTTTATTCCGCGAATATGCTTCCGCCGTTTTGGCAAAAGGTCACCCTCTTCAATCCGGTTCTGTATTTGGTGAGCGGATTCCGCTGGAGTTTTTACGAAATCGCCGACGTAAGCGTAGGCGTAAGTCTTACGATGGTATTCGTGTTTCTTACGATCTGTCTAACTCTCGTTTGGCTGATTTTTAAAACCGGTTATAAAATCAAAAAGTGAGAATCCGTTATGAAAGTCCTTCCTTCTCAACTCGCAGGTAAGAAAGTTTTTATTTCCGGTGGTTCCACGGGAATCGGAAAAGGACTCGCCGTAGCGTGTGCAAAAGCGGGCGCAAGCGTAATCGTATCCGCGAGAAAAAAACAAACCCTAGAAGCGGCGGTCCGCGAACTGCGTAAGGTCGGATCTCAAGACGCGATCTTCGATTCGGTCGTCGCCGACGTTTCCAAACCGGACCAGGTAAAAAAGGCCGCAAAAAGCGCGCTTAAAATATTGGGAGGACTCGACCTGCTCGTATGTAACAGCGGTTATGCGAAAGTGGGCAGAGTCGGCGATCTGGAAGAATCCGATTTTCGCGATCTAATGGAAGTGAATTATTTCGGACACGTCAACGTGGTCCGCGCCTTTCACGATCACTTCGTCAAACAAGGATCAGGCGATATCATCCTGATTTCCTCCATGCTCGCCACGTTTTCGATCTACGGATACGGAGCTTATTCCGCGAGTAAGTTTGCGATCACAGGATTTGCACAATCCCTGCGGCAGGAGATGATGCTCCACGGGGTTCGGGTGAAAATTTTTCTGCCGCCTACTACGAACACGCCCGGATTGGAAAAAGAGAATCGGGACAAACCGGATCTCGTGAAGGAGATCGAGATGGGTTCGGCGATCAACGCGGTTCATTCCGTGGAAAAAGTCGCGGACGCATTCATACGTTGGCTGCCTAAGAAAAAGTTTCTCGGATACGCAACTTGGGATTCTTGGCTTCAGTATTTTTTAGCGAGACATTTTCCGGAATGGACGTTGCAGATCGCGGACGGAGAACTTAGGTCCGCTCAAAAACGTTTGAATCAAAAAGCGCAAGCGGGCTCTTGATAACCGAAACGACTCGGGCGTTCCCCGCCAAGGCGGGTCGGGCCGCTACGAGCTTCGCGTTCGCTTCGGCCATGCGGATATCCGCCTTTAATCGCAATCCGTTTTGAGACTGTCGCAGGAAGACAAAGAAAAAGCATGTCCGCTTCGCGCTCTCCGCGTCCCTAACGCTTTGTTCCAAGAAAGTTTTGTCGTAGTTCCGACAACTAATTCTGCCTGAAAATAATTCTTGCGAATATTCGATTTTTCTGATATAGAGGACTTTCTCGAGTTTCTCCCGCAAGCCCACCTCCTCCACCCTACTCGGGTGGGGGCCGACTCGTTTCACGGTTTGTTTGTCGGAGCTACGACAAATAAACTCGAAAATGTCTTTCCGAAACTAAACCGCTTGTTTCGAGAAATCCTTATACAGCTTCTTGTTACCGCCCGGCGGTTTGCCGATATCGATCCCTGCTTTGAGAAGTTCCAATTGAAGTTCTTTACGGAACGCGTGATAATCCACTTCGACGGCGTGTCTTTGGCCGCCGCCGAACGTAAAGTGAGGGTGTTCGATTTCGTATCGAATCGCTTCCTTTAAATTCTTAGGTCGTTTGTATTTACCGAGAATTTCCATACACGCGAGTTTCGCCTGATAATCCGCCATCGGCCAAATACAACCCACCGGCTGAAACAAACCGATAAAATACAAATTCTGATAATCGTTGTGCATCATTTTACGGAAGAGAGGAATCTTTTCGACGTGTTGAAAATCGATAAACGATTTATCAAAGAACGGAAACGTCGTCCAAAATCCGGTGCAGGCGCAGATGATGTCGAACTTCTCCTTGGTTCCGTCCACGAACTCGACTTCCTTTCCGTGAAGTTTTTTGATCGCAGGACGAGGTTTGATTCTTCCGTGACGGATAAAATCGAGAAGATCCGAATTCAAAGTCGGGTGATGACTGAGCGCTAATGTCGTATTAACGGGAAGACCGTAATTCTTATAAGAACCCTGTAAGACGTGAAGCATCTTCGTAAGAGTCCATTGTTTTATGATGGACGGAATCCAACTCGGCGTCTTTGCCGCGAACACGTCGGAAGGCATACCGAAAAGAAATTTCGGAAAAAACCACTGAGGACTTCTCATCGACAACTTCACGCTGTTTGCGACGCGCGCGGATTCGACCGCAACGTCGCAGGCGGAATTACCGCCTCCGATCACGAGAACGTCCTTACCCTTCCACTCGTTGGTCACTCCCTTAAAGTCGTGCGAATGCAGGAACTTGCCCGTGAATTTTCCTTCGTATTCCGGATATTTCGGATTCCAGTGATGACCGTTGGCTACCATGAGAACGTCGAAGATTTCGGTCTTCTTCTTTTTGGAAGCGTCGAGAAACTCCACCTTCCAATCTCCGTCTTCCGTTCTTGTGATTTTTTGAATCGTATGATTGAATCGGATCTTCTTATACACTCCGAAATGTTTCGCGTAGGATTCGAAGTAAGCCTGAAGTTGTTTATGATTCGGATATTCCGGATAATCGTCCGGCATCGGGAAGTCTTCGTATTCGGACCAAGCCTTGGAGCTGATGATATGCGTGTTTTCGTAAACGCTGGAGTGTCCGGTTTTCGAGTTAAAGACCCAGTTCCCTCCGACCTTGTCGTTCTTTTCGAAAACGACCACGTCCAACCCGTATTGAACGCAATTCTTTGCGGCCGCGATACCGCTAGGCCCCGCGCCTACGACGCAGACTTTGACATTCGACTTCATCCGATTCTCCCCTTTGCGTTTCAGGAACATTCGTTGACGAAATTTAAAATCCAACAAATGTTACATTTTCGAGAGATCTTACTTATGTTGGATTTGAGTGCAAGAATTTTTTGGCTTCGATCAAACCGGATCGAAAGAACCTAAACGGTCTGCGATTGATGCAAATCCTCTAAAACGAACGAAATAGAATGCAGAACTCGACAATCCGAAAAAACAAAACCGATTCGCGTAACGGGAAAAAGACGAATGGAACTCGGATTCCTTTGCAGGAACGTTCTCAAGTAAGAATGGCTCTTGTATTGGAAACCGCGGAACGAATGCTCGAAAAGTTCGGACCGGAAGAAACGTCCATTCCTGAAATCGCGAAAAAATCGGGTGTTCCCCGAGCGAGCATCTATCAATTCTTTCCTGATAAGTATTCTTTGTTTACTCGACTCGCCGAAAAACATCTCGCCAAAGTGGGGGAAATTCTCGCTCTCGAAGGCTCCAAGAACGCGAATCTCTCTTGGAAAAAACTCGTTCGCATCTTAGTGGACGCCGCATCGGATTATTACGATTCGACACCCGTTGCCAGCATACTCGTGTTAGGCGGCCCATTCAGCAGAAACGCGTATCTTGCGCAGGAGATCACGATCGCTCATATCGGAGCGGGAGTCCGCGTTCAACTCTCGAATCTTAAGGTTCCGTTTACGATCCCGAAACAACCGGACGTCGCAACGCTCGGAGTGGAGATCGCATTCGCCTGTATGAAACGAGGATATTATCAGGAAAATAAAATCTCCAAGAGAATGCGGACCCAAGCCGCAAACGCGGTCATCGCCTACTTCTCCGCTTGGGAATAAGGAAAAAAATCTTCCGTTCTGTCACAAAAATCTCCAAGCCGCGTCTTCCTTTGTATAGGAGACAACATGGAAACTAGATTGAACTACGCAACGGTTTATCCCGAGTCGTTGCAAGCGATGCTGAAAATGGAGGAATTCGCGAAACAAGGAGGAATCGACCCCGTTCTCTACGAACTCGTAAAAATCCGCGCGTCGCAACTCAACGGATGTGCGTTTTGCATCAACATGCACACGAAGGACTTGAGAGATATGGGAGAAGTCGAAAAAAGAATCTATCTTTTGGACGCTTGGAGAGAAGCGACCTTTTATACGGAAAAAGAAAAAGCCGCCTTGGAATTAACCGAAACGGTGACGAAGATTTCCGAAAAAGGAGTTCCGGACGAAACCTACGAAAAAGTCAGAAAACATTTCAACGAAAAAGAATTCGTGGCTCTGATCGTTCTGATCAACACGATCAATTCCTGGAATCGAATCGCGATTTCAACGCGGATGACTGCGAAATAAAAACGAAAGAATCGTGAAGAGGCTATGCGAAACCGAACGGCTTAAAGCACTCCGTAAAAAAACGCTTCACAAGTCGGAAAGCGATCCATTCGAATAAACGCGTCATTCCTAATGGATCGCTCGTTGTCTTCCTGCTCAAAGTCAACAAAGAACCATTCAAAGAATCGAATATTCGATTCTTTTTAATAATCCTCGTCCGACCAACCCACGTCGTTCAAGAAGTCGTCGTATGTACCGTCAAAAACCCGGATCGTATCGTTGTCGAAAACGATCAACTTGGTCGCAACGGCGCGTAAGTGCAATTCGTCGTGAGTCACCATAATGACCGAGCCTTCAAAACCGTCGATCGCCTCGATGAGAGAATCGCAGGACTGCATATCCAAGTGGTTCGTAGGTTCGTCCAGATACAAAAGATGACAAGGGGTCACGAGAATCTTTCCGAGAAGAACGCGGCTTTTTTCGCCTCCGGAAAGAACCTTGATCTTTTTCAAAGCCTGGTCGTCCGAAAACATCAAACCGCCCGCGATCGTTCTCGCTTGATACTCCGTACAGGATTTGTCCGAGATCATAATCTCTTCCACGACGGTTGCGTTCTCGTTCATGTTGAGTTTATTCGTCTGACCGAAATAACCTTCCTTCAACACGGGATGTTTTTTGATCGTACCTTGGGACGGTTCCAATTCTCCCGCGAGAACTTTAAGCAGAGTCGATTTTCCCTTTCCGTTCTTACCGATGATGCAGATTCTTTCGCGGTTTCCTACGCTGATCGAAAAGTCCTCGATCAAAAACGGAGGTTTCCCGTCGTACGAGAAAGCGAGATTCTCCGCGGAAAGCATTTGGCTCGCCGCAAACGGAGCGCTGTTGAAAAACAATTCCAAATCCTGAATCTGTTCGAGGGCCTTCATCTCTCCCTGCTTTTCGAGCTTCTTCACTCTGGATTGGGCGCGGCTCGCGAAACTCGCTTTCGCTTTAAATTTCGCGATAAAGATTTCTTCCTGTTTTCTTTTTTTGGCTTCGTTCAATCGGGTCTTTTCGTAAATTTCTTCGGACTGATTGATCTGATTGTAGAGCTTGTCGGTGTCGCCTTGAACCTTGATCGCCTTCGTTCTGTGAATCGCGATCGTATGCGTGACGACGGCGTCCATAAAACCTCTATCATGAGTTACTAATATGATTTCGCCTTCCCATTCGCGCAGAAATTCCTCGAGCCAACGGATCGTAACGATGTCGAGATAGTTGTTCGGCTCGTCGAGCATCAGCATATCGGGAGCGGATACGAGCAGCTTTGCGAGATTCATTCGGATCTGATAACCGCCCGAAAATTCGTTCGGATCTCTTTCCATATCCTTTTCGGAAAAACCCAAACCGGAAAGAATTTTCTCCACTTGCCAAGTTTCGTATTCTTCGCCTTCGGGAAGACCGAGTGCGCATTCCTCCAAAACGGTGGGTTTGGTAAAATGAAGATGCTGCTGCAAGTGACCGATCTTATAACCCTTCGGAACGGAGATCGTGCCGGAATCCGCTTCCACGTTTCCGAGAATCATTTGAAAGAGCGTTGATTTACCGTGACCGTTGCGGCCTACGAGACCGATCTTCTCGCCTCGATTGATGCTCAAATTCAAATCGTCAAAAAGAACCTTGGAAGTATAAGCCTTATTGAGGCCGGAAATTTTAATCATGAACTGCGAACCTACTCGTTATATCCAAGTTTTTGAAAAGACCCTATATTTCACTCAAAAATGAACGGGCGCTCCTGCTCGATCGGCGACGAAAACGGAATTCTTCGGAAGAAATCGCAGGCCAGGCTTGCTCCGCGCTCCGGCTAACGCCTTCGGTCTTCTCATTTCATTTTTGAAATGAGAAGACCGCTTCGCGCGCTCCACATCCTTAGCGCGTAGGATGGATCCCGATTCCTTGCGGGTTTTCCCCTAAAACCGATCGCAAACGTGAAAAAGACTTGCTATAATTTTTATATAACCGTATGGTTATTGAAGTATGAGCATCCCAATGAGTGCGTCGGAACGTTTGGATGCGACGTTCGCGGCGTTAGCAGATCCAACCAGACGGGCGATTCTGGCGCGTTTAGCGGAGGGAGAAGCTTCCGTAATGGAATTGGTAAAGCCCTTTGCCATGAGCCAACCGGCGATTTCCAAACATCTCAAAGTGTTGGAAAAAGCCGGATTGATTACGCGTGCAAAAGACGCGCAAAAAAGACCGAGACAAATCGAGGCTCAGCCGTTGGCGGAAGCGAGCGATTGGCTGGAAAAATACCGCCAGCTTTGGGAAGAGCGTTTTGACAAACTCGACGCGCTCTTGGACGAACTGAAAGTCGGGAAGAAAGAAAAAGAAAGCGGAACGAGATCCGTTTAAGGAGAACTCCTATGGAGAATACGAAAAAACTGAAAGTAATCGCGCAAGGAGAACGAGAGATTCTCATCACACGCACATTCAACGCGCCGCGGCCGTTGGTCTTCGATGCGATGACCAAACCGGAATTACTCAAACGCTGGTTCGAAGGTCCGCCCGGTTGGACTTTGATCGTTTGCGACGTCGATCTTAAAGTCGGCGGCAAGTATCGTTACGTCTGGCGCAACGAAGGCGGAAGAGATATGGGAATGGGCGGCGTCTATTTGGAAATCGCAGCGCCCGAACGACTCGTCGCCACGGAAGTTTTCGACGAATCCTGGTATGCGGGAGAAGCGATCGATACGTCCGTCTTAACGGAGATCGATTCTAAAACGACATTGCTTTCCATAAACGTTCTTTACGAATCCAAAGAAGCGAGAGAAAGCGTTATTCTTTCACCGATGGAAGACGGACTCGGAGCAAGCTATGACAAACTCGAAACCCTGCTCGCAACGCTCGTATAACTCATGTTAAAGGAAGAACCACGATGAATCGCAAATTTCTCAAAAGCGTCTGGGCCGTGTTCGCTGGATTTCTCACGATCTTTATCTTATCGACCGCAGCGGACGTAATTCTGCACCAGACGGGCGTTTATCCGCCGTTCGGTGTTATCATGTCCGACTCTTTGTTCGCCCTTGCGACCGCGTATCGAATCGTATTCGGAATTTTCAGCGGTTACGTTACGGCGAGAGTCGCACCCGATCAACCGATGAAACACGCGTTAGCGCTTGGAATTCTGGGTGTGATCGTAAGCGTCACGGGCGCCATCGTAATGTGGGACGCAGGGCCGGCTTGGTATTCGCTCGGGATCATCGCGATCGCTTTACCCTGTAGTTGGGCCGGTGCAAAGATCTTTGAAAGAACGGAATTAGTATAAACAGAGGTTTTTATGCAGAAGATATCCCCCTTTTTGATGTTCAACAATAACTTAGGAGAAGCGACCGAACTATATACTTCTTCTTTTCCCGATGCAAAAGTTTCCGGCGTAGCGAAAGCGGGGAATCAGGTGATGTCCGCGACGTTTTCCATTTACGGAAAGGAGCTGCTTTCCTTCAACGGAGGTCCGCATTTTCGGTTTACTCCCGCCGTTTCTTTGTTCGTAAATTGTAAAACCGAACAGGAAGTGAATCAGCTTTGGAACAAATTGAAGGAAGGCGGTTCCGTGCTGATGGAATTGGGCGCCTATCCGTTCAGTGAAAGATTCGGATGGCTTCAGGACAAATGCGGAGTCTCTTGGCAGATTCATCTTTCAAAGCAAGAACAGAGCATCATTCCTTTCCTATTGTTCGTAGGAGACAAACACGGTAAGGCGGAAGAAGCGATTCGTTTTTACGCTTCCCAATTTCCGAATTCCAAAATCGGAACCATCCAACATTTTTCCGCAAACGATCAGTCCGGCGAAAAAGAAGGAACCGTCAAACGGGCGGACTTTACGATAGCCGGTCAGAATTTTATGGCGATGGATAGCGGGCTTGCGCATGCGTTCACGTTCACCGAAGGGATTTCCTTTTTCGTCCGTTGCGATACGCAGGAAGAAATCGACGAATATTGGGAAAAACTTTCCTTAGGAGGAGTGAAACAGCAATGCGGTTGGGTGAAAGACAAGTTCGGAGTCAGCTGGCAGATCATTCCTCCGATTTTAGGCGCATATTTGCAGGATAAAGATCCGCAAAAGTCGCAAAGAGTGATGCAAGCTATGCTTCAAATGGACAAGATCGACATCGCAAAACTGGAAGCGGCTTATAACGGAGACTAATCCCGTTCGATTCGGAAGGATCGTAATTTTACGGGATAAATCCTCGCCAGCGATCGAAGCGGAAATACTGCAATGCGCCATGATTTCGAAAAAATCCGACGAGAATAATCAACAAAATAGAATATACAAAAAGATTAAAATGGTGCGTTGCAGATTGGAGCGAAGAGCGCGGTCCTTCCGATTGCAAATCGGAAGGAGGCGTCCGATCTTTTCGACGACGGTTTGTCGATGAATGACACCAAAGTCCTGAAAACGGCGGACGAAACGAAAAACCGAAAGAATCAAACTTCGACTTCTAAGGACGGGGTTGTTTGTAAAAATCTAGGCGGAGTTACTACGATCCGCTTTGAAGAAAAAGGAAAGAATACGGAAATTCTCAAGCAAATGAGCCACGATTAACTTTGATCGTATTTCCAGGGTCCGTAACTTTGCGTCCAACCCTTCGTTTTATATCTAAACAAGAAATGAACGGTCAACGAAATCACGAATGCGCTTAACAAAACAAGCCAAAGATATTCGGAATCCCGAATCAGATACAAGAGAATCAGCATTACGCAATACTTAACGATTCGAAACCAGAGCGGTTGTCCGTGTTTTGAAAACGCGACTTCCAATTCCCGTTTCACTACTTTCGAAAAACTCATAAAGACATCCTCTTTGAAAACGATAACATATAGAATTGCGTTCAAGCATCGCACGGAAGCAAGCGCGTTTTTTCCCGTTGTAACGCAGCGACACGCACCGTTTTCGACGAATCCGAACAAAAAATCCGTCCGCTTCTGTTGTTCGCTTTTAAGCAACGGATCGGATTTCGATTTTTTCGAAATTCTCCAAAACAAAGAAAAAGAAAGGACGATCTAAAAGAATAGGTTAGAATGCAGAACGAATGATTTTTGCGTTGGAATTCTGTATCAAAAATCCCGAATCGATCCTTACCGTCGTGCCGAAAGACTTTGAGGAGATCCGAGAAAGACTTCCCTTTCGAAAACAAAAAGAAGTCGCGGCGTATTGGGGTTTTCATCCGAGTTCTTTGCGGGTTTTAGGAAGAATCACCGAATCGGCCGTTCTCAAAGGATATTTAAAGCCGTTTCAAAACCTGTATTCGATTCCGGTTTTTCAAAAGGCGTTTCATCACCTTCCGATCATCAACGAATTCATCCTTCAATTTTTCAACTATGCGTTGTCGAAGGGCTGGAACGAAAAATGGGAATCCTTGTTTTTAAAGGATCTTTCGATTCGATTTTCGGATTCAAATTTCAAAAAAGAAGATTACGAAGGCGCGTTCCAACTCTATGAAGAAGTGAAACGTTTTTCTCCCCAGTGGAAGATTCGATCGCTCGAACATCTGCTCGGTCTCGAACAGGAAATGATCCGCAAGATTCAGAAGAACGAGTTCAACGGACCCGATCAACCGTATCCTGCTCCCCCTATGGAAAAAGAAGATTGGATAGAACCGATCGACTCGAGAAAGGAATTATTCCTCGAATCCAGAATCCAACACAATTGTATCTTCAGCTACGATACCCGCATCTTAGAAGGAAAATATTATATTTATAGAATATTCTTTCCGGAACGATGCACGTTGTCTCTCTTTCATATCAACGGGGATTGGTATCTCGATCAAGTCGCGGCCGCTTTCAACAAAGAAGTAAAGGCGGAGACGCTGAAGAAAGTGGAAGAATGGAGAATGCAAAACGGAATTTTCGTTTTGGGCGACGCGTTTCGTTTGGGGATTCCGCCGGATTGGATCTATAACCGCTGAATTTCTAAGAAACACGCGGCCCGCGCCCGAACGGGGAACATACGGGCGCCGCGCCAACCGGCCAAAGACCGGATGTCATCGCAATCGTGATCAAACCCGCGCTTCGTAAACGATATTGAAGGGGGATTCCGCCGCGCGACGAAAACGAGTGAATCCGCCTTTCGTGACTACGTCGCGCATGCGCGCTTCGCCCGCTTGTGCTCCTAGTCCCAAAGCCACCTCCTGACTCAAAGAACTAGGCGTACAAAACATGGTCGACGCCGAATAATAGATGCGACCGATCGGATTCAGGTTCTGTTCAAGATGATCGTGGGCAAACGGCTCGACGATAATCACGCTGCCGTCCTTGTTTAAAACCTTACGTGCATGAGCCGCGGCGCCTACCGGATCTCCCATATCATGAAGACAATCGAACATAGCCACTAAATCGTAATCGTTTGCCGGATAATTCTTCGCCGTAGCGACCTCGAAGGTGACGTTTTTCAAACCCGCTTGACGCGCCGCGTCACGCGCCTTTTCGATGGAAGGAGAATGTGCGTCAAAACCGTAAAAATGGGAATTCGGAAATTCCTTGGCTAAGATAACGGTCGAAGTCCCGAAACCGCAACCGACGTCCGCAACCTTCGCGCCTTTTCTCAACTTCTCCTCTATGCCTCCTTCAAGCGCAGGAATCCAAGATTGTAATAGCTGAGAAAGATACGTGGGACGAAAAAATTTGGCGGTCGCGCAGAAGATATGTTCGTGTTGTTCTCCCCAAGGAACGCCTTTGCCGGTCTTGAAAGCGTCGATCAATTTGGGAACGGCCGAATAAGCCGCGGAAACGGCGTAAAAACCGCCCATCAAATATGCAGGGCTATCCTCATTGTTAAAGATCATATCTTGTTCCGGCGATATGGAGAATTTTTTTTGCGCCGGATCGTATTGCAGATAATCCGCCGCCGCCTGCGCAGACAACCATTCGCGGGCATAACGCTCCGTCGTCTTCGTTTTCTCCGCAAGTTCGGAGGAAGTGAGCGGACCTTTTGCGAGTTCCTTATAATAACCCAACGCATCGCCGATCAGGACCAGCGCTCCGCTGTAACCGGCCGAAATCTCGCCGAACAACTTTCCGACAAGCTGTTCCACTTTCTGTGAATCGATCGCCATGTAATTCTCCCATTGATTTTTATTTTATAAAAATATAATATTTTACGTAAGAATTTCATCGTTACGCACTTGCTACGATTCAATCGAAACACGTAAAAGGTAAAGCTATTTTCGCGCTCCTATTCTCGCCGGGAACAAACTCAACAGGAAAGAGAATAAACGTTCCGCAATTATAGATTCATACTTCCGCACGAACCGTTTATTCCATTTTTATAATGTCATAAGCAAATCGATCGAGGGTTATTTATCGGAATAAAATCGTTTCACCGCATTCGCGATCATTCTATCCACGAAGGCCGGTGAAAAAAGTCTGACCCAAGGAATCAGTTTTCCTCCGAAAGTCATAATCAATTCCCGTTCCCGCTTGGAGATCGATTTCGCGACCAAACTCGCGCATTCTCCCGGTGACATGATATTTCTCCTTCCTTCTTTCGGATCCTCTTCCTGAACGATGATTCCGTTTGCGTCGAATTTTCTAAAATTCATTTTGGTGGAAATCGGTCCGGGAGAAACTACGAGTACGTCGACTCCGCTTCCCATCAATTCGATTCGTAACGAATCGCTGAAACCTTGAACGGCGAACTTGGAAGCCGAATATCCCGTGGATCTTGGAAAGCCAGTTTTCCCTTGTAAGGAAGAGATGTTTACGATCATCCCTTGACTCTTCTTCAAATAAGGCAACGCGTAATAAGAAGTATGAACCACTCCGAGATAATTTACGGCCATGAGTTTTTGAAATACAGATAGATCCTGCAAAGAATCGAACGAAGCGCTCATGGAAATTCCGGCGCTATTGATTAGAATGTCGATTCTTCCGAATCGTTCTACGGCTCGTTCCATTGCGTTCTTACAATCCTCTGCGGAAGATACGTCCGTTTGAACCGCAAGCGCTTGTGCGCCCATTCGTTCGCTCTCGGACGCCAAATCTTCAAGCGCGTTTTGGTTGCGGGATGCGAGAACGAGTTTGGCTTTCCGTTTCGCGTATAAAAGAGAAAGCTCTCTTCCGATTCCTTCGCTCGCACCCGTTATGAGGATAACCTGATTTTTTTCCGTTCGTTTCATGCAACTTCGAGTTTACGAGCTTAAAGAGTCTTCGTCGACCGGTGTTATAACGGCTTACATGTTTTTTTGGGGAAGTGGAAAGGAGTGAGATGTTTCGGAATAGAAGGCGTTTTTGCGGTTCCGTCT
This sequence comes from Leptospira yasudae, assembly GCF_003545925.1. Lineage (NCBI taxonomy): Bacteria > Pseudomonadati > Spirochaetota > Leptospiria > Leptospirales > Leptospiraceae > Leptospira > Leptospira yasudae. The sequence continues at coordinate 216 of NZ_QHCU01000003.1, read as the reverse complement.
CCCAGCTCCAAATAAAAAAGCCAGACATTGATTGCCTGGCTTTTTTGTGATCCCGGTTCTCCGGATTGATTGTATTCCTTAACAACATATAAACTGCGATGAGAGAAATGTAAGCGTTTGTCTAAATTGAAATCTTCTTTTAGATTTCTTCCTGGCGTTGTTGCCATTAGCAAGGCCTTGAGTGTCCTCAAGGCTTTCGTAATATGGTCAAGCCTC